>JANPHI010000074.1:0-4706 GCA_031424355.1 Betaproteobacteria bacterium
TGGCGGCGCAGCGCGAACGGGTCCTTGTCGCCAGTCGGCACCTGGCCGATGCCGAACAGCCCGACCAGCGTTTCCAGCTTGTCGGCCAGCGCCAGCACGGTGCCCGTGTGGTTGCGCGGCAGCGCGTCGCCGGCAAAGCGCGGCTTGTAGTGGTCTTCGATGGCGATGGCCACGCCGTCGCGCAAGCCCTCGTGCCGGGCGTAATAGCCGCCCATCACGCCCTGCAGTTCGGGGAATTCGCCAACCATGTCGGTCAGCAAGTCGGTCTTGGCCAGCAGCGCGGCTTGCTGCACCTTGCTGTCGAGCACCGTGAACTCGTCCTGCGCGTCCACCGTGTAGGGCAGCGTGGCCAGGCTCAGCTGCTTGACGAGGGCGTGGGCGATGGCACGCACGCGCTCGGCACGGTCGCCCTGGCTGCCCAGCTTGCCGTGGTAGACCACCTTGCCCAGGCCTTCGACGCGGCTTTGCAGCGTGCGCTTCCTGTCCTGGTCGAAGAAGAATTTGGCGTCGGCCAGGCGCGGGCGCACCACACGTTCATTGCCTTCGATGACCCGGCTGGGGTCGGCCGGGCTGATGTTGCTGACGATGAGGAATTTCTCGGTCAGCTTGTGGTGACTGTCCAGCAGCGGGAAGTACTTCTGGTTGGCCTTCATCGTCAGGATCAGGCATTCCTGCGGCACGGCCAGGAACTCGGGCTCGAAGCGGCACAGCAGCACGTTCGGGCGTTCGACCAGGCCCGTCACCTCGTCCAGCAAGGCCTCGTCTTCGATGGGCGTCAGGCCTTCCTTCGCGGCGGCGGCCTGCAGCTGTCTGACCAGCTCTGCGCGGCGTTCGGCGAAGCTGGCGATGACCGCGCCTTCGTCACGCAGTTGCGTGGCGTAGCTGTCGGCGTCGCGCAGGGTGATCACCGGCAGCTTCGCCTCGAAACGGTGGCCGGTGGTGCTGCGGCCCGACTGCAAACCCAGCGCGCTGACCGGCACCACGTCGGCGCCGTGCAGGGCGACCAGGCCGTGCGCCGGGCGGACGAAGTTGACGCTGGTCCAGCCCGGTTGGAAGTCCGCGCCGGGGCCGCTTTCCAGCTGGTACTGCATGACCTTGGGGATGGGCAGTTTGGCGATGGCGTCGGTCAGCGCTTTCTGCAGACCTTCCGCCAGGGTGGCACCGGGGACCAGGCTGTCCAGGAACAGCGCTTCGGCCTTGCCGTCGGGCAAGCGTTTCAGTTGCGGTACGGCGCTGGCATCCGCGCCCAGCGCCGCCAGCTTCTTCAGCAGCGCGGGCGTGGGCTGGCCGTCGGCCGTCAGCGCCACGGCCACCGGCATCAGCTTGGTCTGCGCAGCCTTGTCAGCGGCCTTGCTGGCCACCTGCGCCACCGTAACGGCCAGGCGGCGCGGTGACGCGTAGGCGGAGACCGCCGCGTCGGCAGCGGCCAGCCCTTGCGCCTTCAAGCCATCGGCCAGCAGCGTGGAAAAAGCCTCGCCCAGCTTCTTCAGCGCCTTGGGCGGCAGCTCTTCGACGAACAGTTCAACCAGCAGGTTCGCGCTCGTCATCTCAAGCCACCTTCTTCGTCAGTTGTGCGGTGACTTCATCGGCCCAGGCTCGGGGCGCCATCGGGAAGCCCAGGCGCAAGCGGCTGTCCAGGTAGCTGGCCGCCACACTGCGCGCCAGGTTGCGGATGCGGCCGATGTAGGCGGCACGCTCGGTCACGCTGATGGCGCCACGCGCGTCCAGCAGGTTGAAGGTGTGGGCGGCTTTCAGCACCTGTTCGTAGGCCGGCAGGGCGAGTTGCTGCTCCATCAAATACTTCGCCTGTTTCTCGTGCGCACCGAAGGCGCCGAGCAGGAATTCGACGTCGCTGTGCTCGAAGTTGTAGGTGCTCTGCTCGACCTCGTTCTGGTGGTACACGTCGCGGTACTTCAACGTGTCGGTCCAGGCCAGGTCGTAGACGTTGTCCACGCCCTGCAGGTACATCGCCAGCCGCTCCAGACCGTAGGTGATCTCGCCGGTGATGGGCTTGCAGTCGATGCCACCGACCTGCTGGAAGTAGGTGAACTGCGTGACTTCCATGCCGTTCAGCCAGACCTCCCAGCCCAGACCCCAGGCGCCCAGCGTGGGGTTCTCCCAGTCGTCTTCGACAAAACGCACGTCGTTGGCCTTGAGGTCGAAGCCCAGCGTTTCCAGCGAACCCAGGTACAGCTCCAGGATGTTGGCCGGCGCCGGCTTCAGCACCACCTGGTACTGGTAGTAGTGCTGCAGGCGGTTGGGGTTGTTGCCATAGCGGCCGTCTTTCGGGCGGCGGCTGGGCTGCACGTAGGCCGCTTTCCACGGTTCGGGGCCCAGGGCGCGCAGGAAGGTGGCGGTGTGGCTGGTGCCGGCGCCGACTTCCATGTCGTAGGGCTGCAGCAGGGCGCAGCCCTGGGCGTCCCAGTACGACTGCAGCTTGAGGATGATCTGCTGGAAAGTGAGCATGGCTGCCTGAGGCTGGAAGCGTGAAAACAGAGCGTCGAGTTTACGCAGCCGCTCAGCCACGCCCTGCCCTGGCCAGGGCGGCGATATTCCGCATGCCTTTGATGCGGGTCAACTGCGAACGATTCGCATTGCGAATAGACTCGGGTCAACCATGCACACCGACCCCTGCGCCGACCTGGCGGACCTGCCCGACGGCACCGAGGCCGTGGTGACGGGCCTGAGCACCACCGTGCCCGGCGCCGACAGCGCCCTGCTGCGCCGCCTGGCCGAGATCGGCTTCGTGGCCGGCGAACCGGTGCAGGTGCTGCGGCGCGGCCCCGGCGGGCGCGAGCCGCTGGCGGTGCAGGTGGGCGACACGCTGTTCGCGCTGCGGCTGCTGGAAGCGCGTTGCGTGCAGGTGGAAACCACCACAAGCGTCGCCACGAAAGCGGTCACGGTGGGGCGCCATGTCTGATCTGGCCCTGTCACCGCTGACCGTCGCGCTGGTCGGCAACCCCAATTGCGGCAAGACTGCGCTGTTCAACCGCCTGACCGGCGCGCGGCAGAAGGTGGCCAACTACGCCGGTGTCACCGTCGAGCGCAAGGTCGGCCTGGCCCGGCTGGACGCCCAGCACAGCGTGGCCATCATCGACCTGCCCGGCACCTACAGCCTCACGCCGGCCACGCTGGACGAACAGGTGACGCTGGACGTGCTGCAAGGCCAGCGCGCCGGTGAAGCCGTGCCCGACCTGGTGGTGGCCGTGCTGGACGCCACCAACCTGCGCATGGGCCTGCGCCTGGTGCTGGAACTGCGCGCCGAACAGTCGCGCAGCGGCCGCCCGCTGCTGGTGGCGCTGAACATGGCCGACGCCGCGCGCGAACAGGGCCTGGTCATCGACATCCCGGCGCTGGAAGCCGAACTGGGCTGCCCGGTGGTGGAAACCGTGGCCGTGAAGGGCGACGGCCATGCGGCCCTGCGCACGGCCTTGCAAAGCCACCTGGCCCATCCGCTGGTGTCACCGGCCCATGTGCCCCCCGTGGGTGACGCCACGGCCCTGGCGCTGGCGGTTCGGCGCATCCTGCAGCGCGTGGTGCCCAACCAGGCGCCGCGCACCCGCTTGCAGTACCGCCTGGACGCCGTGGTGATGCACCCGGTGTGGGGCCTGGTGCTGCTGGCGGCGCTGCTCTTCCTGATGTTCCAGGCGGTGTTCGCCTGGGCCGTGGCGCCGATGGACGCCATCAAGGCCGGCGTGGCCGCCGTGGGCGACTGGACGCTCGCCCACATGGCCGATGGCCCGCTGCGCAGCCTGCTGGTCGACGGCGTGCTGGCCGGCGTGGGCAGCGTGCTGGTCTTCCTGCCGCAGATCCTGATCCTCTTCGCCTTCATCCTGGTGCTGGAAGACAGCGGCTACCTGCCGCGCGCGGCCTTCCTGCTGGACACGCTGATGGGCAAGGTCGGCCTGTCGGGCCGCGCCTTCATCCCGCTGCTGAGCAGCTTCGCCTGCGCCGTGCCCGGGGTGATGGCCACCCGCACCATCGCCAACTGGCGCGACCGACTGGCCACCATCATGCTGGCGCCGCTGATGACCTGCTCGGCCCGGCTGCCGGTCTATGCGCTGGTCATCGGCGCCTTCGTCCCGGCGCGCAGCGTGGGGCCCTTCAGCCTGCGCGGGCTCACCCTGTTCGGGCTGTATGTGGCCGGCGTGGTGTCGGCCATGGCCGTGGCCTGGGTCTTCAAGCGCACCTGGCTGAAAAGCCGCTACCAGCCGCTGATGCTGGAGCTGCCGCCCTACCGCTGGCCCAGCCTGGAGAGCCTGGGCATCGGCCTGCTGGAACGGGCGCGCATCTTTCTGCGCCGGGTCGGCGGCATCATCTTTTCGCTGATGGTGGTGCTGTGGTTCCTGTCCAGCTGGCCCGGCCCGCCGGCCGGGGCCACGGGGCCGGCCATCCAGTACAGCGTGGCCGGCCTCATCGGCCACGCGCTGGAACACGTCTTCGCGCCCATCGGCTTCAATTGGCAGATCAGCGTGGCGCTGGTGCCCGGCATGGCGGCGCGCGAAGTGGCGGTGGGTGCGCTGGGCACCGTCTACGCGCTGTCGGCGGCGGGGGACTCGGTGGCTGAGAGCCTGGCGCCGGTCATCGCCCAGGGCTGGTCGCTGGCCACCGCCTATTCGCTGCTGGCCTGGTATGTGTTCGCGCCGCAATGCCTGTCCACGCTGGCCGTCGTCAAGCGCGAAACGAATTCCTGGCGCTATCCCGCG
>JANPHI010000075.1:0-37389 GCA_031424355.1 Betaproteobacteria bacterium
TTGATCTGCTGCGCCGACAAGGCGCCGGTGGTCTGCAGTTCGCGGGCCCGCGCGGCGTTGGCCGCAGCGTCGGCGGCGTTGGCTTCGGCTTCGGCCACGGCGGCCTTGCTTTGCGCCAGGTCGGCGTTGGCCAGGTCGGCGGTGAAGGTGGCCAGCACCTGGCCGCGCTGGACGACATCGCCGACGTTGACGCGCACCTCGGCCAGCCGCCAGCCGTTGCTTTCAGCGCCGACGATGGCTTCCTGCCACGGCGCGATGTTGCCGTTGGCGGCCACGGTGACGGCCAGGTCGACGCGCTGCGCCTGGGTCAGCGTGACGGTCAGCGAAGGCTTGCTGGCGGCCTTGCCGTCTGCCTTGATGTCGGCAGCCGGTTTGCTGTCGGCAGCACTGGCCATCCAGGTCGCGGCCAGGCCGGCGGCCACCACCACCGCCGTGGCGATCCAGTGCAAGCGCGAGACGGTGGTCACCAGCCGCTTCAGGTGGGAGAAAGCCGGGTTTTTATGCATGGCGTCGGTCGGGGCGGGTGTTTTCACGGTCTGCAGGGTCAAGGGGCGGCGGGGGCTGACGGGGCTGACGGGGCAGCAGCGGCGCTCAGCGTGGTGGCGTCCCAGCCGCCGCCCAGGGCGCGGACCAGGCTGATCCAGGCGGCGGCGTTGTCGCGCTGCAGGTCGATCAGTGCGCGCTGGGCCGTGACGGCGTTGCGCCGCGCGGTTTCCAGGTCGAACAGGCTGGCCAGCCCGCCCTGCTGCCGCGCGGCGGTGGCGCGCAGCGAGGTCTCGAAGTCTTGCGCCGCGCTCAGCGCATCGGCCTCGCGCTGGCGGCTGGACTGCATCGCCACCAGGGCGCTTTCCACTTCGCGCACGGCGCGCCGCGCCAGGCTGCGGTACTGCGCCACGGCGTCGTCGTAGCCGGCTTGCGCGGCCGCGCTGTCGGCGGCGCGGCGGCCGCCGTCGAAGAGCGGGAAATCGACCACCAGCGGGCCGAAGCGCCAGGTGGCGCCGCTGACCGTGATGCCGGCGCTGCGCCCGGCGCCGCCAGCCAAAGAACCGGTCAGGCTGAGGCTGGGTTTTTCGCGGGCCTGCGCCTGGTTGCGGTCGCCGGCTGCGGCGATGACGTTGCGTTCGGCCTCGGCCAGATCGGGCCGGCGCGACAGCAGCGCGGCCGGCAGCGTGTCGGCCATCGACAAGGCGCCGGGCTGCGGCAGCAGCGCAGTGCGCGCCGCCAGTTGCTGGCGCAGTGCGGGCTCGGCGATGTCGGTGATCTCGACCAGCGACTTGACCAGCGTGTCGCAGGCCGAGGCCTGGCTGACCGCCTGGTTGCGCGTCTGCGCGGCGGCCGCACGGGCCAGCGCGGCGTCGGCCGGCGGCGTGAAGCCGGCGCGCGCGCTCAGGTCGGTCAGGCGCGCGGTCTCGCCGCGTGACCGGGCGTCGGCCTGGGCCTGCACGCTCAGCGCTTCGCAGGCGCGCAGGTCCAGGTAGCTGCTGGCGGTTTCGGCGGCCACCGCCAGGCGGGCGCCGGCCCAGGCGGCCTGCGCGCCTTGCAGGCGGGCCTGCGCGGCGTCGCGCCCTGCGGCGCCACCGCCGAAGAGGCCGATCTCCCAGGCCGCCTGCAAGCCCAGCGTGGCGCTGGCCGTGGCGCCGCCACGCGGCGTGTCGCGGCCTTGCGTGGCCGTGGCCACGGCGTCCAGCGACGGCAGCAAGGCGGCACCGGCTGCGGCCCGCGTGGCGCGCGCCCTTTCGATGCGCGCCCGGGCGGCCGACAAGGTCGGGCTGGCCTGCTGGGCGGCTGCGATCAAGCCCGGCAGCAGCGGGTCGTTGAAGCGGTCCCAGGTGGTGATGGCGTCCAGCGCAGCGGCGGCGGTGACGGGGCTGGCAGCGGGCCCAGCGGCGGCGCCTGTCGCACCGGTTGCGGTCGATCCACCCTGCGGCTGCGGCGCCTGCCAAGCTGGTGCCAGCACGGGGGCCGCAGCCCGGGCGTCGGTCGCTGTGCCCGGGCTGCTGGCGCAGCCGGTCAACAGGGCCACCGCCAAAACGGTGCCGGCGGCAACGGTAGCGCGCAGCGCCGGGGCGGGGTGGTCGCTCAAGTCAGTTTTCCCTTCAGGCGGATGCCGCGCCGCGTGGCCTCGGCCTGCACCATGGCCATGGCGTATTCGGACAGCCGCTCCACCCACACGTCCACGCTGTCGGGCTGGTCGTTCAGGCCCGGCGCCAGCTGGTCGGCGATGTCGCGCCCCACGTGCACATGCACGCCCAGCCCGGCCAGACTGATGACCAGGCGGTGCAGTTCCAGGTCGGGCTGGCGCAAGCCGAACTGGCGCGCCAGCAGCGCCACCATCGCGTCGTGCAGGGGCTTGATGCCCTTGGCGATTTCCTCGTCCCACAGGCCGGTGGGTTCCAGCATCTCGCGAAAGCGCAGCTTCATGCACAGCCGCGCGGCGTCGCCGTGGCGCAGCGGGGCCATGAAGGTCTCGAAGAAGCTGCACATCGTTTTCAACAGGCATTGCCCGGGCGCGGTGATGCGCGCGAGCTCGTCTTCCGGCTCGACCATCGGTTCGAAGAACACCGCGCGGTACAGGCCGGCCTTGTCGCCGAAGTAGTAGCTGATGGCCGCCACATTGACCTTGGCCGCCTCGGCCAGTTCACGGGTGGAGGTCTTGCTGTAGCCCTGCTGCGCGAACAGGCGCAGGCCGGCATGCAGCAGGCGGGCGCGGGCGTCGTCGGCGGGCGGCGCGGCGTCGGCCGCTGGCGGGGTCAACGCAGCGGGCGCTGGCAGCGCAGCAGCACCAGGCAGAAGGCGGGAACGGGACATGCGCCGCAGTTTAGGGCGCAAATCAAACGTTTGTTTAAGCCCCGGTCTTCAAGGGTTACTGCGGATGACGGTCCGCCATCCGGGCAGCCGCCGCCGCTGCAGGGCGCGGCCTCATTTGCTCAGACTGCCACAGCCACCCTGGCGTAGCGCGCCACCAGCGCCAGCAATTCCTCTTCCGAGAAGGGCTTGCCCAGGTAGTGCTGCACGCCCAGTTCGGCCGCGTAGTCGCGGTGCTTCTGCGCGATGCGCGAGGTGATCATCACCACCGGCAGGCCGGCCAGCTTGGCGTCGGCGCGCACATTGCGCACCAGGTCGAAGCCGTCCATGCGCGGCATCTCGATGTCCGACAGCAGCACGCAAGGCCGCTCTTCAGCCAGCCGTTCCAGCGCATCCAGGCCGTCCTTGGCCAGCACCACGCGGTAGCCTTCGCGGGCCAGCAGGCGCTGCGTCACGCGGCGCACGGTCAGCGAATCGTCCACCACCAGCACCATCGGCGCCTGCACCGGCTGGGGCTCGGCTTGTGCATGCGGTGCGTCCGGGGCCGACGGCTGCTGCAACTGGCGCACACGGGCCTCTTCGCCGTACAGGCTGGCCAGCGCCACCGGGTTGTAGATCAGCGCCACCGCGCCCGAAGGCAGCAGCGTGACGCCGGCCAGACCCGGCAAGCGCGACAGCTGCGGGCCGACGTTCTTGACCACCACTTCCTGGTTGCCCAGCACTTCATCGACGTGCACCGCCACGCGCTGCGCCGCACTGCGCACGATGACCACGGTTTCGGTGCGGCCGCCGCTGGCGCTGCCCCGCCCGCCCGTGCGCAGCAGCGTGGGCAGCCAGTAGAAGGGCAGCGCCTGGCCGCCGTATTCGAAACTGCCGCTGGCGTAGGCCCGCTCGACATCGGCGCGCGGCGCGCGGCGCACCAGTTCGATCAGCTGCGAAGGCACCGCCACCTGCTGACCGCCGCAACGCAGCATCACCACCTGCGTGACCGCCGTGGTCAGCGGCAGCAGCAGCTTGAAGCGCGTGCCCTGCCCCGGCTGGCTGGCGGTTTCGATGCGCCCGCCCATCGCGTTGACTTCGGCGCGCACCACGTCCAGGCCGACACCCCGGCCGGCCAGTTCGGTGACGGTTTCGGCGGTGCTGAAACCGGGCGCGAAGATCAGCCCGGCCAGTTCGCTGTCGCTGGCGGCCGCGTCGGCGGCCATCAGCTTGCGCTCGACGCCGCGCTGGCGGATGCGCGCCAGGTCCAGGCCGCCGCCGTCGTCGGCGAATTCAACCGCCACTTCGTTGCCAGCCTGGGCCACGGTGATGGTGATGACACCGGTCGCGTCCTTGCCCGACTTCGTGCGCGCGGCGGGCAGTTCCACACCGTGCGCCACGCTGTTGCGCAGCAGGTGTTCGAAGGAACCGACCATGCGTTCGAGCACGCCGCGGTCGATTTCGATGGCCCCGCCGACGATGTCCACCTTGACCTGCTTGGCCGTTTCTTTCGCGGCCTGGCGCACGGTGCGCGACAGGCGCTCGGCGATGCTGTCGAACTCGACCATCCGCGTGCGCAGCAGGTCGTCCTGCAGCTCGCGGGTCAGCCGCGCCTGGGCGGCCAGCTCGTCTTCGGTGGACTGCAGCGTGCGCTGCAGGCTGCGCTGCAGCGTGGCCACGTCGTTGACCGACTCGGCCATGAAGCGCGTCAATTCCTGGAAGCGCGTGAAGCGGTCCATCTCCAGCGGGTCGAAGGCCTGGGCCGCCGCCTTGGCGGCTTCGATGCGCGTGGTGATCTGGGTTTCGGCCTGCAGTTCGATGTCACGCAGCTGGCGGCGCATGCGCTCCAGGCTGTCGGTCAGGTCGCCCAGCGAGGACTGCAGCTGCTTCACGTCGGCGTCGATGCGGGCCCGCGTGATGCTGACCTCGCCCGCCTGGTTGACCAGGCGGTCGAGCAGACCGGCGCGCACGCGCACGACGGCGCCAGCGTTGGCCGTGGCCCGCTCGGCCACCGGCTCGGCCGTGGTGCTGCCCGAGGCGAAGCGCTGCCAGTCGATGGCCAGCGGCGCAACCACGATGGCCGGCGGCGGTGCCGGTGCAGCCACCGGCGGCGGCACGGGCACAGGCGGTGGGGCCGGTGCGGCGACCGGCTCGGCAGCCACCTCGACTACAGGCTCAGGCTCGGGCTCGGCGACCGGCTGCACCTGGGCGACAGGCTCTGCCTCCGGCTCTGGCGCCAGTTCCGGTTCCGGTTCCGGTGCGGGTACCGCGATCGGCGTCGACTCGGGCTGGGGTTCGGGCTCCGGCGCCATCTCCGCCACGGGCGCGACGACAGGCGCCAGCACCCGCGTCACGGCCGGTGCCGGTGCTGGCACCGGCACGGCACCCGGCTTGCGCATGGCGTCGAAGACGGCGCTCATCGCGTCGGCCTGGGCCAGCAAGGGCGCCACATCGGCGGCCTGCGCGTCACCGCGCGCGGCCAGGGCTTCGATGGCGGTTTCCAGGCGGTGCGCCATGTCGCCGATGCGCATCGCGCCCGACAGGCGGGCGCCGCCCTTCAGCGTGTGCAGCGTGCGCATGCAGGCCATGCCGGCATCGGCGTCGTCGGGCTGGTCCAGCCAGTCGCTCAGGCGCGACTGCAGTTGCGGCAGCAGCTCGTCGGCCTCTTCCTCGAAGATCGGGAACAGTTCGGCGTCGATGGCATCGACGGCCGCCAGGTCGGACTCGGCCTCGGCGGGCTCAATGGGCTCGGCGGCCATCGGCAGGCGTTCATGCGCCGCCAGGCGGTCCATCAGACCCGGTGCGACACCGCGCAGGAAACCGGCGGCGAACTGGTGCAGCAGGCGGCGGATGTCGTCGGCCACGTCGTTGAACAGCGCCGCTTCGCCCGGCCGGCCGGGGCCCTGGGCGTGCGAACGCTGCAGCGCGTGTTCCAGCGCGCGAGCCAGTGCCGACAGCTCGACATAACCCACGGTGGCCGAATTGCCAGCCAACTGGTGGGCCAGCGCCGAGGTGGTTTCGGGCACCGGGTGGCGTTCCCATTCCAGGGCCCATTCGGCCAGCTCGGTGCCCAGGCGGCGCGACACCTCGTCGGCTTCGTTGAGGTAGATGTTGAACAGCGGTATGCCGATGCGCAGCGGTCCGATGACCTTGACCTGCTCGTCGGCTTCAGCCGCGACCTCGGCGACAGGCTCGGGCTTCACTTCAGGCTCAGGCTGAACCTCAGCCTGCCGCACCGGCTCGGGTTGCGGCTCGGGTTGCGGCTCGGGTTGCGGCTCGGGTTCGGCCGGCTCGGGCGCCGTGCCGAAGATGTCACCGAGCTCGTCGAGATCGATTTCCTGCGTTTCGGCTTCGGGAATGCTGTCGCTGCCGGGGGTGGCCGGGGGCTGCGCGGGCGGCACGACGGACGGCAACGCCAGCGGCAGGTTCAACAGGCTGTTGCTGCCCGAACCATAGGGCAGCGGCAAGGTGGCCTGCACGTCCAGGATGGGCGACTCGGGCTCGTCCAGCGTGTTCAGGTCGAGGTCGAAAGTCAGCGCTTCCGGCGCCGACACCGGCGGCGGCGCGAAGACCGTCAACTCGTCCAGGTCCAGGTCGGCCGCGCTGGGCAGGCCCGGCACGCGCTGGCTCAGCGTGTCCAGCGGCAGGGTCTTCTCGGCATCGCCTTCGGGCTCATCGAGCAGGTCGAAGTCCATCGACAGCAAACCACCTGCCGCCTCGGCAGGCACGGCCGGTGGCGGCAGCGTGATGGTGTCTTCGAGGGCACTGCTGGCGGCTTCGTGCAGGTCCGGCAGGTGTGGCAGGTCCGGCAGGTCCGGCAGCGCAGCCAATTCGGACACGGCAGGCGTCGGGCCCGCCGCTTCCGGCAGGGCGATCAGCACCCGCTCGCCGCGCAGGCGCAGCGCATCGGCGGCATGCGCCACGGCAGCGGTGTGGTGCTGCCCGACACGGCCTTCGGCGATCGCCTCGGTCCAGTCGGCCAGGTAGGCCAGCGCCTCGGCCGTCAGCACGCGCAGCGGGTGGTCCATGCGCGGCGCGGTGGCCAGGCGGTCGTTGTACAGCTGTTCACAAGCCCAGCCGGCTTCACCGAAGTCGCGCAGCCCGACCATGCGGGCACTGCCCTTCAGGGTGTGGAAAGCACGGCGCAAGGCGGTCAGGTCGCCGCTGTTTTCAGGCGCATCGACCAGGCGCTCAAGGGCGGCCTGCGCGTCGACGATGACCTCACGCGCTTCCTCGATGAAGACTTCGCGCATTTCGGCGTCGTCTTCAAGGCCGGTGGCGGTGGTGGGCGCCAGCGGCGGCAGCAGGGCTGCAGCGGCTGGCGCCGCCACGGGGGCAACCGGCTCACCGGCATCGACGGCGAAGTCGAAAGCGACGGGCGCTACGACCGGTGTCGCCGGCGCTGCCGGTGTCGCCAATGTGGCCGCTGTCGCCGGTATGGCCGGCAGGGCCGACGCGCGCTTCGCCGATGGCAGCGCGATGGTCGTTTCGCTGACGAAACGGCTCATGTCGATGGCCTGCGCCACCGAGGCGGGCGGCGGCGGCAGGGGTTCGACGGTCTGGCGCAGGTCCAGCTGCAGTTCGGGCTCGTCGCTCTCGAAAGCGGCGAAGGCCGAGACCTTTTCGCTCTGGCCCATCACCGCGCTCAGGCTGCCGCTGGCCGGGTCGAAACGGAACAGCGACTTGGCCAGTTGCGGCTGCACGCTGAGCATGTCGATGAGGAAGCTCAGGGCGCCCAGGTTGTCGGCCAGGCGGTCGAAGGTGCCGGTGCGCACGGCGCGCTGCGGATCGACCTCGGTCTGCGCCAGCGCTTCGACCTCGTCGCGCATGTGCAGCGCGGCCTGCGAGGCCTGGTCCATGCCCAGCACCGACAGCACGCCACGCATGGCCGACAACTGGTTGGGCACCGGGATCAGCAACTCGCGGCGCGCGGGCTCGCGGAAATACTGGTCGATCTGCTTTTCGATTTCCGACAGCGAAGCGCGCAGTTCCTGCACCACGCTGCCCATGGTCTGGCGGTCGGACACGCGGCGGTAGAGCTCTTCCATCCAGGTGTCGAGCACCTGGGGGTCGGCGCCGATGCGCACGTCGTCGATGCGGCGGGCCAGGCGCTGCACGCGGCTGGCCAACTCGGGGTGGTCGAACTGCGCGTCTTCCAGCGACGCATCGACGTAGAGGATGGCGGTGGCCACCTCCATCGCCAAGCCAGCCGGCGGTTCGACATGGGCCGCCACTGTTTGCGCCACCGCCGCCTGCAAGGCGTCGGCCAGGGTCTGGCCTTCGGGGAACAAACGCTGCAGCGATTCGCCCATCAGCGTGAACTGCTCGGGCAGCCCGGCCAGGCGGTGCAACTCGCTGCCCGCCACCGCCGACCAGGATTCTTTCGCGATGGCCACGCGCTTGCGCGCCAGCGCCAGCACGGCCGGGTCGAAGCGGCCCAGGCGGGCGGTTTCGTAGTCGGCGGTGGGGTGGCTGTCCAGCTGCCAGGCCTGACGCACGGCCATCAGGCGCGGCGCGCTGGCGGCATCCGCAGGCAGGCGGGCGTGGCTGCAGAAGAACAGCAAGTCGTGCGCCTGGCGTTCCGACAGTTCGGCCTGGCCTTTGACGCGCTGGCGCAGCTGCGCCAGCATGCCCGAGGCGATGCGCTTGGAATAGACATCCACCGGCAGCAGGCCCAGCGACTGGGCTTCGAAAACCGCTGCCGCGAGTTGCCAGAAGGTGGCCAGCTCGGTGTTGCCCTTGGCGTCCGCAGCGGCGTCAGCAGCATCGGCCGCCTCGCGCGCACCCACGCCCAAACCGGCGCAGAGGTCGCTCATGTGCATCAGCGTGGCCTGGCCGGCGTCAGGGCCACTGGGGCGCATCAGCGAGAGCACCAGCGTTTCCATGGTGCTGCGTGCCGCGTCGTTGGCGTTCAGCGGTTCGGCGCGCAAGTCGGCCGGCAGGGCGTGCCACTGCCAGTCGGTCTTCCACAGGTCGGCCGGGTGGACGCGCTCGGCCGCCGCCAGCTGCAGCACCGCGCGGTACTGCGGGAACAGCATCACGGGCGACACCGGTTTGCCGGCCAGCTGGCGGGCGATGAAGTCGAGCAGCGCGAAAGACGCTTTCTCGATGGTTTCGACGGCCGCCATGTCCACCATGGCCGGCTTGACGGCCATGCGTGCGACGGCGGCTTCGCTGGCGCGCAACATCTCGGCCGCCGCCGGCAGACCCACCAGTTCGAGTGCGCCCACGCTCTGGTGCAGCTGGTTGCGCGCCGTGCGCAGCACCGCCGGGTCCACACTGCCCACATCGGAGCCGCGCGACGCTTCGGCTTCCTTCAGGTGGCGGCGCAGGGCCTTGTGCGCCGCTTCCAGCGAGCGGCGCAACTCGGTCTGCACCCAGGACAGCGCGCTGAGGTCGTCGCCCAGCGGGTTGCCGGCCTCCGGGCCGCCGGTGTCGTAGGTCGGGAACGTTTCGGACATGCGCGTGCTCGGTGCCTCTAGGCCAACCTGTCCATCAACCGATCTTGAACCGCGACACCGAGGTCTTCAGTTCCTCGGCCGTCAGGGCCAGCTCGCGCACCATCTGCGCGGTCGAGCGCGTGCCGTCCGAGGTCTGCTCGGTCACGGCAAAGATGTGCTGGATGTTGGCCGCCACCACGTTGGCCGATTCGGCCTCGCGCAGCGCTTCGTTCGAGATGCGCCCGATCAGGTCGGACAGCTCGCGCGTGACGCGGTCGATGTCGCCCAGTGCGGCGCCGGCGGCGTCCGACAGGCGCGCCCCTTCGACCACGCCCTGCGTGCTGCGCTCCATCGCGCCCACCGCATCTTGCGTGTCGGTCTGGATGGTGCGCACGATGGCGGCGATCTGCCGCGTCGCGTCGCCCGAGCGTTCGGCCAGGCGCTGCACTTCTTCGGCAACCACCGAAAACCCGCGACCGGCCTCACCGGCACTTGCAGCCTGGATGGCGGCATTCAGCGCCAGCACGTTGGTCTGCTCGGTGATGTCGGAAATCAGTTCGGTGATCTCGCCGATTTCCTGCGACGACTCGCCCAGGCGCTTGATGCGCTTGGAGGTGTCCTGAATCTGGTCGCGGATGGCGTTCATGCCGCCGATGGCGTTCTGCACCGCCGCCAGGCCGGTCTCGGCGGCCTGCAGCGACTGGCGCGCCACCTGGGCGGTTTCCTGCGCCTGCTGGCTCACGTCGTTGATGCGGCCGGCCATCTGCAGCACCGAATCGCCGGTGTTGCGGATCTCGCGCAGCTGCTCGCTGGAAGCGCCCAGCAGTTCGGTGGACGTTTCCTCGACGCGCGCCGTGGTGTCGGTCACCCGGCCCACCGTGGTCTGCACCTGGGCCACCAGGGTGCGCAGTTCTTCCACCGTGTAGTTCACCGAGTCGGCAATCGCGCCGGTGATGTCTTCGGTCACGGTGGCCTGCTGCGTCAGATCGCCTTCGGCCACCGCCTGCAGTTCGTTCATCAGGCGAAGAATGGCCGCCTGGTTGGCGTCGTTGACGCGCTTGGCTTCCTGCTCCTGCCGTTCGGCTTCCTGGCGCTGCACATCGGCCACCTGCATGCGGCTTTTCTGGTCGATGACGAACAGCTTCAACAGGCCCAGCCCGCCGGCCACCAGGGCCAGCAGCGCCAGCAGGCCGACGACCACGCGCCCGCCGCTCAAACCGCCCTCGGCACCCAGGCTCTTCTGCAGCGTGTCCAGGCCCAGGCGCAACGGCTCGCTGTCGGTCACCACCTGGGTCTGCGCTTCGCGCGCGGCCACCAGGCCTTGCAGGTTGCCCAGGATGGCGCTGGCCTCGGTGCGCGTCTGTTCGTACTGGGTCAGCAGCTGCTGCAGCTTTTCACGCTGCTGCGGTTCACGCGTGCCGGGCAGGCGCAATTCGGCATTGCCATTGATCACGCCCTGGGCAATTTCGCGGAAGGAATTCAGGTCTTTGCCGAGCAGGAAAACCGCTTCGGCGCTGACGCCTTCGGTGGTCAGGAATTCGTTGGCGCTCTTGCCGATGCGCTGGGTCAGCATCACCAGCTGGCCCACCGCCGACAACTCGGCCGCCGAGGCGCCGCTCTGCAGCTTCAGCGACGACACCGTCTCGGCCGTTTCCAGCAGGTCGGCGCTCTGGCGGTTGATGGCGCGCAGCGCCTGGCCCACCTGGGTCAGCGTCTTCTGCTGGCCCAGCACGGTGGCCGACGATTTCTCGGCGCGGTCCACCAGCGGTAGCAGCTTGTCCACCTGGTCTTGCAGACCGCCGGGCGCCGCCGCGATGTCGCTGTCGCCGTTCTTCAGCGCGCGCACGTTGTGCGCCAGCACGCCGATGCTGTCCTTCACTTCCGCGAAGGCGGCGGCATTGCCCACCAGCGCTTGCGACACCGACTTGGCCAGCCGTTGCGACTGCGTGCCGGCCTGACCGGCCGCACCCACCTGGTCGGCGCTGCGGCCGCTGGCCGACAGCGACAGGCCGGCCCAGGCCAGCAGGCCCAGCAGGCCCGCCGCGAACAGCACCACCAGGCTGCGCTGCTGGCGATCGATCGGCCAGGCGCCGATGACGGGCAGGCCGCTGTTGAAGACCGCCGGCTCGGCGCCGGCTGTCATCTGGCGGCTGTCATTGAAGTCACCCGCCAGCTCGGACGGCGCGGCCTCGGAAATGATGGACGCGTCGTCGTCGGCCCGCGTGTCGGGCGGCGACAGGGTGCTCTGGCCCAGGCGCACCGTGGCCTCCATCGGGTTGGCCGGCGGCGCCAGTTCGTCGAAGGGTTGCAGGTCCGGCGCCTCGTGGGCGGGGGTTGGGGGCGTGCCTTTGATGCGGTCTAGAAAACTCATGTCGTCCTCTCTGGGGTTCCGCCGCGCAGACGGAAGCACCCGCGCACAACGCCGCAGCGTGCAGCGCGAGCCTGCTTTTCTATCGGGATACCGATGCTGAAACGGCGCGCCGCGATCATGCCGCGATGGCCAGGTACTGCTCGTTGCGGGCCAGCGCCCCGAGATCGATCTCTTGCCACACGCGGCCGTCGGCGTCGCGCCAGCGGGCGCCGGCAAAACCCGGGCGCACAGTGTCGTCGGGCGGCTCGGCGGTCAGCTGGGTGGCGCTGCGCAAACCGGCCAGCTTGTCGACCAGCACCGCGCAGTGCGCACCCTGGTTGGCGTTGAAGGCCAGCAGTTGCGACTGCTCGCGCACCGAATCGACGGCGGTGGGTGCGCGCAGGCCGAGGAAGGCCGCGAGATCGACCACCCCGTGCAACCCGCCACGCAGATTGGCCACGCCCATGAACCAGGCGTGCGTGTGCGGCACCGGCAGCAGCTTGCCCACGGGAAAGATTTCGCCAGCCGTGGGCAGCGGCACCAGGAAGCCCTGCCCGGCGCATTCCACCGCCAGCCACGACTGCACGCGCACCTCGGTGCGCGCCTGCTGCAGGCGCATGGCCAGCCGGGCTTGCAGTTCGCGCAGGGCTTCGCGGTTGGCCATGGGTCAACGGTCAGTCGAAGTTCTTGATCTTGGTCATCAGCTCTTCGGTGCTGACGGGCTTGACGATGTAGTCGCGTGCGCCTTGCCGCATGCCCCAGACCTTGTCGGTTTCCTGGTTCTTGCTGGTGCACATGATCACCGGCACGTCGGCGTAGCGCGCGTCGCGGGTGATGCTGCGCGTCAGCTGGAAACCGTTCTGGCCGGGCATCACCACGTCCATCAGGATGAGGTCGGGCTTTTCTTCGGCCAGGCGGCGCATGGCCTCTTCGCCGTTCTCGGCGGTGCGCACGCTGTAGCCGCGCTTGCCGAGCACTTCGGAGAGGTGGTGCAACTCGGTCTTCGAGTCGTCAACAACGAGGATTTTGTGGATCGGCATGTGGGTGTCCTTGCGGGATCCGGCGGCTTCAGCGCGCGCTGCGCCGGTAGACATCGACGGCGCGCAGCAGCTGTTCTTTGGTGAAGGGTTTGGTCAGGTAGTCTTCCGAGCCCACCATGCGCCCGCGCGCCTTGTCGAACAGCCCGTCCTTGGACGACAGCATGATGACCGGCACATGCGCAAAACGCGGGTTGCGCTTGATGATGGCGCAGGTCTGGTAGCCGTCCAGGCGCGGCATCAGGATGTCGCAGAAGATCAGCTCGGGGTCGTGGTCGCTGACCTTGGCCAAAGCGTCGAAACCGTCTTCGGCCAGCAGCACTTCGTGGCCGCCCTGGCGCAGGAAGATCTCGGCGCTGCGGCGGATGGTGTTGCTGTCATCGATGACCAGCACCTTGGCGCCGACGGCGGCCGTGGTGGTGGGTGTCGCGCCCGCAGGTGCCTGTATCTCCAAGCGCTCTCTCCTCAACGGATTCCAGCGGCGCGGGCCGCAGCCCTGCGGCCAAGACCTCGCGGGCCTAGACCGCGATCATTTCGAAATCTTCCTTGCGGGCTCCACACTCGGGGCAGGTCCAGTTCATGTCGACGTCGGCCCACACGGTGCCCGGTGCGATACCGTGCTCCGGATCGCCATCGATTTCGCTGTAGATCCAGCCACAGATCAGGCACATCCAGGTACGCGGTTCGCTCACGATCAGACCATCACCTCACTACAATGGATGCGGATTGTAGCCACGCATTTCCGGCCCACTTCCGGCCCATTTCCGCACCGAAACCCGTGACCAGGCCCGCCCATGATTCCCGAACCCACACCGGCCACGGCCATCGAAGACCCCGGCACCGAACCGCCCCCGCCGGCCTGCGTGATGTGCTTCAACGCCAGCGACCCCAGCGGCGCCGGCGGCATCGCCGGTGACATCGCCACCATCGCCGCAATGGGCGCCCACGCACTGCCCGTCGTCACCAGCATCGTGATGCGCGACACCGCCGACACCTTCGACCAGCACGAGATCGACGCCGACGTGGTCGCCGAGCAGGCCCGCACCATCCTGGAAGACGTGACCATCGCCGGCTGGAAGGTGGGCTTTCTGGGCAGCGCCGACAACGTCAGCGCGGTGGCCGAGGTGCTCAGCGACTACACCGAGATCCCGCTGGTCAGCTATTTGCCCAACCTGAGCTGGATGGACGAAGACCCGCAGCAGATGTACCTCGACGCCTTCCGCGAACTGATCCTGCCGGCGACTGAAGTGCTGGTCGGCAGCCACAAGACGCTGCAGGATTTCTTGCTGCCCGAGTGGGACAGCGAACGCCCGCCATCGGCGCGCGAACTGGCCGTGGCGGCGGGCGAACACGGCACGCGCTACGTGCTGGTGACCGGCATCATGCTGACCGGCAAGCTGTCGGGCGCAGGCCCCGAGCAGTACATCGACAACGTGCTGGCCTCGCCGCAAGGCGCCATCACCGGCGAGAAGTTCGAGCGCTTCGAGACCTCGTTCATGGCCGCCGGCGACACGCTGGCGGCTTCGCTGGCGGCACTGCTGGCCGCGGGCAGCGAACTGCAGCCGGCGGTGGGCGAAGCGCTGTCCTTCCTGGACCAGAGCCTGGACGCCGGCTTTCGCCCCGGCATGGGCCAGATCGTTCCCGACCGCTTCTTCTGGGCCCTGCCCCCGCCCGACGAAGACGAGATGGAAGAGGGCGGCATGCCCGAACCCGAACCCGAAGACCCCAGCAACAAGGGCGCGCCCCGGCGTGTTCACTGAGAGCAGTACCCGATGAAGTCGAATGAAGAGTTGTTCGCGCGCGCCCAGCGCGTCATACCCGGCGGGGTGAATTCGCCGGTGCGCGCCTTCCGCGCGGTGGGCGGCACGCCGCGTTTCATCCAGCGCGCGCAGGGCGCCTACCTGTGGGACGCCGAAGGCAAAAAGTACATCGATTACATCGGCTCCTGGGGCCCGATGATCCTGGGCCACGGCCACCCGGCGGTGCTGGAATCGGTGCACAAGGCGGCCGAAGACGGCTTCAGTTTCGGCGCACCCACCGAGCGTGAAGTCGAACTGGCCGAAGCCATCATCGCGCTGGTGCCCAGCGTCGAACAGGTGCGCCTGGTCAGCAGCGGCACCGAGGCCGGCATGAGCGCGCTGCGCCTGGCACGCGGCGCCACCGGCCGCAGCAAGTTCGTCAAGTTCGAAGGCTGCTACCACGGCCATGCCGACGCGCTGCTGGTCAAGGCCGGCTCGGGCCTGGCCACCTTCGGCCACCCGACCAGCGCCGGCGTGCCGGCCGAGGTGGTCAAGGACACGCTGGTCCTGGAATACAACAACATCGCACAGCTGGAAGCCTGCTTCGCCGAACACGGGCCGCAACTGGCCTGCGTGATGATCGAACCCATCGCTGGCAACATGAATTTCGTGCGCGCCAGCGTGCCCTTCATGACGCGGCTGCGCGAGCTGTGCACGCAGCACGGCGCGCTGCTGGTCTTCGACGAAGTGATGTCCGGTTTCCGCGTGGCGCTGGGCAGTGCGCAAAGCATCTACGCCAGCGTGATCCCGGGCTTCGCGCCCGACATGAGCGTCTTCGGCAAGGTCATCGGCGGCGGCATGCCGCTGGCGGCTTTCGGTGGCAGCAAGGCCGTGATGAGCCTGCTGGCGCCGCTGGGCCCGGTCTACCAGGCCGGCACCCTCAGCGGCAACCCGGTGGCCACGGCCTGCGGCTTGGCCACGCTGAAGGAAATCAGCAAGCCGGGCTTTTTCGAAGCGCTGGCTGCGCGCACGACCAGCCTGGTGCGCGGCCTGGAAGGCGTGGCGCGCGACGCCAACGTGCCCTTCGTCGGCGACTGCCAGGGCGGTATGTTCGGCTTCTTCTTTGCGAGCGAACTGCCGCAAAACTACGGCGGCACCATGGCCACCAACCAGAAGCGCTTCAACGCCTATTTCCACGCCATGCTGGACCGTGGCGTCTACCTGGCGCCGGCACTTTACGAAGCCGGCTTCGTCAGCGCGGCGCACGGTGCCGAGGACATCGCCGCCACGCTGGAAGCGTCCCGCGCGGCCCTGAACGCCGCCACCCGCGCCGCATGATCAAGCCGACCACGGCGCTGGGGCAGCCGGCGATGTGGCTGCGCGCGCCCGACGGTGCACAGGCTACGGTGCTGCTGCACGGCGCCACGCTGGTCAGCTGGATACCCGCCGGCGGCGTTGAGCGCCTGTACGTATCGCCGCTGGCCGAAGCCGGCCCGGGCAGGGCGGTACGTGGCGGCGTGCCGGTGATCTTTCCGCAGTTCGAGTTGCGCGGCCCGCTGCCACGCCACGGCTTCGCGCGCAACCGCGAATGGCAGTGGGTGGAAGGCGCCGAGCGCGCTGGCAACGTCATCGGCGTGCTGCGCCTGGGCGACGACGCCGCCACCCGCGCCATCTGGCCGCACGCCTTCGAGGCCGAACTGAGCTTCAGCCTGAGCGGCCAGCAACTCGACGTGGAACTGGCCATCACCAACACCGGCAGCGCCCCCTTCGACTTCACGGCGGCGCTGCACACCTACCTGGCGGTGGGCGATCTGCAGCGCACCCAACTGGGCGGCCTGCTGGGCGCGCATTACACCGACAGCCTGACCGGCCGCCAGCAGCAACAGGAACTCGACCCCTTCGGCTTCGCCGGCGAAATCGACCGCATCTACCGAGGTGCCACTGGCGCGCAACAGCTGGTCAGCCCGGCTGGCCGTCTGCTCATCGACCGAGAAGGTTTCGACGACGTGGTGGTCTGGAATCCGGGCCCGGACAAGGCCGCCGCGATGGCCGACCTGCCCGACGACGGCTGGCTGGACATGGTGTGCGTGGAAGCGGCGCAGATCGCCGAGCCCGTCGTCCTGGCGCCTGGCCAGGAGTGGGTCGCGCGGCAGGGCTTCAGGGCCTGATTTGGCGGCGACGGCGGCGGGCCGGCACAGGCCCGCCGCCTAGAATGAATCGATCATGCACATACACATCCTGGGCGTCTGCGGCACCTTCATGGGCGGCCTGGCCGCCCTGGCCCGCGAGGCCGGCCACCGCGTCACCGGCTGCGACAGCGGCGTCTACCCACCGATGAGCGACCAGCTGCGCGCTTTGGGCGTCGAGGTCATCGAAGGCTATGGCGCCGACCAGCTGGCCCTGCAGCCCGACCTCTTCGTCATCGGCAATGTGGTGACCCGCGGCTTCCCCTTGATGGAGGCCATCCTCGACGCCGGTGTGCCCTACACCAGCGGCCCGCAGTGGCTGGCCGAACACGTGCTGCAAGGCCGGCATGTGCTGGCCGTGGCGGGCACCCACGGCAAGACCACGACGACGGCCATGCTGGCCTGGATCCTGGAGCAGGCCGGCACCGAATCAAAAGGTCGGCCCGGCTTCCTGGTCGGCGGCGTGCCGCTGAACTTCGGCGTCTCGGCACGGTTGGGCACGGTGGCACCGAACGCACCTTTCGTCATCGAGGCCGACGAGTACGACACGGCGCTGTTCGACAAGCGCAGCAAGTTCGTCCACTACCGGCCGCGCACCGCCATCCTGAACAACCTGGAACACGACCACGCGGACATCTTCCCCGACCTGGCCAGCATCGAGACGCAGTTCCACCACCTGGTGCGCACCGTGCCTTCAACCGGCCGCCTGCTGGTCAACGCCAAGGACGCCGCGCTGGCCCGCGTGCTGGCGCGCGGCTGCTGGAGCGAGGTGCTGCGCTTCGGCACCAAGCGCGAAGAACCCGGCGGCCTGTGCGCGCGCGGCGAGCCGCAGGCTTTCGACGTGCTGCGCGGCAGCCTGAAGCTGGGCCGCGTCGAATGGACGCTGCTGGGCGAGCACAACCAGATGAACGCGCTGGCCGCCATCGGCGCGGCCGAACACGTGGGCGTGGCGCCCGATGTTGCCTGTGCCGCGCTGGCCACCTTCCAGAACGTGCGCCGCCGCCTGGAATGGCGCGGCGAAGCCGCCGGCGTGCAGGTCTACGACGACTTCGCCCACCACCCCACGGCCATGCGCACCACCATCGACGGCCTGCGCCGCAAGGTGGGCACAGCCGGGCGCATCCTGGCCATCTTCGAGCCGCGTTCCAACACCATGAAGCTGGGCACGATGAAGGCCCTGCTGCCCTGGGCGCTGGAAGAGGCCGACCTGAGCTTCTGCCTGCAGGGCAACTACGGCTGGAGCACCGCGCAGGCGCTGGCGCCACTGGGCCCCAAGGCCGTGGTGCGCGACAGCGTGGAAGCGCTGGTGGCTGAAGTCGTCAAGACGGCCCGCCCCGGCGACCACCTGCTGTGCATGAGCAACGGTGGCTTCGGCGGCATCCACGACCAGCTGCTGGCAGGACTTTCGGCACGGGGCTGAACCCCGCAGCGCCCGGCGGCCGGCCGGATGCGATATGGTCCCGCGCTTCGAATTCGCAGGACTGCCCATGTCACGTTTGCCTAAGCCCCGTGTTGCCCTGGCCTCCCCCGCGCTGCTGAGCGCCATCGCTGCCTTGCTGGCCGGTTGTGCCAGTGTGGGCACACCGACCGACACCCCGGCGGCTGGTGCCAGCGCACCCGCGCCGGCTTCGGGCGCTGCCAGCGCCGCACGCGCCTCGGGCCCGGCGGGCGCCGCCTCGGCGCCGCTGGTGCGCACCACCCCGGCGGTACCGCCGGGCACGCCGGCGCCCTTCGCCGACGTCACCCGCGACGCCACCAGCAAGGCCGGCTACCTGACGGTATGGACCAAGGACGACAAGACCTGGCTGGAGATCCCCGTTGACCGCCTGAACCAGCCCTTCTTCCTGAGCGCTTCGCTGGCCAGCGGCCTGGGTGAACGCGGCTTCTGGCCGGGGCTGATGGGCGGCCGGCAGCAGATGGTGGAACTGCGCCGCGTCGGCAACACCGTGCAGATGGTGGCGCGCAACCTGCAAGTGCGCGCGCCGGACGGCACGCCGCTGGCCCGCGCCGTGGGCGAGAGCTATTCGGAAAGCCTGATCGGCGTGGCCCCACTGGCGGCTGCAGCCCACCCGACCCGCAAGTCGCTGCTGGTGGACGTGCAGGCCCTGCTGGGTGGCGACATCCCCGGCACGCAGACGGCGCTGGAGGCCAACTACCGCCTGCCCTATGTGCACGACCGCAGCAATTCGTCGGTGGAGCGCACGCGCACCTCGGGCGACGGCACGGCCATCACCATGCGCTCGCACTTCACGGTGCCCAAGCTGCCGACGCCGCCGGTCTTCGCACCGGGCGCACCGCCGCCCAACCCGGCCGCGCTGCCCAACCCGCCCACCGTGGTGCCCGATGCGCGCAGCCTGTTCCTGAGCTACACCTACACGCTGGCCCCGCTGCCGCTGGAGCCGATGAAGACGCGCCGCGCCGACCAGCGCGTGGGCTACTTCACCGAAGCCTATTTCGACCTGGCCAACGACAACGGCGGCGACGCCCGCACCCACCTGGTCCGCCGCTGGCGCCTGGAAAAGAAAGACCCGGCCGCCGCCGTGTCGGAACCCAAGAAGCCCATCCGCGTGGTGATGGACCGCAACATCCCCGAGAAGTGGCGGCCCGCGCTGCGCGAGGCCATCCTGGAATGGAACAAGGCCTTCGAGCGCGCCGGCTTCAAGAACGCCATCGCCGTTGAACAGCAAAGCAATGACGCCGACTGGTCGTCACTGGAAGGCACCAACATCCTGGCCGTGCGCTGGTTCGCGCTGGAAGGCCCCGGCGCCACCGCCGTCGGCCCGAGCCAGAGCGACCCGCGCACCGGCGAGATCCTGCGCGGCGCGGCCATCATTCCCGAAAACTGGGCGCGACTGGAGCGCACCCGGGTGCGTGAAACGCTGCCCGCCGTGGCCCAGCAGAACCGGGAAAGCCTGACGGCCGAGGACTTCTGCAGCTACGGCAACGACGCGCTGGAGGAGGCCAGCAGCGGCCTGGAACTGCTGGCGCTGCGCGGCGAGATCGACCCCAACAGCCCGCAGGGCGAGCGCTACATCGCCGGCGCGCTGAAGGACGTGACCATGCACGAGGTCGGCCACGCTTTGGGCCTGCGCCACAACTTCCGCGCGTCCACCGGCGTCACCCCGGCGCAACTGCGCGACCCCAAGTTCACCGCCGCCAATGGCGTGTCGAATTCGGTGATGGACTACAACGGCCTGAACATCTCGCTGGACGGCGAACCCATCGCCGACTACGTGATGCCCACGCTGGGCGCCTACGACTACTGGGCCATCGAGTACGGCTACCGCGAATTCCCGGCCGCCACCGAAACGGCGCAACTGGCCGCGCTGGCGGCGCAGTCGGAGACCAACCCGACGCTGGCCTACTCGACCGACGAAGACATCTTCGGCATAGACCCGCTGGTGAACCAGCGCGACCTGGGCGACGACCCACTGGCCTACGCGCAGCGCAACATCAAGCTGGGGCGTGAACTGTGGGCCCGCACGCAAAGCCGCGTGCTGCCCGAAGGCGACGACCTGACGCTCTACCGCCGCAACCTGTCGCGCAGCCTGGCCGCTTTAGGCAACGCGGTGCCGATGGTGGCCAAATACGTCGGCGGCACCTACACCTCGCGCTCACTCAGCGGTGGCAAGCAGGCACTGCTGGTGCCGGTGCCTGCGGCCAAGCAGAAGGCCGCACTGGACCTGCTGGTCAGCGAGGTGTTCACCACCACAGCCCTGCGCTTCGACCCCAAGATCATGAGCCGCCTGGGCGTCGAACAGCTGGAACGCACCGGCCCCAACCGCTTCGTGGCCAATGTGGACTACAGCATTGCCGACGCGGTGCTGGCCATTCAGCGCAGCGCGCTGGACGCGCTGATGAGCGACGGCCTGGCCTCGCGCCTGTCGGACGCCGAAACCAAGGTGGTTGACACCAAGTCGCTGCTGAGCTTTGCCGATGTGCAGGAGCAGGTCCGCACGGCGACCTGGTCGGAACTGAAGGGCAAGGGTGCCAAGGAAGTTGCAAAACGGGGCGAGATCGAGAGCCTGCGCCGCAGCCTGCAGCGCGAACACCTGCGCCGCCTGGCCGCCGGCTTGCTGCGGCCCACCTCAGCGGCCGCCACCGATGTGCGCGCGGTGTACCGCCAGGCGGCCCTGCGCCTGGAAAGCGAACTGAAAGCGGCGGTAGCGGCGGGCGGTTGGACGTCCATCGCCCAGGCCCACCTGGCCGACAGCCTGGCCACGGTCAGCGAGGCGCTGCGCGCACCGCTGAACAAGCAGGGCGTCTGATCGGGTGACGATCGGGTGACGGATGCACGGGCTGGCGGCTGCCGCAGGCAGCGGCCGGCCCTGCACCGGGGACCGGCATGCTTCCCCGGCGACAATCCGGTCCATGTATGCACTGTTCGATGACGCCGGCAAATTCCACGCCGGCCGCGTGATGTCCGAGGCCGAGAGCTCCGTACAGGTGGAGCTCGACTCGGGCAAGCGGGTGAAGGTGAAGGCGGCCAACGTGATGCTGCGCTTCGAAAAGCCGGCACCGGCCGAGTTCATGGCCCAGGCGCAAGCCTTGGCCGCCGACATCGACTTGGACCTGGCCTGGGAGTTCGCGTCCGACGACGAATTCACCTTCGGCGACCTGGCGCGCGATTACTTCGACGCCAAGGCCGGGCCCGAGAAACAGGCCGCCGCGCTGCTGCGCCTGTTCGACGCGCCGCACTACTTCCGCCGCCTGGGCAAGGGCCTGTTCAAGAAGGCCCCGGAAGAGACCGTCAAAGCCGCGCTGCTGGGCATCGAGCGCAAGAAGCAACTGGCCCTGCAGATCGAAGCCTGGGCGGCTGAACTGGTGCAAGGGCAGTGCCCGGCGCCCGTGCGCGATCAGCTTTATCGCATCCTGTTCAAGCCCGACAAGAACGGGCCGGAATACAAGGCCGTGGTCGAAGCCGCGAAGCGCGCGCAGAAGGCGCCGCTGGACTTGCTGACCGCCGCCGGCGCCATCGAAAGCCCCTACCAGTTCCACTGGCAGCGCTTCCTCTTCGAGCAGTTCCCCAAAGGCCACGGCTTCCCGCCCGGCCTGGCCGCGCCGGCCATCAAGGACGAGCTGCCGCGGGCCACGGTGCAGGCCTTCTCCATCGACGACAGCGCCACCACCGAAATCGACGACGCGCTGTCGGTGCAGGGCCTGGGCACGGGCACCATCACCTTCGGCGTGCACATCGCCGCACCCGGGCTGGCCATCACGCCCGACACGCCCATCGACAAGGTGGCGCGCGAGCGCCTGTCCACGGTCTACATGCCGGGCTGGAAGATCACCATGCTGCCCGACGACGTGGTGCAGGCCTACACGCTGGCCGAAGGCCGCAACTGCCCGGCCGTCAGCCTGTACGTGACGCTGGACGA
The DNA here is from genome assembly GCA_031424355.1 of Betaproteobacteria bacterium. Taxonomy (GTDB): domain Bacteria; phylum Pseudomonadota; class Gammaproteobacteria; order Burkholderiales; family Burkholderiaceae_C; genus Rubrivivax. The sequence continues at coordinate 21,915 of JANPHI010000075.1, forward strand.
GGCCACGCTGGACGTGCGCAGCAGCGAGACCCGGCTGGAGCTGGTGCCCATCGCCGCCAACCTGCGGCACGACCAACTGGACGCCGTCGTCACCGAAGCCACGCTGACCGGGGTCGAGCCCGCCGACTACGCCTTCGCTGCTGAACTGGCTTTCGCCTTCCGCCTGGCCAAGGCGCTGAAGGGCCGCCGCGAGGTGGTGCGCGGCAAGCCGGAAACCTTCAACCGGCCCGACTACAACTTCAAGCTGGCCGGCGCCGACGGGGAGCCGCAGGGGCACGAGGCGGTGACCATCAGCACCCGCCAGCGCGGCGCGCCGCTGGACCTGATCGTGGCCGAGGCCATGATCCTGGCCAACAGCACCTGGGGCGGCTGGCTGGCCGAACACGGCGTGCCCGGCATCTACCGCAGCCAGGCGAGCCTGCTGCCCGGCAACAAGGTGCGCATGGGCACCAAGCCGGCGCCGCACGCCGGCATGGGCGTGGCGCAGTACGCGTGGTCCACCAGCCCGCTGCGGCGCTACGTGGACCTGGCCAACCAGTGGCAGATCATCGCCTGCGCCCGCCACGGCCGCACCGCTGCGCTGGTGGCGCCCTTCAAGCCGAAAGACGCCGCGCTGTTCAGCGTGATCTCGGCCTTCGACGCCGCCTACACCGCCTACAACGGCTACCAGCAGGGCATCGAACGCTTCTGGACGCTGCAGTGGGTGGCGCAGCAGGGCCTGACCGACATCGACGCCAGCGTGATGAAGGACGGCCTGGTGCGCGCCGACACCGTGCCGCTGGTCTTCCGCCTGCCGGGCACGGAAAACCTGCCGCGCGGCAGCCGCGTGCGGGCGCGTGTCAACGGCATGGACCTGCTGACGCTGGAACTGCACGCCACGCTGGCGGCGCGGCTGGATGAGGCGCCGCCGGCTGCCGATGCGGACGAAGCCGGGGCCGAAGACGATGAGGCCGAACCGACCGGCGCGCTGCAACTGGCCATCGCGCTGGACGACAGCGACGGCAGCGCGCCGGCCGCCGTGGTCGCCGACCCCGTCTAGCCCACCGCAATGCGCTGGCCGGTTCTGACGACGCTGCAGTGGGCCTTGCTGGCCTCGGGCGCCGTGCATGCCGGGCTGCTGGCGGTGCACCTGGTCGGCCCGCTGCGCGTGGAGCGCGCCTTCCGCGACACGCCGCTGGACGTGATCCTGGTCAACGCGCGTTCGGCCCAGGCGCCGCTGCAGGCGCAGGCCATCGCGCAGGCCAACCTGGCCGGCGGTGGCGAGTCGGAGAAGGGCCGCTCGACATCACCGCTGCCGATCGCGCCCACCATGCAGTTGGGCGACGCGGCGGAAGATGCCAAGCGGCGCATCGACACGCTGCAGGACGAGCAGCAGCAACTGCTGTCGCAGATCCGCCGCGAGATCGCCGCACTGCCGCCGCCCGACCCGCGGCGCGAAAACGGCACGCCGCAGGAACGCGAGCAGGAAGAACACCGCAAGCAGCTGCTGCGGCAGTTGGCCGAGATCGAAAAGCGCGTCAACGACGAGAGCACGCGGCCCAAGAAGCGCTACATCAGCCCGGCCGCGCGCGAAGAGGTCTACGCCATCTATTACGACCTGCTCCGCCGGCGCATCGAAGAACGCGGCACGCGCGACTTCCCCGAGCTGAACGGCAAGAAGCTGTACGGCGAACTGACGATGAACGTGACGGTGGACGCGGCGGGCCGCGTCATCGAGGCCGAGATCGTGCGGCCCTCCAGCTCCCGCGTGCTGGACCAGCGCGCCATGGCCATCGTGCAGGCGGCCGGACCTTTCGGGCTGTTCACGCCGGCGATGCGCACGCAGGCCGACCAGATCGTCGTCACCTCGCGCTTCCGCTTCACGCGCGACGACGGGCTGGAAGCCACGGTGGGGGCGGCACGGTGAGCCCCGGCCGCCACCTGCTGCGCCTGGGCGGCTTGCTGCTGCTGTGCTGCGTGGCGCTACAGCTGGCTTTCGCAGCACGCATCGCGCTGATGGCCGTGCTGGCGCCGCAGTCCACGACCTTCCAGCGCAGCGAGGCCTGGCGGCTGCTGGTCGAGAAACACCGCATCGCGTGGGCGCAAGACAGCGTCGACGGCAGCCGCCTGTCGCCCCACCTGCAGCGCGCCGTGATCGCCAGCGAAGATGCCGGCTTCGTCGACCACAACGGCATCGAATGGGATGCCATCGAAAAGGCCTGGCAGAAGAACCAGCAGGCCGAGCAGCGCGCCAGCAAGGCCGTGGCCGCCAAGCCCGGCAGGGCCGGCAAACCGGCCCCGGTGCCCAAGGTGGTGGGCGGCTCCACCATCACCCAGCAACTGGCGAAAAACCTTTTCCTGTCGGGCGAGCGCACCGCCCTGCGCAAGGCGCAGGAGGCGCTGCTGACGGTGTTGCTGGAGGCTTTGCTCAGCAAGGAACGCATCCTGACCATCTACCTGAACAACGTGGAATGGGGCGAAGGCGTGTTCGGCGCACAGGCTGCTGCGCGGTACTACTTTCGCGTCGACGCGGCCCGCCTCGGCCCCGAGCAGGCCGCGCGGCTGGCGGTGATGCTGCCGGCGCCCAAGCGCTTCGAGAAGAACCCCGGCTCGGCCTACGTGACCGGGCGCGCAGCGACCATCGTCGCGCGGATGGGTGCGGTGGAATTGCCATGACGGTGCCGGAAGCACTCACCGTTGCCGCCGCCCAGCTCGTCGTCGAGGAAGGCATGGAGTACGGCGCGGCCAAGCGCAAGGCCGCCCGCGCCTTCGGCAGCCGGGTGGAATTGCCCAGCGACGAGCAGGTGGAAGACGCGGTGCGCGAGCACATCGAACTCTTCTGCGCCGACACCCAGCCGCTGGAGCTGCGCGCCCTGCGCGACGTGGCGGCGCTGTGGATGGGGCGCATGGCCGACTTCCGCCCGCACCTGTCGGGCGCCGTGTGGCGCGGCACGGCGACACGGCTGTCCACGGTGCGGCTGGACCTGTATTGCGACGACCCCAAGGCGGCCGAGATCCGGATGATCAACGCCGGCGAAGACTGCGACACCGGCGCGCTGGACCTGCCCGGCCGCCGCGAACCCCTGACCGTGCTGACCGTGGCCACCCCCAGCGCAGCCCTGGGCGAGCGGGTGACCGTGCACCTGCTGCTGCACGACCTGGACGACCAACGCGGCGCCTTGAAACCCGACGCCCGAGGCCGCAGCTGGCGCGGCGACCTGACGGCCCTGCACAAAAGAATGGCGGAAGACACATGAACCGACGCAACTGGATCCTGGCTGGCGGTACCGGCGTTGCCGCCGCAGCGGCCGGCGTGGCCTGGCGACTGCAGGGCGCGCCCGGCACACCAGCGGCACCCGCGCCCGTGCTCGACGCGGCCACCACCGCCTTCTGGCAAAGCAGCTTTCCCCAGCCCGACGGCCAGACACTGGCGCTGGCGCCCTTGCGCGGCCAGCCTTTGGTCTTGAACTTCTGGGCCACCTGGTGCCCGCCCTGCGTGAAGGAAATGCCCGAACTGGACCGTTTCGCCAAACAGTTCGCCACCCAGGGCGGCCGCGTGGTCGGCCTGGCCGTGGACAACCCGAAGGCGGTGCGTGAATTCCTGCAGCGCGCACCGGTCAGCTACGCCATCGCGCTGGCCGGCTTCGACGGCACCGACCTCAGCCGCAAACTGGGCAACACCACCGGCGCCCTGCCCTTCACCGCCGTGTTCGCCCGCAGCGGCGTGCTGGTGCAGCGCAAGCTGGGCGAGACCGGTTACGACGAACTGCTGGGCTGGACCAAAGGTCTGTAAAACGGCGATACGGCCGCTAAAAAGCGTAAAGTCCGCCCCCCTGCGGCCTTGCGACTCGTTTTTGGACGGCGCAGCCCAGTAACAAGACAAGGAAAAAATCCCGATGGACCTGCGAAAACTCAAGACCCTGATCGACCTGGTGTCGGACTCGAACATCTCCGAGCTCGAAATCACCGAAGCCGAAGGCAAGGTTCGCATCGTCAAGGGCCCGGTGGGTGGCGTTGCGGTGCCGGCCTACCCGTCGGCGCCGGCCGGCACGGCGGCACCCGCGCCGATGGCCAACCTGGCGCCTGTGGCTGCCGCCGCTGCCGCTGCGGAAGCGCCGGCGCCCGCCGAAGGCAAGGTCATCAAGTCGCCGATGGTCGGCACCTTCTACCGTTCGGCCAGCCCGGGCGCCAAGTCCTTTGCCGATGTCGGCGACACCGTCAAGCTCGGCGAACCGGTGTGCATCATCGAAGCCATGAAGATCATGAACGAGATCGAGGCCGACTGCGACGGCAAGGTGCTGCGCATCCTGTGCGAAAACGGCCAGGCGGTCGAATTCGGTCAGCCGCTGTTCATCATCGAATAAGCGGCCAGCCTGTGTTCAAGAAAATCCTCATCGCTAACCGCGGCGAAATTGCCCTGCGCATCCAGCGCGCCTGCAAGGAAATGGGCATCAAGGCGGTGATGGTCTATTCCGAGGCCGACCGCGAAGCCAAGTACGTCAAGCTGGCCGACGAAGCCGTGTGCATAGGCCCGGCGTCGTCGACCTTGAGCTACCTGAACATGCCGGCCATCATCGCCACGGCTGAAGTCACCGACGCCGAGGCCATACACCCCGGCTACGGCTTCCTCAGCGAGAACGCCGACTTCGCCGAACGGGTCGAGAAGAGCGGCTTCGTCTTCATCGGCCCGTCGTCGGAAAACATCCGGCTGATGGGCGACAAGGTCTCGGCCAAGCAGGCCATGATCAAGAGCGGCGTGCCCTGCGTGCCGGGCAGCGAAGGCGCCCTGCCGGAAGACCCGAAAGAGATCATCCGCATCGCCCGCACCGTGGGCTACCCGGTGATCATCAAGGCCGCCGGCGGCGGTGGCGGGCGCGGCATGCGCGTGGTGCACACCGAGGCCGCGCTGATCCACGCCGTGCAGACCACGCGCGCCGAGGCCGGTGCCGCCTTCGGCAACCCGCAGGTCTACATGGAAAAGTTCCTGGAGCGGCCGCGCCACGTCGAAATCCAGATCCTGGCCGACACCTTCAAGAACGCCGTGTGGCTGGGCGAGCGCGACTGCAGCATGCAGCGCCGCCACCAGAAGATCATCGAAGAAGCGCCGGCACCGGGCATCCCGCGCCGCGTCATCGAAAAGATCGGTGATCGCTGCGCCGCCGCCTGCAAGAAGATCGGTTACCGCGGTGCCGGCACCTTCGAATTCCTGTACGAAGACGGCGAGTTCTATTTCATCGAGATGAACACCCGCGTGCAGGTCGAGCACCCGGTGACCGAAATGGTGACCGGCATCGACATCGTGCAGATGCAGATCCGCGTGGCGGCGGGCGAAAAGCTGCCCTTCACGCAACGCCAGATCACGATGCGCGGCCACGCCATCGAATGCCGCATCAACGCCGAAGACCCCTACAAGTTCACGCCGTCGCCGGGGCGCATCAGCCTGTGGCACGCACCCGGCGGGCCGGGGGTGCGCGTCGATTCGCACGTCTACACCAACTACTTCGTGCCGCCGAATTACGACTCGATGATCGGCAAGCTGATCTGCTACGGCGACACCCGCGACCAGGCCATCGCGCGCATGCGCACCGCGCTGAGCGAGACGGTGGTGGAAGGCATACAGACCAACATCCCGCTGCACCGCGAACTGATGGCCGACGCCAAGTTCCTGGAAGGCGGCACCAGCATCCATTACCTGGAAGGCTGGCTCGGCCAGCACAAGCGGTGACCGGGGTGGACCATGTTTGAACTGGTGCTGCGCGCCCCGGCCGGTTTGGTCGAACCCGTGTCCGACCTGCTGATGGACGAGTTGGACGCGCTGTCGGTTTCGGTGGAAGACGCCGATGCCGACACCGACGCCGAACAGGCGCTCTTCGGTGAACCCGGCATGCCCGCGCCGGCTGCGGGCTGGGTGCGTTCGACCTTGAAGGCGCTGTTCGAAACCGAGCTGGCGGCCGAGCAGGCGGCCACGCTGGTGCTGGCCCAGCACGGTGATGACGCGCAAGGCCGGGGCGTGATCCTGCAGGCCCTGGCCGTGATGCCCGACCAGGACTGGGTGCGGCTGACCCAGTCGCAGTTCGCGCCGGTGGAAATCACGCCCACCTTCTGGGTGGTGCCCAGCTGGCACGAAGCGCCGGCCGCCGCGACGCAGGTCATCCGCCTCGACCCCGGCCTGGCCTTCGGCACCGGCACCCACCCGACCACGCGCATGTGCCTGCGCTGGCTGGCCACGCACCCTGCAGCGGACTTTCGAAACAGCGCCGGCAAGCGGGTGCTGGACTACGGCTGCGGCTCGGGCATCCTGGCCATCGGCGCAGCCATGATGGGCGCGGCAGCCATCGATGCCGTGGACATCGACACCGCCGCCGTGCAGTCCACCCGCGACAACGCGCTGCACAACGGGGTGCCGCTGTCGCAGCTGAGGCCCGGCCTGCCCGACGCCGCGCAGGGTCTGTACGACACCGTGCTGGCCAACATCCTGGCCACGCCGCTGAAGCTGCTGGCGCCGCTGCTGGCGGGCCATGTGGCACCCGGTGGCTGGCTGGTGATGGCGGGCATCCTGGAACGCCAGGCCGACGAGTTGACCGCCGCCTACGCGCCATGGCTGGACGTGCAGGTGGCCGACCGCGAAGACGGCTGGATCCTGATGACCGCGCAACGGCCGGCCCTGCCCGCAGCCAGCCCGGCCTGAACCGTGGGCACCGCCTGATGCCCAACCTGGCTGCCCGCTGCACCGCCTGCGGCACGGTCTTCCGTGTCGTGCAGGACCAGCTGCGGGTGGCCGGCGGCCTGGTGCGCTGCGGGCGTTGCGGCGAGGTCTTCAACGCGGCGGAATCGCTGATCGACCTGGAAACCTCGGCGCCGGTTGCCGCGCCGACCGAGCCTGCGAGCGAGCCCGCGCCCTTGCCCGTATCCGTGCCTGCAGCTGTAGCCGTGCCCATACCCGTACCCGTGCCCGACGCGGGAACGGCCTTCGAGCTGCACATCACGCCACAGCCGCAGGACGAGCCCCCATGGACGCACGGGCCTGCTGCCGAGCCGCCGCTTGAAGCCGCAGCGCCGGAAACGGCACCGGTTCTGGACCCCGAGCCACGGGCCGAGCCCTTGGCCGACCCCCACGCCGAGGCCGACGACCGGCCTTCCTTCGTGCGCAGCGCCGACCGCGCACAGCGCTGGCGCCAGCCCCGCGTGCGTGCCGCGCTGGCCGCCGTGGCGCTGCTGGGCGCGGTGGGCCTGGCGGCCCAGCTGGCACTCAGCTGGCGCGACGCGCTGGCCGCCCGAATACCCGGCACGCGGCCCGCGCTGGAAGCCGCCTGCAACGTGCTGGGCTGCCGTGTCGACGCGGTGCGGGCCATCGACAAGCTGGCCGTGGAAAGCAGCGGCCTGGTGCGGGTGGAAAAGTCCAGCGTCTACAAGCTGCAGGTCACGCTGCGCAACCGCAGCGACATCCCACTGGCCATGCCCGCCCTGGACCTGACCCTCAGCGACGGCGCCGGCAAGCCGGTGGCGCGCCGCGTGCTGCGTGCGGCCGACCTGGGCGTGAACCTGGCCACGCTGGCCGCCGGGCGCGAACAGGCGCTGCAGGCCACACTCCAGGCCGCAACCGAGCCGGTGGCCGGCTACACCATCGAACTCTTCTACCCCTGACGGCGCGCCGCGCCGTGACCCTTGTTTTCTCGGACTCTGGAGCCTTGCCATGCCCGCCTTGATCTGCGGATCCCTCGCCTTCGACACCATCGCCAACTTCCCGGGGCGCTTCGCCGACCAGATCATGCCGGACCAGGTGCACATCCTGAACGTGTCCTTCGTGGTGCCCACGCTGCGCCGCGAATACGGTGGCTGCGCCGGCAACATCGCCTACACGCTGAACCTGCTGGGCGGCAAGCCGGTCATCCTGGCCGCACTGGGCGTCGACGGCGACGGCTACCTGGCGCGCGCCCAGTCCTGGGGTGCCGACACCACGCTGATCTACCGCGACAGCGAACTGCACACCGCGCAGTGCCACATCACCACCGATCGTGACAACAACCAGATCACCGCCTTCCACCCCGGTGCGATGAGCAACGCGCACGAGAAGGCCGTGCCGCCGCGCGGCGTGCGCAGCGACCTGGCGATCGGCATCGTGGCCCCCGACGGCCGCGACGCGATGTGGCAACACGCCCACCAGATGGCCGACGCACAGATCCCGTTCATCTTCGACCCGGGCCAGCAGTTGCCGCAGTTCAACGGCGACGAGCACCGCGAGATCCTGGGCCTGGCGCAATGGGTGGCGGTGAACGACTACGAAGCCAAGATGCTGCAGGAACGCACCGGCGAGTCGCCCGAGCAGATCTCGTTGCGGCCGAATGTGCGCGGCGTCATCGTCACGCTGGCCGAACACGGCTGCGAGCTGTGGGAAAAAGGCCAGCGCACGCTGGTGCCCGGCGTGGTGGCCGAACGGGTGGTCGACCCCACCGGCTGTGGCGACGCCTTCCGCGCGGCCCTGCTCTTCGGCCTGGAACGCGGCTGGACGCTGGCCCGCTGCGCCACCCTGGGCAACCGCCTGGGCGCGATGAAGATCGCCCAGCGCGGGCCGCAGAACCACGTCATCACGCCCGCCTTGCTGGCTGAGTGGACGGCCGGCTGAAGCATCGCCGGGCCAGTAAAAAAGGGTCGCCGATGCGACCCTTTTTTCATGCACGGGCCGTTGTCGGCCGCGCGCTCAGTTCACGACTTGCGCCATCGCGCCGCTGCTGTACAGCCCGGCCACGGTGGCCAGCGACATCGGCTTGATCTTGCCGGCCTGCCCTTCGCAGCCGAATTCCATGTAGCGCTGCTTGCAGATGGCCTTGGCCGCCTCGCGCGCCGGCTTCAGCCATTCGCGGGCGTCGAACTTGTCGGGGTTCTCGGCCAGGAACTTGCGCACCGCAGCGGTCATCGCCAGGCGGATGTCGGTGTCGATGTTGATCTTGCGCACGCCGAACTTGATGGCTTCCTGGATCTCTTCGACCGGCACACCGAAGGTCTCGCGCATCTTGCCGCCGTACTGGTTGATGAGGGCCAGCAGGTCTTGCGGCACCGACGAGGAACCGTGCATCACCAGGTGGGTGTTGGGGATGCGGGCGTGGATTTCCTTGACGCGGCTGATGGCCAGGATGTCGCCCGTGGGCTTGCGGCTGAACTTGTAGGCGCCGTGGCTGGTGCCGATGGCGATGGCCAGCGCGTCCAGCTGCGTGGCCTTGACGAAGACGGCGGCTTCTTCCGGGTCGGTCAGCATCTGGCTGTGGTTGAGCTTGCCTTCGGCGCCGATGCCGTCTTCTTCGCCGGCTTCACCGGTTTCCAGGTTGCCCAGGCAGCCCAGTTCGCCTTCGACCGTGACGCCCATCTGGTGCGCCATGTCCACCACCTTGCGCGTGACGTCGACGTTGTAGTCGAAGCTGGCCGGCGTCTTGCCGTCGGCCATCAGCGAGCCGTCCATCATCACCGAGCCGAAACCCAGGTTTATGGCGCCCTGGCAGATGTCGGGCGTCTGGCCGTGGTCCTGGTGCATCACCAGCGGGATGTTGGGCCAGGTTTCCACCGCCGCCTGGATCAGGTGCTTGATGAAGCTCTCACCGGCGTACTTGCGGGCGCCCGCGCTGGCTTGCAGGATGACGGGCGCGCCCACTTCGGCAGCCGCCGACATCACGGCCTGCACCTGTTCCAGGTTGTTGACGTTGAAGGCCGGGATGCCGTAGCCGTTTTCGGCGGCGTGGTCGAGCAGTTGGCGCATCGAAACGAGGGGCATGGCAGTCTCCGAAAAATGGCAGGCGGTGGGTGGCTGGCGCAGCACGCGCGCCGGGCCGGGTGCCGGCGAACTGCCGGTAACCCCGCCGTAACTGCTGCGCGCTGGAACGCCGGTGATTCTAGCCACCGCACCCTGGGCGGGCCCTGCAGCGCGGCCCCTCGCGACCCCTGCGAACTGGGGGCATAAAGCGGCGCTTTTCACGCTCAAGCCCCGGCCGCACGGCGGGGACACTGGCGCCAGGGCCGCACCCTGCGCCGGTCCGCAAGAAAGCACCCGATGTCCCGCATTGCCCTGGCACCCCTGACCCCATGGATCACCGAAGCCGCGCTGGCGCACGCTGACGACCTGCCGGCCCACCTGATGGCCCGGCTGGGCATCAGCCGGCGACAAGCCAGCGGGCTGCTGCGCAAGCTGGTGGCCACGCAATGGCTGGCCAGCACCGGCACGCCCCGCAAGCCCCGCTACGCACCTGGGCCGCTGCGCCAGGTGGTGCGCCGCTACGACATCACCGGCCTGCAGGAAGACAACCCCTGGCGGCATGACTTCGCACCCGCCTTCGACCTCAAACCCGAAGTGCGGCGCATGGCGCAGCACGCCTTCACCGAACTGCTGAACAACGCCGTGGACCACAGCGGCGGGCGCAGCGTGACCGTGTCGATGCGGCAGACGCCGGTGCAGGTGCAGCTGCTGGTGTCGGACGACGGCCTGGGCCTGTTCGAGAAAATTTCGCGTGACTTCGCCATCGCAGACCCGACGCTGGCGATGCTGGAACTGAGCAAGGGCAAGCTGACCAGCGACCCCGATCACCACCTCGGGCACGGGCTGTTCTTCTGCTCCCGGCTGGCCGATGTCTTCGACATCCACGCCAACCAGGCCGCCTTCCAGTGTCGCGGCTGGGACCAGCGCCGCTGGCACGCGGGCCGGCCGGCAGCGCGCACGGGCACCTCGGTCTACGTGGCCATTTCGCTGGACACGCTGTGCACGCTGGACGCCGTGCTGCGCGCCCACAGCAGCACCGAAGGCAGCTACCGCTTCGAACGCACCTCGGTACCCCTGAACCTGCTGGGCACGGGCGAGCGCGGTGACCGCACGCTGGCTTCGCGGGCCGACGCCAAGCGGGTGGTCTCACGGCTGTCGCAGTTCAGCGTGGCCGAACTCGACTTCAACGGCATCAGCGACATCGGCCACGCCTTTGCCGACGAGCTGTTCCGCGTCTTCCACCGCCAGCACCCGGCGCTGCAGCTGCTGCCCGTGGGCATGGCGCCGCGCGTGGCGGCGATGGTGGCCAGCGTGGCCTGACGACCCTTCAGGCCACTGTCAAACGCAGGATCGGCTGAGCACCGACCCCGACCTTCAGCTGACCTTGCAGACCTTCAGCATGTTGGTGCCGCCGGGGTAGCCCATCGGCTCGCCGCAGGTGATGGCGTAGGTGTCACCGGGCATCAGCACGCCCTGTTCGACCAGCAGCGCTTCAGCCTTGGCCAGCGCTTCGTCGCGGTCCTTGAAGGTGGGCATCAGCAGCGGCCGCACATTGCGGTACAGCGTCATGCGGCGCTGCGAATTGACCTGCGAGGTCAGGCCGTAGATCGGCACCTTGATGTTGTGCCGGCTCATCCACAGCGCGGTGCTGCCCGACTCGGTCAGCGCGATGATGATCTTGCAGCCCAGATGATGGGCGGTGAACAGCGCGCCCATCGCGATGGCCTGGTCGATGCGGCCGAAGCGCTTGTTCTTGAAGTCGCCTTCGAGCGTCGACTCTTCGGCGCGCTCGGCTTCCTCGGCAATCTGCGCCATCTGCTCGATGGTCTCGACCGGGTAGCGGCCGGCGGCGGTCTCGGCGCTGGTCATCACCGCATCGGTGCCGTCGAGCACGGCGTTGGCCACGTCGCTGACCTCGGCGCGCGTGGGCACTGGCGCCAGGATCATGCTTTCCATCATCTGCGTGGCGGTGATGACGACCTTGTCCATCTCGCGCGCCATGCGGATCATCTTCTTCTGCAGCGCCGGCACCGCCGCGTTGCCGACTTCCACGGCCAGGTCGCCGCGCGCCACCATGATGCCGTCGCTGGCGCGCAGGATCTGGTCCAGCACGGGGATGGCCTCGCTGCGTTCGATCTTGGCGATCAGCGCGGTCTTGTGGCGCGTCGGTTCGCCGGCCACGTTGGCCAGCTGGCGCGCCATTTCCATGTCGGTGGCACTTTTGGGGAAGCTGACCGCCAGGTATTCGGCACCGAAAGCCATGGCGGTCTTGATGTCCTCCATGTCTTTCGCGGTCAGCGCGGGGGCGGTCAGGCCACCGCCGGCCTTGTTGATGCCCTTGTTGTTCGACAGCACGCCGCCCAGCACCACACGGGTGTGCACGCATTCACCCTGCACGCTGTCGACGGTCAGCTTGATCAGGCCGTCGTTGAGCAACAGCACGTCGCCCGGACGCACGTCGCGCGGCAGTTCCTTGTAGTCCAGGCCGACGGCCGTGATGTCGCCCGGCTCGGTGCGCGCGGCGTCCAGGATGAAGGCCGCGCCGGCTTCCAGCAGCACCTTGCCGTCGACGAACTTGCCGACGCGGATCTTCGGGCCTTGCAAGTCGGCCATCAGGGCCACAGGCTTGCCCACCTTGGCGGCGATTTCGCGCACCAGCGTGGCCAGCGCGATATGGGCTTCCGCGTTGCCGTGGCTGAAGTTCAGCCGCACCACATCGACGCCCGCGCGCAGCAGGCGCTCCAGCACCACGGGGTCACTCGAAGCAGGGCCGAGGGTGGCAACGATCTTGGTGGCGCGGGACATGGGCGGTACTCCGTTGAGCAGTTCAGCCCGGCATTATCGGCCGCACCCTCCGCGTCGAATTACAAGCGGGTTACCGCCAAACCGCGCTGCCGCTGCACCCTCGAAACCAGCCTCAACCGGCCGCGCGCTTCGCCAGAATCTCGAAGGCCGGCAAGGTCTTGCCTTCCAGCACTTCCAGGAAGGCGCCGCCGCCGGTGCTGATGTAGCCGACATCTTTTTCGATGCCGTACTTGGCGATCGCTGCCAGCGTGTCGCCACCGCCCGCGATGCTGAAGGCCGGGCTGGCCGCGATGGCCCGTGCGATGGCTTCGGTGCCGTGGCTGAAGGCTTCGAACTCGAAGACGCCGACCGGGCCGTTCCAGACGATGGTGCCGGCCGCCATCAACTGCGCCGTCAGGATGGCCGAGGTCTGCGGGCCGATGTCCAGGATCAGGTCGTCGTCGGCCACGTCGGTGGCGGCCTTCACGGTGGCCACCGCGTCGGCGCTGAAAGTCTTGGCGGTGACCACGTCCACCGGTATCGGCACGGCCGCGCCGCGCGCCTTCATCGCGGCAATGACGCTGCGCGCCGCGTCCAGCAAATCGGGCTCGGCCAGGCTCTTGCCGATCTTCAAACCCGCAGCCAGCATGAAGGTGTTGGCGATGCCGCCGCCGACGATCAGGCCGTCCACCTTGTCGGCCAGGCTTTGCAGGATGGTCAGCTTGGTGCTGACCTTGCTGCCGGCTACGATGGCCACCAGCGGCCGCTTGGGGTGGGCCAGCGCTTTGGTCACGGCGTCGATCTCGGCCGACAGCAGCGGCCCGGCACAGGCATTGGGCGCGTACTGCGCGATGCCGTAGGTGCTGGCCTCGGCGCGGTGCGCGGTGCCGAAGGCGTCGTGCACGAAGATGTCGCACAGCGCGGCCATCTTCCGCGCCAGCGCCTCGTTGTTCTTCTTCTCGCCCTTGTTGACGCGGCAGTTCTCCAGCAGCACCACGCTGCCTGGCGCGACCGTCACGCCATCGACCCAGTTCGCCAGCAGCGGCACCGGGCAGCCCAGCAGTTCCGACAAGCGCGCGGCCACCGGCGCCAGGCTGTCTTCGGGCTTGAATTCGCCTTCGGTGGGGCGGCCGAGGTGGCTGGTGACCATCACCGCCGCACCGGCGTCCAGCGCCATGCGGATGCAGGGCACGCTGGCCCGGACGCGGGTGTCTTCGGTGATGTTCCCGCTGTCGTCCTGCGGCACGTTCAGGTCGGCGCGGATGAAAACGCGCTGGCCGGCCACTTGGCCCGCAGCAATCAGATCGGCGAAGCGAAGCACTTTCACGGCGGTCTCCTGGTTTTTGACTGGCCCGGATTCTAGGGAGCCACCCCGGGCCGGCGCGATGACCTGGCGCAAGTCGCCGAGTCGCCAGGTCGCTACCAGCCCAGCCCCAGCCGCAACGGCAGCAACACGACCATGCCGACCACGATGGTGCCCAGGATGCCGCGCCGCCACCAGAACCAGGCCGCGCCGGCCGCTGCCGCGAACAAGCGCGCGTCTTGCCAAGTGTGAATGACATGGCCCTGCTGCATCACCACCTCGGGCACCACCACGGCGGCCAGCGCCGCCAGCGGCGCATAGCGCAGGCCCTGGCGCAGCCATTCGGGTATCGGGATCTCGCGTTCGCTGATGAAGAAGAAGCCGCGCGTGACCACGGTCAGCGCGGTCAGCCCCAGCACGATCAGCACGCCTTCGACGGCACCGTAGACGTTCATGTGCGGTCGTCCAACGGCACGGGTGGGCGCGGCCGCGTGTGGTCGATCAGCAGGCCCATGGCCACCGCCGTCGCGATGGCCACCACGATGTTCAATTTGTAGGGCAGCGCGAAGGCCGCCACCGCCGCGCAAGCGGCCACACCGCCGGCCACTGCGGTGCCCCGGCCGGTGATCAGCGAGGCGCCCACGCCCAGCAGCGCCAGCGTGCCGGCGAAGCCGAAACCCCAGTGCACCGGCACGGCGTCGGCCAGGAAGATGCCGAACATCGCCGGCACCTGCCAGGCCGTCCAGTTGCAGGCCACGCCGCCCCAGAAATACGGCAGCTGTTCCGGCGACGGGCGCGGCTCGGGGAAGCGGCGCATGAAGAGCACGTAGTTCAGGTCGGCCGTGAAATAGGCCAGGCGCAAGCGCAGGTGCCAGGGGTGACCGATGAAGTAGGGCCGCCAGGCGGCGCTGAAGATCATGAAGCGCAGGTTCACGCACAGCGCCGTGGCCCACACCACCCAGGCCGGCGCGCCGTGGGCCATCAGCGGCAACACCGCCAGTTGGGCGCTGCCGGCGAAGACCAGCAGCGACATCAACGCCATCAGCGGCAGCGGCAGGCCGCTCTTGCCCATGGCCACGCCGGTGATCAGCCCCCAGGCCCCGATGCCGATGGCGGTGCCGAACATCTCGCGGGCGCCACGGGCAAATTCGGGGTGGCGCCAGATCGGCGCGCCGGCGGTTGCGGTTGCGCTCGTGCTGGCGGCTTCAGGGGCGGGGGCGGGAGCGTCAGGGTTCACCCGCACATTGTCGCCAGCCGCTGTCGTTCAGCGGCCACGGCTGCAGCCGTGGCCCTGCAGGCGGCCGGGGTTCGCCGGTTCAGCGGCGGCTGACGCTGCCGCTGCCGGCGACCTTGCTCTTCAGCGTGGCGTTGCCCACGTAAGCCACATCACCGCTGCCGGCGATGCGCACGTTCAGCGTCTTCTGCGCGTTGACCAGCGCGTCGCCGCTGCCGGCGATCTGCACGTCCACATCGTCGGCGCGCAGGTCGGCCAGGTGCACGTCGCCGCTGCCGGCGATGTTCACCGACATCTTGGTGGCGCTGCCCTTGCCGCTGACGTCACCGCTGCCGGCGATGCGGATGCTGAGTTCGTCGGTGCTCAGGCCGTTCAGTTTGGCGTCGCCCGAACCCGACAGCGACACCAGCAAGGCCGGGGTGGTGAAGGCTTC
>JANPHI010000076.1:0-3226 GCA_031424355.1 Betaproteobacteria bacterium
GCGCGCCGGCCGGCGTGGTTTCCTTCTTCCAGAAAGGCGCCTGCGTCTTCAGGTAGTCCATCAGGAATTCGCAGGCCTGGAAGGCCATGCCCCGGTGCGCAGAAGCCACCGCCACCAGCACGATCTGCTCACCCGGCTGCAACACGCCGACGCGGTGGATGACGCGGGCAGCGCGGATGTCGAAGCGCTGGTGGGCGGCATCGATCATCGCTTCGATGGCGCTCTCGGTCATGCCGGGGTAGTGCTCCAGTTCCATCAAGCTGACGCCACCGGCGGCCCCGGGTTGGCCGGGTGCGTTGCGGTTGCGCACGGTGCCGACGAAGCTGGCCACGGCGCCCACGCCGTGGTCTTGCGCGTGCAGCGCGCGCACTTCGGCAGCGAGGTCGAAGTCTTCGGTCTGGATGGTGACGCGGGCGCTCATCGCAAGCGCCCTCAGCCGCCGGTAACGGGCGGGAAGAAGGCCACTTCGGCGCCCTCACCCGGCACCGCCGTTTCGTCGCTCATCACCTGGTTCAGCGCACAGCGCACGGCTCTGCTGCGGGCCAGCACGTCGGCATGCCGCCCACCGCGCGCCAGCAGTTCGTCGCGCAGCGCGGCCAGCGTGGTGCCCGCCGCGATGTCCAGTGTTTCGCTGCTGCCCAGCGCTTCGCGCAGCGAAGCGAAATAGCGCACCGTGACCTTCATCGCGACACCAACATCGAAAGCGGCAGGAAGCGCACCGTGTCGCCGCGCGCGATGGCCTGCGAGCCCGGGTTGTCCACCAGGCCGTCGGCCCAGACGGCCGAGGTCAGCACGCCCGAACTCTGGTTGGCGAACAGCGACAAGCCGCCTTCAGCGTTCAACTGCACGCGCAGGAATTCACGGCGGCGGTCGGGGCGGGGCCAGTCGAAGTCGGCGCGCATCGAAAGGCCCGCCGGCGCGGCGCCGTTCATGCCCTGAATCACGCGCAGCAACGGACCGACGGCGAGCAGAAACGTGATGAAAGCCGAGACCGGGTTGCCCGGCAGGCCGACCAGCAGCGCAGCGCCGCCGCCGGCCTTGCGCACGCGGCCGAAAGCCAGCGGCTTGCCGGGCTTCATCGCAATCTGCCAGTCGTCCAGTTCGCCTTCGGCGCGCGCGGCCGGCTTCAAATGGTCTTCTTCGCCCACCGACACGCCGCCGCAGGTGACGATGAGGTCGCTCAACCCCGCCGCCTCGCGCAGCGCGGCGCGCGTGGCGTCCAGCGTGTCGCGCACGATGCCCAGGTCGATGACCTCGCAACCAGCCGCCTGCGCCAGTGCACGCAGGGTGTAGCGGTTGGAGTTGTAGATGGAACCGGGGCGCAACACTTCACCGGGGTTCTGCAGTTCGTCGCCGGTGGAAAACAGCGCCAGGCGCGGGCGGCGCAAGACCGTCAAGGTGGCCGCGCCGACCGACGCAGCCAGGCCCAGAGCCTGCGGCGTCAAGCGCTGCCCGCGCTGCAGCACGGCGGCGCCTTGCTGCACGTCTTCGCCACGGCGTCGTATCCATTGCCCGGCCGTCGGCACGGTGTTCACCCGCACGCTGCCCAGGCCTTCGCTGGGCACATCCGCAAGCAGCGCCTCGCACTGCTCCTGCATCACCACCGCGTCGCCACCGGCCGGCACCTGGCCGCCGGTGAAGATGCGCGCCGCCGTGCCCGGCTGCAGCGACTGGCCGACATGACCGGCCGGGATGCGCTGGCTCACCGGCAGCACGGTGCCGGCCGCCGTCACATCGGCGGCGCGCAACACATAGCCGTCCATCGAGGTGTTGTCCTCGGGTGGCACGTTCAAGCCCGACAGCACGTCGGCGGCGAGCACGCGGCCCAGGGCGTCGAAGGTGGCAACCGTCTCGGTTTGCGTGATGGCGTAAGGCGCGCTGCCAGCCACCAGCAGGGCCAGCGCCTCGTCCAGGCTCAGCAGCGGGCGGGGGTCTTTCATGCGGCGCTCATTGGGCACAGACGGTTTCGATGTAGCGCTTGACGGCATCCACATCGGGCGCCATTTCGACAAAGCGCTTGGGCAGCAGCTCGATGCCGCGCAGCGCAGCCGGCGGCTCGGGGTTCACGCCCGTCGCTTCGCGGATGGTGGCGGCGAACTTGGCCGGCAGTGCGGTCTCCAGCACGATCATCGGCACACCCGCTTGCCGGTGTTCACGCGCCACCTTCAGGCCGTCGGCCGTGTGCGTATCGACCATCACGCCGGTGCTTTGCCAGGTACTGCGGATGGTCGCCAGGCGGTCGGCATGCGTGCTCTTGCCGCTGACGAAACCGTAGCCGGCGATGCGCGCAAATTCACCGGGCGTGATCGTGAAGCCGCCGTCGCGGGCCAGTGCCGCACCGAACAACTCTTTCGTCCTCGCACCGTCGCGGCCGAGCAGGTCGAACACGAAACGTTCGAAGTTGCTGGCCTTGCTGATGTCCATCGACGGGCTCGACGTCTCGTGCGTTTCGGCCGTGGCGCGCGGGCGGTAGGTGCCGGTGCGGAAGAACTCGTCGAGCACGTCGTTCTCGTTGGTGGCCAGCACGAGTTGCGCAATCGGCAGGCCCATGCTGCGGGCCACGTGGCCCGCGCAGATGTTGCCGAAATTGCCGCTGGGCACGGCGAAGCTGACGCGTTCGTCGTTGGACTTCGTGGCCTGGAAATAGCCGGCGAAGTAATAGACGACCTGGGCCAGCAAGCGCGCCCAGTTGATGCTGTTGACCGTGCCGATCTTGAAGTCGCGTTTGAAGGCCAGGTCGTTGCTGACCGCCTTCACGATGTCCTGGCAGTCGTCGAACACACCCGCGACGGCGATGTTGTGGATGTTGGCGTCTTGCAGGCTGAACATCTGCGCCTGCTGGAAAGGGCTCATGCGGCCCAGCGGGCTGAGCATGAAGACACGCACACCCTGCTTGCCGCGCATCGCGTATTCGGCCGCGCTGCCGGTGTCGCCACTGGTCGCACCCAGGATGTTCAGGGCTTCACCGCGCCGGGCCAACTCGTATTCGAACAAGTTGCCCAGCAACTGCATCGCCATGTCCTTGAAGGCCAGCGTCGGGCCGTTGGACAGGGCTTGCAGCATCAGGCCTTCCCCCAAGGCCGCCAGCGGCTTGACGGGCGTGATCTGCGGCGTGCCGAACACCGCTTCGGTGTAGGTCGCGTCGCACAGGTGCTTCAGGTCGGCAGCGGGGATGTCGGCGATGTAGAGCGACAGGATCTCGAAGGCCAGGCTGGCGTAGGGCAGC
>JANPHI010000077.1:0-25714 GCA_031424355.1 Betaproteobacteria bacterium
GCCGCCTTCGATGCGCGAGAAATAGCTGCCCCACAGGTTCTGCAGCGCCATCGGCACCACCGGCACGCGGTGGGTCTGCAGCAGCTTCATCACGCCGCCCTTGAAGGCGCCCAGTTCGCCGTCGCGGGTGATGCCGCCTTCGGGGAAGATGCACAGCAAGTCGCCCTCGTCCAGCACGCGGCCAGCGGCGGCGAAGGCCGCCTCATACGCCGCCGGGTCGTCTTTCTGCGGCGCGATGGGGATGGCCTTGCCCAGCCTGAACAGCCAGCCCAGCACCGGCTGGGTAAAGATGCGGTGGTCCATCAGGAAGCGGATGGGGCGCGGGCTGGCGGCCATCAGCAGCACCGCGTCGACATAGCTGACGTGGTTGCAGACCAGGATGGCCGCGCCGCTGACCGGGATGTGTTCGTCGCCCCGGATGCGGAAGCGGTAGACGCAGCGCGTCAGCATGAAGGCGACGAAGCGCAGCAGGTATTCCGGCACGATGAGGAAGATGTAGCCGGCCACCACCGCGTTCAGCAGGCCGACCACCAGGAAGACCTCGGGAATCGTCAAACCGGCGCCGAGCAGGAAGCCGACGCCCAGCGAGCTGACGATCATGAACAGCGCGTTCAGGATGTTGTTGGCCGCGATGATGCGGGCGCGGTGCGTGGGCAGGCTGCGCATCTGGATCAGCGCGTACATGGGCACGCTGAAGATGCCGGTGAACAGCGACAGCAGCGCCAGGTCGGCCATCACGCGCCAGTGCGCGGGTTGGGCGACGAACACTTGCAGTGACAAGTTGCTGGCCGGCGGCAGGCCGCGCGCGGCGAAGTAGAGCTCGACGGCGAAGACGCTCATGCCGATGGCGCCCAGCGGCACCAGGCCGATCTCGACATGCCGCTTGGACAGCATCTCGCACAGCAGCGCGCCGGTGCCGATGCCCAGCGAGAACACCACCAGCAACAGGCTGGCGACGTGCTCGTCACCGTGCAGCACGTCCTTGGCGAAGGCCGGGAACATCGACAAAAACACCGCGCCGAAGAACCACATCCACGAGATGCCCAGCAGCGAGCGGAACACGACGATGTTCTCGCGCGCCAGTTGCAGGTTGCGCCAGGTCTCGGTGAAGGGGTTCCAGTTGATGCGCAGCTGCGGGTCGGTGGCCGGCGACGGCGGCACCGCCTGCGCCACGATGCGGCCCAGCACGGCCACGATGGCGCAACCCCAGGCCACGTAGACCGCGCCGCTGCCGGGTATGGCGATCAACAGACCCCCCGCCACCTGGCCCAGCAGGATGGCCACGAAAGTGCCCATCTCGACCATGCCGTTGCCGCCAGTCAGTTCACGTTCCGACAGGTGCTGCGGCAGGTAGGCGAACTTCACCGGACCGAACAGCGTGCTGTGCAGGCCCATCAGCGCCACACAGCTCAACAGCGCCGGCACGTTGGCCTGCACGAAGCCCCAGCCGGCCAGCAGCATGATGGCGATTTCCAGGCTCTTCACGAAGCGGATCAGCGTCTCTTTCGGGTACTTGTCCGCCAGCTGCCCGCTGGTGGCCGAGAACAGCACGAAGGGCAGGATGAACAGCGCGCCGATCACCAACCCGGCCAAGGACGCGGGCAACCAGCTGACCTGCAGCTGGTAGGTCACCATCACCGTGAAGGCGAACTTGAAGAGGTTGTCGTTGCCGGCGCCCAGGAACTGCACCCAGAAGAAGGGGCCGAAACGGCGCTGCGTGAGCAGGGCGAACTGGTTGGGGTGTTCTTGATGCATTTGGGTGGGAACTATCGCACCACTACCGGACGATCACGGGCGCACCACCCAGCCCGCTGCGCTGCAGCCAGGCCAGCACCGAATCGGCGGTGGTGGTGGCGATGCGGTCGCTGTAGCGCTGGTCGTTCGGGTGGTCGTCGAAGGCCACGTTGGCGGCGGTGATGCGGGCCCCCAGGCGCTCCATCGCGTTCAGGTGCAACACCGTCGGCTCATAGCCCTTGAACTGCAGCCAGGCCTGGGCGCGGGCGCGCGTGCCGGCGCCGGGCTCCATCGCGTAAGCCAGGGTTTCGATGGCCCACTGGTTGCTCTGCTGGTAGCGCGTGGCCCAGGGGTAGGCGACCATGCTGTAGTCGGGCGTGTGCAGCGTGGCGGCCAGTGCGTTGTCGCGCAGCACCGGCAGCAGGCGGGCCTGCACGTCGGGCGTCAGCACCACCATCGCCGCCTGGAAACGGTAGGGGTCGTCGAGGAAGAATTCGGCGATGCCCTGGCGGTACAGATCGGCCCGCGCCGTGCCGCAGGCGTTCAGCTTGTGCAGCACGCGCCAGCTGCCGTC
Source organism: Betaproteobacteria bacterium (assembly GCA_031424355.1). Lineage (GTDB taxonomy): Bacteria > Pseudomonadota > Gammaproteobacteria > Burkholderiales > Burkholderiaceae_C > Rubrivivax. Next base: position 2,309 of record JANPHI010000077.1, read on the forward strand.
GTCTTCGCGGTAGGCGTAACCGAAATGCGACCACTGCAGGCCGTAGCGCGTCAGGTCCTGCCCGGCGCGGGCCAGCACCACCACCTGCGCGCCGCTGGCGTCCAGCGCCTGCACGGTGCGTTCGGCCAGGCCCAGGCCGCGCTGCACGGCCAGCACGGTGGGCGGCCGGGCTTCGCAGTTGCGGCCGGCGTGGGCCGGGGCCGCAGCCAGACCGCCGGCCAGCGCGACAGCGGCCAGCGCCGTGCGAACGACGCGTGCGAAGTTCAGGTTCAGCCGGCGGCTCATCGCGTCACCCGTTCGTTGTGGAACATCGTGCGGCCGCGCTCGTTGGGCATGAAGCCCACCGCGCGGCCGCCGCTGGCCAGGATGTGGCCGGTGCTGCAGGCCACCATCATCACCGTGGCCCCGGCCGCCACCGCCGCGCCGGTGAGGGCCGCACCGCTGACTTCCACGCTGAACTGCGCGCCGTCGCTGGCGCGTTCCAGCACCCACACCGTGCCGGTGGAAACGCCTTCCACCGCCAGCACCGTGAAGGCCGCACCCGAGGCCAGCAAGGCCACCGGCGCAGCGACGGAAATGACGACGGGCACCAGCGAGGCCTCGCTCACCGTGGACGGCGGGCGGTGGGCGTGGGCGCTGCTGTTCAAGGCCAGCAGCGCGGTGGCCATGGCGGCGATCAAAGCGGATTTCTTCATGACGGGCCTTTCGTAGACCCCGGTGCGACGCCCGATTCGGGGCCGCAGGACTCAGGGCGGCGCCATCGTCGCGCTGAACGCATCCGGTATCCATCGCCCCGCAGAGCGTCGCACGCCGGCAGCCCGCTGGTATCGTCATCCGGTACTTTGCGAAGGCCGACCCGATGAGCAGCAGCCAGGATCTCGTCACCACGCTGAAAGCCGAGCTGCGCCGCGCCGGCATCACCTACGCCGCGCTGGCGGTGGAGCTCGGCCTGGCCGAGTCCAGCGTGAAGCGCATCTTCGCCAAGCGCGACATGCCGCTGTCGCGCATCGACGAAGTGCTGGCGGTGCTGCACATGGACTTTGCCGACCTGGCGCGGCGGGTGGCCCAGGCCTCGCCGCAGCGCAGCGAACTGACGCTGGCGCAGGAACGCGCCGTGGTGGCCGACCCCAAACTGCTGCTGGTGGCCATCTGCGCGCAAAGCCTGTGGACGCTGGAACAGATCACCGCCGCCTACGCGCTGAGCCAACCGCAGGCCCTGGCCTGCCTGCTGGCGCTGGACAAGCTGGGCTTCATCGAACTGCGGGCGCAGAACCGCTACAGCCTGAAGATCGCCAAGACCTTCCGCTGGCGGCCCGACGGTCCGGTGATGCAGTTCTTCCGCGACCACGCGGTGGCCGACTACTACAGCGGCGGCTTCGACGGCCCCGGCGAACTGTTGATGCTGGTGCACGGCCACATCAGCCTGGCTCAGGCTGCGCTGTTCAACGAAAGGCTGCAGCGCCTGGCGGCCGACTTCTCGCAGCAGCACGTGGCCGACCAGAAACTGCCGGCTGCTGACAAATGCGCCTACACCCTGGTGCTGGGCATGCGCTCGTGGTTGTTCGCGCCCTTTCGCGACCTGCTCAGGCCGGCGGCTTGAACAGCTCGCGCTTCAGCAGCGCGCTGCACAGGTCCACCGCCGTCAGCGCTTCCTGCAGCACCCGGCTCATGGTGATGAAGCCGTGGATCTGGCGTTCGAAGCAGATGTATTCGACGCGGTTGCCGGCCGCCGACAGGGCGTCGGCGTACTGCCGACCTTCGTCGCGCAGCGGGTCGTAGCCGGCGGTCAGCACCAGGGCCGGCGGCAGGCGCGTCAGGTCGGCGGCCAGCAGCGGCGACGCCCGCCAGTCGGCCCAGTGCGCCGGGTTCTCGATGTAGTGGCCGCGGTAGTAGGCGATGCTGTCGTTGGTCAGCAGATAGCCCTGGCCGTTGTGGCTGTGGCTGGGTGCCACGGCGCGCATGTCGGTGGCCGGGTAGATCAGCAATTGGTAGGCCAGCGGCGGGTCGCCGGCATCGCGCAGCGTCAGTGCCACCACGGCGGCCAGGTTGCCGCCGGCACTGTCGCCGCCGACCGCGATGCGGGTGGCGTCCAGGCCCAGCTCGGCGGCGTGGGCGCGCACCCAGCGCGTGGCCTGCACGCAGTCGTCCACACCGCCCGGAAAACGCACCTCGGGGCCCAGGCCGTAGTCCACGGCAACGACGGCGATGCCGGCGCCCCGGCAGAGCTGGCGGCACAGCACGTCATGCGTTTCCAGGTCGCCGATGGTCCAGCCGCCGCCGTGGATGTAGACCAGCACCGGCAGGGCTGCCGGGCCCAGGCTGTCGCCCTGGACCTGCGGGCGGTACAGGCGCAGCGGCACGCCCCTGTCGGTACGCAATTCGCGCACCTCGGCCACGGCGGGCGGATCGGGTTGGGTGAAGTGGCGGCGGTCGCGGTACAGGCTGCGCGCCTCTTCAGGCTTCAGCGTGTGCACGGCGGGCAACTGGCGCTCGGTGATCAGGTCTATCAGGGCACGGGCTTGCGGGTCGAGCATGGCGATGCCTAGTCTGAAGGTGGCGCGCAGTGTAGCCAGCCCAATCCGGGCCAAACGGACCCGCGCTGGCGGTCGGCCGGCTTGACCGGATGCCGGCTCGCCACGATGCTTGGTGGATGAACCGACCTGTTGTTGCTTCGTCCTCTGCCTCGGCTTCGGCCCGGCCCGCCAGCGATCCTTGCCCCTGCGGCAGCGGCGCCCGCTATGCCGCTTGCTGCGGCCGCTGGCACGCCGGCCCGCTGCACCTGCAGGCGCCCGATGCCGAGGCGCTGATGCGCTCGCGCTACAGCGCTTACGTGCTGGAACTGCCCGACTACCTGCGCGACACCTGGCACCCCCGCACCCGCCTGGCCGAGCCGCTGCGCTTCGGCGACGGCGTGCGCTGGCTGGGGTTGGACGTGCGCCGCCATGTGCAGACCGACGCCGACCACGCCACCGTCGAATTCGTCGCGCGCAGCAAGCAGGGCGGCCGTGCCGCGCGGCTGCACGAAACCAGCCGCTTCGTGCGCGAAGCCGGCCGCTGGCTTTACCTGGACGGCGACACGGCCTGAACGCGCTTCAACCGAAGCGCACCGCGAAGATCGGCGGCAGGTTCAGCGACACCGTCTGCCAGCTGTCGCCGGCGTCCTGCGTGGCCCACAGGCCGCCGGTGGTGCTGCCCATCAGCAGGCTGCGGCCGTCGGCCGCCACGTCCAGGCCGTGGCGGTAGACCAGGTCGGAGGCGTGCTGCTGCGGCAGGCCCCAGCGCAGGGTCTCGAAGCTGCGGCCACCGTCGCGGGTGCGGTTGACCACCAGCGCGGCGTCAACCGGCACGCGCTTCTCGTCCTTCACCGCCGGCACGAACCAGGCCGTGTCGGCGTCTTGCGGGTGCACCGCCACGGCAAAGCCGAAGCTGGACAGCGGCGCCTGCACCTCCTGCCAGCTGACGGCGTTGTCGCCACTGCGCCAGATGCCGCCATGGTGCTGGCACCACAGCACCTCGGGCCGCGCGGCGCAGCGCACGATGCGGTGCGGGTCCTGGGTGTTGGGGTTTTCGACGTGTTCGGGCGGCATGTAGTTGGCGCGCATGCCGGCGGCCTGCAGGGCCCAGGTGGCGCCACCGTTGCGGGTCACCCAGGCGCCGCCACAGCTCACGCCCACCAGCAGTTCCTGCGCGTGCTGCGGGTGCGGGCAGATGGAATGGATGCCCGGTTCGGGGTAGCCACCACCGAACCACTCGGCGCGTTCCGGGCGCTGCCACAGCGCGTCGACCAGCTGCCAGCTGGCGCCGAAGTCGCGGCTCTGGAACAGGCCGCCGGGGATGGTGCCGGCCCACACCGTTTCATGGCCGTCGCCGGTCGATTCCAGCGACCACAGCAGCACCAGCTTCCAGGCCACGCCGGTGGCCTCGGGCGGCTGCGGCGGGTAGGCCGGTGCGGCCACTTCGCGCCAGGTGGTGCCGGCGTCGTCGCTGGCCTGCAGCTTCACGCCGAAGTGGCCCAGGTTCAGCGCCGCCAGCATGCGGCCGCTGTGGTCGGGCGGCAGCAGCATGGTCACCGGGTCGCCCAGGAAATGCACGCGGGCGATGGCCCAGCTGCCGCCCTGCAGGCGCAGCTCGAACAGGCCTTTGCGGGTGGCGACCCAGGCGCGGTCGGTGATGGTGGTCGTCGTGTTCATGCGGGTCTCCTGGGCGCGTCCACCCGGTCATCCACCGGACAAGGCCTGCAGCACGTGCACCGTGCTGTCGGGCTGCAAGGCATCGGTCAGGGCGATGCGGTCCACGCTGCGCTGGCCGTCGATGAAGACCGCCACATTCGCCCGCAGATGGCCTTGATCGTCGAGCACGTAGCCGCGCAGCGCGGGGTTCACGGCGAAGGCGTCGTCCAGCGCCGCACGCAAGGTGCGGGCAGCGCTGTCGACCTCGGGCGTGGCCGTGAAACGCCGCAGTTGCGGGGTGAAGACGATGCGCGCCATGCGGCGTGATGATGCACGGCCGCAGGCCCGGCCACAATGGCCGCAACCATGAACATCGGCTTCGTCTACGCCCTGCTGGCCTTCGGCATCTGGGGCATCTTTCCGCTCTACTTCCAGCTCATCGCCCACGTCTCGGCGGTCGAGGTGGTGCTGCAGCGCTCGGTGTGGTCGCTGGTCTTCGTGCTGGGCGTCCTGGCCTGGCAAGGGCGTTGGGCCTGGCTGTGGGACACCTTGCGCCAGCCCCGGCGCGTAGCGCTGTTTGCGGCCAGCGCGCTGCTGCTGTCGTGCAACTGGCTGACTTATGTGTACGCGGTGCAAACCGGCCAGGTCGTCGAAGGCAGCCTGGGCTATTTCATCAACCCGCTGGTCAACGTGCTGCTGGGCGTGGTGGTGCTGCGCGAAAGGCTCAGGCCGGTGCAGTGGGTGGCCGTGGGCCTGGCGGCCTGCGGCGTGCTGTGGCTGACCTGGCATGCCGGCCGGCTGCCGTGGATCGCCCTGGTGTTGGCCGGCAGCTTCGGCATCTACGGCCTGATCCGCAAGACCGCGCCGCTGGGCCCGCTGGAAGGCCTGGCGCTGGAAAACCTGCTGCTGGCGCCCATCGTCGTGCCGGCGCTGATCTGGTGGACCTTCGCCAACCACGGCGCACTGCTGCAGGCCCAGCAAGGCCAGCCCTGGCTGCCCTTCTGGCTGCTGCTGACCGGCCCGCTGACCGCCCTGCCCCTGCTGTGCTTCGCGGCCGCCGCACGCCGCCTGCCGCTGGCCACGCTGGGCATGGTGCAGTACAGCTCACCGACGCTGCAGCTGCTGCTGGGCATCTGGGTGCTGCACGAACCCTTCGACGCCCAGCGCCTGCTGGGCTTCGCGTTGATCTGGTCGGCGCTGCTGCTGCTGAGCCTGCACGCGCTGGGCCTGGCCCGCAGCCGGCGCCTGGCCGCGACTTGAACCGCGCCTGAAAACCCCGATGAGCGCCGCGTGACGGCAAACCCCGCCCTGCCCGTGCTGCACTTCGGGCCCTACACGCTCGACCCGGCGGCGGTGCAACTGCGCTGCCAGGGGCAGGTCGTGACCTTGCGGCCCAAGGCCTATGCCGTGCTGCTGGCGCTGCTGCGCCGCCCTGGCGAGATGGTCAGCAAGGAAGACCTGCTGGACGGCGTGTGGGGCCGGCGCTTCATCACCGAAGGCGTGATCAAGTCGGTGGTGGCCGAACTGCGCACGGCGCTGGGCGACGACGCCAGACAGGCGCGCTGGATTGCCACCGTGCCCGGCCTGGGTTACCGCTTCATCGGGCCGGTGCAAGCCGCCGCATCCGACCGGGCCGTGACCGCCAGCCCCCCGCGCGGCAACCTGCCGGCCACGCCGCCCGCTCTGATCGGGCGCGAGGGCGAATTGCAGGTGCTGGCGGACTGGCTGCCGGCCCGGCGGCTGGTCACCATCACCGGCTCGTCGGGCATGGGCAAGACGCGGCTGGCACTGGCCGCTGCGCAGGCACAGGCTGCCGACAGCGCGCGCTGGCCCGACGGCGTCTGGGTGATGGAACTGGCGCCGCTGGCCGCCGTGTCCACCGCCGCCGCCGACCTGTGCGCAACCTGGGCGCAGGGTCTGCAACTGGACGCCCAGGCCGGCAGCAACGCCGCCACGCTGGGCCGCGCGCTGGCGCCGATGCGCCTGCTGCTGGTGCTGGACAACGCCGAACACCTGCTGGCCGCGTTGGCCCCGCTGCTGGCCCAGCTGCTGGCGCAGGCACCGGGCCTGCACCTGCTGGTGACCAGCCAGGAGCCGCTGCGCATGCCCGAAGAGCAGCTGCTGCGGCTGGCCCCGCTGGCCTTGCCGAACTGGCCGCTGCAGGCCGGCATGGCCGAGGCGCTGGCAACGGCCGACGCCGACCCCAACGCCCTGCTGATCAGCAGCCCGGCGGTGCGCCTGTTCCTGGACCGCGTGGCCCTGCGCCTGCCCGACTTCAGCCTGGCCGCCGACCAGGTGCAGGCCGTGGCCGACATCTGCCGCGCGCTGGACGGTGTGCCGCTGGCACTGGAATTGGCCGCCGCCCGCGTGCCACTGCTGGGCGTGCAGGGCGTGGCCGAACGGCTGCTGGGCGAAGCCGATGCCCGCCTGCAGTTGCTCAGCCACGGTGCGCGCAACGCCGTGCCGCGCCAGCGTTCGCTGCGCGACGCGGTGGCCTGGAGCCACGCCCTGCTGGACGCGCGACAGCGCGAGGTCTGGCGCCGCCTGGCGGTGTTTCGCGGCGGCTTCACGCTGGAGGGCGCGCAGGCCGTCTGCGGGGGCCGCGCGGACGGTTCGGACAGCGCGAACAGCGCGGCCGACAGCACCGGCGGGCAAGCCGCCTGGCACCTGCTTGAAACGCTGGAAGCGCTGGTTGAGAAGTCGCTGCTGTCGGTGTCGATGTCCGGGTCGGCCAGCGGCGGCGCACCGCGCTTCACCTGGCTGGAAAGCCTGCGCGCCTACGCGCTGGAACGCCTGCACGAAGCCGGCGAAACCGCCAGCACCACGCAGGCGCACCTGCACTTCATGGTGGCCTACTGGCAGCGCGCCGATGCGCGCGCCATCAGCGATCCGATCCTGCTGTGGCTGGCCCGCCACCTGCCTGAACTGGCCAATTTGCGCAGCGCCCTGCGCGGTGCCGTGGCCGACCCCGGTCGGGCCGACGCCGGGCTGGCGCTGGTGGTGCACAGCGCCATGCTGTGGCAACGCGCGGGCCTGGCGCTGGAGGGCCGGGCCTGGTGCGACGCCTTCCAGGCGCAGGCGCAAACCACCGCCGACAGCCCCTTGCGCGCCGGCCACGATCTGGCGATGGCGGTGCTGGCCACCTACGGCAACGTCTACCCCAAGGCCGCCTGCATGGCCGCCGCCTTGCGCGCGGCCGACGCCTTCGAGCAGCAAGGCGACGGCGTGCGCGCCTATTTCGCCCTGCACCTGGCCTTTCAGTTGAGCCTGCGCACCCAGCCGGCCCTGGACAGCGACGCGCTGCTGGCGCGCATGGCCGGCCTGGAACAGCCCGGCTGGAGCGAACTGCTGACACGCTACCGGCGCCACGCGCGGGGCTATGCCGACCGCATGGCCGGCCACACCAGCGCCTACCTGCGCTTCTGCCGCGACGAGGTGGCGCGCTGCCAGCGGCTGAACGCGGTGGCCGAAGGCTGGGCCGCCGCCCAGGGCCTGATGCTGGCCGAGCACGACGCCGGCCAGCCCGCCGCCGCCCTGCAGGTGGGCCGCCAGGCGCTGGCCGAGATCCGCGCAACGGGGCGCTTGCACCAGCACGCGGCGCTGCTGGCCCTGTGGACCACGATGCTGGCGCACAGCGGCGACGGCCCGGCCACCCGCCCGGCGCTGGCCGAAGCGCTGCCGGTGCTGCGCAGCACCGGCACACCCTGGATGGCGCACGGCGCACTGGCCTGGCTGGCCGCCAGCGAAGGGCGCAACGCCGACGCCGCGCGCCTGCTGGGCTGGTGTGTGGCCACCGAACAGGCGCGCAACGAAGGCCGCAGCGCGGGCGGCTACATCGCCCGCGCGACCACCGAACTGGCGGCGCAACTGGCGCTGCGCCTGGGCGCCGCGGCCCTGGCTGAACACCGCGCAGCAGGCGCCACCCTGGGCGCCGCCGAGGCCGAAGCGCTGGCCCTGCGGCACACGGCCACCACCGGCTGAAATTGCAGCTGCTATTGCGGCTGTGACCGAGGCCGTGAATGCGGCTGTGACTGCGGCTGTGACCGCGACTGAGACCGAACCGAGACCACGCCGTGACGACGGCGAGCGGCCGCTTTCCTAGAGTTCATCCACACCGCAACACGCTGTTGCGGGAACACCAGGAAGCCGCATGAAACCACTTCTGTCCCCGTCCGCCGCCGCCAGTGCGCTGGCCTGCCTGCTGCTGACCGCCGCGCTGGCCCTGGCCGCCTGCACGTCGGCCAGCGCGACCCCGCCCGGCAGCGCAAGCGCCAACACACCGGCACCCGCACCCGAGCCCGCACCCGAGCCCGCAACAAGCACAACGGCCACCCAGCCCGCGCCGCAGGCGCCTTTCGACACCACCGTCATCACGCCCTTCGAATCGGCCGGCGCAGCCCACAGCGATTGAAGGACACCACCGCCATGAACCCGACCACCATCCAACAAGTCCAGACCAGCTGGCAGCAGGTGCTGCCCATCGCACCACAGGCTGCGGCGCTGTTCTACGAACAACTTTTCACGCTGGACCCGGCGCTGCGCCCGCTCTTTCGCGGCGACATGCAGGCGCAAGGCGCCAAGCTGATGCAGATGATCGGCGCGGCGGTCAGCCAGTTGCACCGGCTGGACAGCCTGGTGCCCGTGCTGCGGGGGCTGGGCCAACGCCACGCAGGCTACGGCGTGCTGCCGGCGCACTACGCCACCGTGGGCAGCGCGCTGCTGGCCACGCTGGCCCTGGGGCTGGGCCCGGCCTTCACGCCCGAAGTCAAGGCCGCCTGGACCGAGGTCTACGGCGTGATGGCGCAAGTGATGACCGAAGCCGCAGCATGAGCCGCACCCCCTTCACCCTGGCCGTGACGGCCGTGCTCGCCTGGGCGGCGGCCCACGCACCCGCAGCGCAGGCCAGCATCGTCAGCAACCCGGCCATGCTGGTCAACCACGGCAGCTACGTCACCGACACCGCCAACCAGCTGGACTGGTACAAGTTCAGCAACGCCGTCAGCAGCGTGGGCTTGTCCTACACCGCCGCGCTGGCGCAGTTCACGCCGCTGGGCTGGTCGGTGGCCGGACTGGGCCAGGTGCGGAGCCTGCAGGCGCAATTCGGCTGGACGACCGACACCTACGACTTCGGCAACGAGAACCTGGGCCTGACGCAGGCCATGGCGCAGTGGCTGGGCCTGACCGGCACCACCTCCACCAGCCCGACCTCGACACCGGCCTCTTACGACCGCCACGACCACATCAACGCCATGACCGCCGAGGCCGGCTGCTTCAGCCCGCTGGACTGCGGCCAGAACACCAGCTGGAGCCACGTGCGCACGGTCTTCAACTCCACCGCGCCGGCCAACCAGCTGACGGTCTTCGGCGACGAAGTCATCGGCGACAACGGCTACCAGGCCGCCGACGCCACCGACACGATGACCGGCACCTGGCTGGTGCGGCGCTCGGCCGACGCCGCCTGCACACCCGGCGGGCCTGTGCCCTGTGGCGACACATTGCCCGAACCGGGCTCGCTGGCGCTGGCCTGCATCGCCATGGCGGGCTTGATCAGCCTGCGGCTGCGGGCCCGGCGAAGGCTGCGGCAGACGGCCTGAACGGCGGGCCGCCAGGCCGCGCGGCGCTAGCATGGCGGCATGGATTTCGACACCCTGCCCACCCCCGCCGCGCTGATCGACGAAGCCCGCCTGCTGCACAACATCCAGCGCATGCAGCAGCGCACCCAGGCACTGGGCGTGCGGCTGCGCCCGCATGTCAAAACCGCCAAGTGCGTGGCGGTGGCGCAGCGCCAGCAGGCGGCCGGCGCGGTGGGCATCACGGTGTCCACGCTGAAGGAAGCCGAGGTGTTTTTCGCGGCCGGTTTCAGCGACATCCTGTACGCCGTGTGCATCACGCCGAACAAGCTGGCGGCGGCGCAGGCGCTGCGCGAACGCGGCTGTGCGTTGACGGTGCTGGTGGACTCGGTGGCTGCGGCACAGGCCATCGTGGCCACCGGCCATGCCTTCCCGGTGATGGTCGAAATCGACACCGACGGCCACCGCGCCGGCGTGCTGCCGGAAGCGGACTTGCTGTTGGACATCGGCCGCACGCTGCACGCCGGCGGCGCCGTGCTGCAAGGCGTGATGACGCACGCGGGCGCCAGCTACGAATGCCGCACGCCCGAGGCGCTGCAGGCCATGGCCGAGCAGGAACGTGCACGCTGCGTGCGGGCCGCCGACAGGCTGCGCGCGGCCGGCCTGCCCTGCCCCGAAGTCAGCGTGGGTTCAACGCCAACGGCGCTGTCGGCCGTGTCGCTGCAGGGCGTCACCGAAGTGCGCGCCGGGGTCTATGTGCTGCAGGACCTGGTGATGCACGGCGTGGGCGTTTGCAGCACCGACGAGATCGCGCTCAGCGTGCTGTGCACCGTCATCGGCCACCAGCTGGAAAAGGGCTGGGTGCTGGTGGATGCCGGCTGGATGGCGATGAGCCGCGACCGCGGCACGCAGGCGCAAGCGGTGGACTTCGGCTACGGCGCGGTGTGCGACGAAAGTGGTGCGCTCATCGACGGCCTGGTGATGGCCAGCGCCAACCAGGAACACGGCATCGTGGCCTTTCGCGATGGCCACCCGGACCAGACCGCCGACGCCAACCTGGCACAACGCTTCCCCATCGGCAGCCGCCTGCGCGTGCTGCCCAACCACGCCTGCGCCACCGCCGCGCAGTTCCCGCACTACGCGGTGCTGATGGCCGACGGCCGCATCGAAGCCTGGCCGCGCTTCCACGGGTGGTGAAACCGCCACGAAGGGTTCAGCGCGGCTTGCGCGCTGGCGCCAGCCAGGCTTGCCAGTCTTCGTCGCTGGGCGGCCCGGTGACGAAGCGCGGCGCCTTGCGCGGCGCCAGGAAGACGACAAAAGGCGTGGCGCCGCGCCAGTTCGGGTCCACCGCGTAACGCAGCGCCGGCGCCTGGTCCGAGAAGGCGAACAGCCGGTCGGTCACCGCGTAGTGCGCATGGCGCAGCAGGCCATCGGCATAGACCGTGGTTTGCGCGCTGGCCGTCGAACTGTTGACGCGCATCACCCGCACGCCGTTGCGGTCGCCGATGTAGCGCTCGCGCACATGGGTGCTGGGCAGGTACTGCAGGGCGCCAGCCGTGGTGGGCGTGTTGATGGTCTCGGCGATCTGCTCGGCGGTGATGCTGGCGCTGGTGGCCGGCAGGGTGAGCGCGGCGGCGGCCTTGGCGGCGGTGATGGTGATCTGCTGGGCGGGCGCAGCGGGCCCGGGTTCGGCAGTGGCGTTCGTTCAGGTGGAGCGGCGCGGGCAGGCGCTGCCCGCGTCACACGGCGTGTGCGGACCTGATCGAAGCAGGCGGCGCCCGCGGCTGGGCCGTCGCACGTGCAGGTGGCGCGGGCGGTGCGGGCCGTTCGGCGCGGGGCACGTCGGCCAGCGCCAACAGCAGCAGCATGGGCGCCGGTGCTTGCCCCGGCAGCGGCGGTGCGTCATGGCCCAGCACGCACAGCGCGCAGGCTTGCAGCATGTCGGCGCCGGGGGCTGCGGGTTCGGCGTCACCCGCGACGCGGCGTTCACCAGCCGCCGTGCAGATGGCACCCCAGGGCGCGATCTGCCCCGACGCCGCTGCCAGCGCGCGCGACACGCCGGGCGCCAGCAGCGCCAGCACCATCGCCAACAAGGTCAGGCACGCGGCAAGCCGGTGCTGGCGGGGGCTGGGGTGCAGACGGCGGAACGTGGCGGCGATTCTAGGCAGCGAAAAACTCAGGGCACTTCATGCCCGATGCTGGCCTGCCAGACGCGGTACCAGTCGGCCGAACTGAGCGGCACATCCAGCGCCGCCACGGCCTCGCGCAGGCCGTCCAGACGCCCGGTGCCGGTCACGGGTATCGGCCGCGAGGGGTGGCGCAGGATCCACGCGTAAGCCACGGTGGGCACGCTGCAACCGTGCTGTGCGGCCAGGTCCTGCAGCACCGCCCAGACGCGCACGGCCTGCGCGTCGCTGCCGTCGAACAGCCGCCCGCCGCCCAGTGGCGACCAGATCATCGGCCGCAGGCCCAGATCGACGCACTGTTCCAGCGTGCCGTCGGCCAGCGCGCGCATCTGCAAGGGTGAGAACTCGATCTGGTTGGTCACCAGCGGGTGGCGCTTGCGCAGCATCGCCAGCTGCCCCGGCGTGTGGTTGCTGACGCCGAAGTGCAGCACCTTGCCGGCCGCCAGCAGGTGGCGGAAGGTGTCGGCCAGCTCATCCGGGTCCATCAGCAGATCGGGCCGGTGGATCAGCAGCAGGTCGATGCGGTCGGTGCACAGCGCGCGCAGCGATGCGTCCACCGAAGCCAGCACGTGCGCCCGCGACGTGTCGTAGGCCTTCACGGTGTGCGCCGGCCGGTTCGGGTGCACCAGCTGGATGCCGCATTTGGTGACGATCTGCAGGCGCTGGCGCAGTGCCGGTGCGGCGGCCAGCGCCTGGCCGAAGAGCGCCTCGACGGTGTAGCCGCCGTAGATGTCGGCGTGGTCGAAGCTGGTGATGCCGAGGTCCAGCGCCTGCTCGATCCAGCGCAGGAGCGCGGGCGTGTCCAACTGCCATTCGTGCAGACGCCACAGGCCGGCGGTGATGGGCGACAGGTTCACGGACACAGGCGCAGGCGCAGGCGCAGGCGGCCGTTCAACGCAGGTCCAGCAGGCGCAGGGCCAACGCGTGCAGGCGGCCGGCCGGGTCGGCCAGGCTGTTCAGCACGGTGAAGTGGTTGGCGGCCGGCACGGTTTCGCAAACGGGCACGGCCGTCGGCCCCCAGACGTCGCGGATCAGCAGGTTCTGGCGCAGGAACTCGTCGCTCTCGGCCAAGCCCACCGTCGCGTACAGCTTGCTGCCTTTGGGGCGGGGAAAGAAGGCCGGGCTCAGGCGCGCCACCGAAGCGGGTGTCAAGTTCAAGTCGGCCTGCAAGGAAGGCGTGTGGCGCAGGGGCTCCAGGTCGTACAGACCCGAGATCGACAGCGCCCCGGCCACCGGCTGCGCGGGCAGCGACTCGTCCACCTGCTTCCAGCGGCAACTGAGCAGCATGCTGGCCAGGTGGCCGCCGGCGGAATGCCCGACCAACGCGATGCGCGACGGGTCGCCGCCGTGTTCGGCCGCGTGCTGCCAGACCCAGGCCACGGCCTTGGCCATCTGCATGACGATGTGTTCGATGCCCACCGCCGGGCACAGCGCGTAGTTGGGCACCACCACCATCGCGCCGTCGGCGGTGAAGGCCGGCGCGATGAAGGAATGGTCGGCCTTGTCCAGCGAACGCCAGTAACCGCCGTGGATGAAGACCAGCACCGGCGCCGGCTGTGCAGCGGCGGGTGCCGGAAAGACATCCAGTGTCTCGCCGGCGCCAGCGCCGTAAGGCAGATCCAGCACGCAGGGGCTGGACTGTCGCGCCAGGGCCGAGGCGGCCGCCCAGCGCGAGAACACGTCGCCGTGGTCGGGCACGCGGGCGCGGTTGTTGTACTGGGCTTCCAGCCAAGCCGGATCGTGACGGGACTTCATGGTTGTGGGCCAGTGTCGGTGGGGGCCCACCATGGTAAGGGCCCGGGCTGACCGCTGAAGCCCAGTGCTAAACTTCAAAGCTGTCGTGGGGGCGTAGCTCAGCTGGGAGAGCGTCGCGTTCGCAATGCGAAGGTCAGGAGTTCGATCCTCCTCGTCTCCACCAGTCAACAGCAGGGGCCGCCACTGAGCGGCCCCTACCTTTTGGGCTACAGGGACCTGGGCTCCAAACCCGCGGTCAGGCTGGCGAATGGGCGAGCCCCATTCCTGGCCGCACGGCTCAGCGCCGCGCGCCGCGCCAACCCGCGTAGGTGGCGACCAAGGACAGCACCGCGCAGCCCAGGATCACGGCCGCGTAGCTGCCTTGCGCATCGAACACCCGGCCGGCCACCCAGGGCCCGGCCACGTTGCCGAGTGCAGCGCCGGTGTACAGCACGCCGATGGTCGACGACACGGCTCGCGCACCGTACAGGTCCATGCACATCGCCGGCATCAGCGACACGATGCCGCCGTAACTCAGACCCATCCACAACGCGAACACGGCCAGCGCGGGGTAGCCGGCCCCACCCCACCAGAGCAACATCGACGCGCCGAGCGAGGCCTGCATCAGCACCATCGTCAGCGACCGGCCGACGCGGTCGGCCACGGCGCCGATCACGAAGCGCCCGGTCAGGCTACCGATGCCGATCAGGCCGACCAGCCCGACGGCCTGTGCGGCCGATACACCGATATCGCGCGCCGCCGCCGACAGGTGCGCGAACGGGATGAACATCGCCGGCGCGGCGCACAGGCACATCAGGTACAGCCAACGGAACGAGCGGCTGCGCACGGCCTCGCCCAGCGACAGGCCCGGCACCGTGCCATCGGCCCGGCGTGCAGCGGCGGGCGCGCGCCGCAACAGCAGCGTGGCACTCAAGCCCAACAGCAGCACAGCCACGGCCAGGGCCTCCATCGCGCCCCGCCACTGCCACTGCCGGATCGCCGCTGCGGCCATCAGCGGCACGACGAAGGTGCCAGCGCCGATGCCGGCACTGGCGATGCCCGCCGCCAGGCCGCGGCGGCGCGTGAACCACGGTTGCACACAGCCGATCGCCGGCGTGTAGACCAGCGCGATGCCCACACCCAGGCCGATGCCGTAGGTCCACGTGAGTTGCGTGATCGAGGTCGCCACACTGCCCAGGCCCAGCGCCGCAGCGATGCACAACATGCCGGCGCTGGTCACGAGCCGCGGACCGTAGCGGTCCGACAGCATCCCGCCGAAGGCGCCGAGCACGAAGTAGAGCAAGCCCGACAGGCCGAACACCAGCGACACCTCGGCGCGCGACGCCGCGAAGGCCGTGGCGAAGGACTCGAAGAAAGCGGCAAACGAATACGCGACGCCGAAGATCACCGCCAGCGCGGTGAAACTGGCCCAGACGACGATCCAGGCGTAGCGGGGCTCTTGCTCGACCGGCTGCACCGTGTTCATGGGAGCCGATGCTATCGAGCCCTGGGTCGCATGCGCGTTGAACCTGGCTGGGGAACCGAGAACCGGCACCGGCAGCTTCAGCACCGTGAACAGGCCCTGTGCCTCACAGGCGGATGCAAGCGGTGCTTGAAGAGCGGCTGCTCCCGTTTCACGCGCAAGGACGCCCACCATCGCCTCGTCCATCAGCGCTTCGGTGACCAGGTCGGGCGCGGCGTAGCCGGGCTCCAGGCGACCGACGAACAGGTCGATCTCGCCCAGCCGCAGCTTGGGCAGCCGCCGCGTCAGGTCGCCCTCCAGATCCTGTCGCGGCGCCAACTGCTGGCCGACGGGTCCGCCGCGGCCGCTTCGCTGCTGGTCCCGTCGCTAGCCGGTGCTGCCGACCTGGCCTACCCCGAGAAGGCCATCAACTTCATCCGCCCCTGGCCCGTGGGCGGCACGGCCGACCAGTCGATGCGCGCCATGTGCAGGATGCCGTGGCGCTGGCCAATGACACGCCCTACGGCCTGGCCGCCGACTTCTACACCCGCGACGCCGCCCGCATCTGGCGCGTGGCGGACCGGCTGGAATGCGGCATCGTGGGCATCAACGAAGGCGCACTGACGGCCGAAGCGGCGCCCTTCGGTGGCGTGAAGGCATCCGGCTACGGCCGCGAAGGTTCGCGCCACGGGCTGGACGACTACATGCACACCAAATACCTGTGCCAGGGCGGCCTGCGATGATCGCTGGCCCACCCTGCAACGATCAACGAACCACCGGCCACCATGAACCCCACCGCTGATTCCATCGTCGACGCGCTCAGCGCCATCGTCGGCCCCGCACACGTGCTGCGCGCCGACGCCGACACCCTGCCCTACACCACCGACTACCGGCGCCTCTACCTCGGCAAGGCCGCCGCCGTGGTGCTGCCCGCCGACACCGACGAAGTCAGCCGCGTGATGGCCTGGTGCCATGCCCACGACGTGCCGGTGGTGCCGCAGGGCGGCAACACCTCGCTGATGGGCGGCGCGGTGCCCGACGCCAGCGGCAGCGCCGTGCTGCTGAACCTGAAGCGCCTGAACCAGGTGCTGCGGGTGGATGCCGTGAACGACACGATGACGCTGCAGGCGGGCGTGACCCTGCATGCCGCACGCGCCGCTGCCGAGCAGGCCGGCCGGCTGTTTCCCTTGCGCATCGGCTCTGAAGGCTCGTGCCAGATCGGCGGCAACCTGTCGACCAACGCCGGCGGCACGGCGGTGCTGCGCTACGGCAACATGCGCGACCTGGTGCTGGGCGTCGAGGCCGTGCTGCCGGACGGCCGCGTGTACGCCGGCCTGCGCGGCCTGCGCAAGGACAACACCGGCTACGACCTGAAGCAGCTGTTCGTCGGGTCGGAAGGCACGCTGGGCATCATCACGGCGGCGGTGCTGAAGCTGATGCCGGTGCCGCGCTCGTCGTCGGTGGCCTTCGTGGCGGTGGCCAGCCCGGCCGCGGCGGTGGCCTTGCTCGGCGAAGCCAAGCAGGTGGCCGGCCAGTCCGTCAGCGCCTTCGAACTGATCTCACGCCCGGCGCTCGACCTGGTGCTGGCCTACCTGGGCGGCATGGCTTCGCCGCTGGGTGCGGCCCATGACTGGATGGTGCTGATCGAGCTGACATCCGGTGCGGCCGCCGACAGCCTGGACAAGACCCTGTTGCAAATTTTGGAAGCCGGGATGGAAGCCGGCACCGTGCTGGACGCGGCGGTGGCCACCAGCGGCGCCGACGCGCAACGCTTCTGGCGCATCCGCGAAGAGATTTCCGACGCACAGACGCGCACCGGCGGCAGCATCAAGTGCGATGTCTCGGTGCCCTTGTCGCGCATCGCGGCCTTCATCGAAGACGCGTCGGCAGCCGTCATCGCCATCGAGCCTGCGGCGCGCATGGTGGTCTACGGGCACATGGGTGACGGCAACGTCCACTTCAACCCCTTGCGGCCGGCTGACCGCGATGCCAAGTCCTTCATCGCCGAGCTTCACGACACCGTGTCCCACGCCGTGGACGCGCTGGCCCACGCCGCCGGCGGGTCGATCTCGGCCGAACACGGCATCGGGGTGGCCAAGCGCGACGACCTGAAAACCTACAAGTCGCCGGTCGAACTGGAACTGATGTGGCAGATCAAGCGCGCGCTCGATCCGAAGAACCTGCTGAACCCGGCGAAGGTGCTGCCGCTGCCTTGACGCAGATCCGGGCCTGCCTGAGCCCTCTGCTCAGCCGGGGGCTGCCCGCGCCAGCCCTTCACCGTCCCGGAAGAAGGACGGCAGGTTCGTGACCACCCGGTCAGCGCGGATGCCGGGTGCCAGCAAGGCTTGCGGCAATTGCCGCAAGCCCTGCGCCACGCAGGCCGCGTTGACGCGGGCACCCTGGTCGCTGGTGTGGGTGCGGGCGTCAGCGAACAGCGGCTCCACGCCAGCGGCGCCCAGGGCGCGGTAGGCCTCGGTGACGATCAGCGTCAGGTCGATGAAGAGCGCACCTTCGCGCTGCGCCACGGTGCGCCCCCAGGCCGCAAAGTCCTCGAAGTCGCGGCCCGTCTGCCAGCGGTCCTTGTGCGGCACGGGCGACAGCACCACCGGCACGGCACCGGCGTCCAGGGCCTCGCGCACATAGCGCTGCAAGTAGGCCCCGAAGCTGCGCACGACCTCAACGCTGCCGTCGGGCAGGACTTCCTGCGCCAGGTCTTCGGCAGTGCCCGGCAGCACGCCGCGCTGCTTGGCAGCCGGGTCGCCGACGCGGCCGCCGTCGTTGTGGCCGAACTGGATCAGCACCACGTCGCCCGGCTTGAGCTGCGCGCGCACCGCGTCCCAGCGGCCTTCGCGCAGAAAGGTGCGCGTGCTGCGGCCGCCCATGGCGTGGTTGGCCAACTGCAAGTGCTGCGCGTCGATGTGGGTGTCCAGCCTTTCGCCCCAACCCCACATGCCGCCCTGGCCGGCGCTGCGCACGGTGGAATCGCCGACCAGGAACAGCGTCGGCAGACGCGGGTTCAGCACGGCGCGCGTCGGGGCGGGCGCAGCGGGTGCAGATGCCGCAGACGGCGCTGCAGGCATCGGCCGATACGGCTCGCCCGCCAACAGGCGCTGCCGCCGCAGTTCGCCCAGCACCGTCTGCGCGTTCAGCGTGGCACCGGCCCAATTGGTGTGCACCCGTTCTTCGGGCGTGGTGCGCGGAAACAGCATGTCCACGACGGTGGGCCCCAGCGCGTCGTAGCGCTCGGCCACCAGCGCGTCCAGGTCGATCAGCGCCACGCCTTCTTCACGGGCCACCGTGGCGGCCCAGGTGGCGTAGCTGTCGGTGCCGCGCACGGTGCGACCTTGTGCGTCGCGGCGCTTGCGCGGCACCGGCGTGCACAAGACCGGCGTGGCGCCCAAAGCGCGGCAGTCGGCGATGTAGCCGCGCAGATAGGCGCCGTAGCTGGCCACCGTTTCGGGCTGACCGGTCAGGCGGTTGGCGATGGTCTGCAGCTCAGGCCCGGTGCCGCGCAGCGTGCCGCGCGCGCGCTGGTCGTCGTTGACCGGGCTGCTGTCGTTGTGGCCGAACTGGATCAGCACCACGTCGCCGCGCCGGACGAAAACCCGCGTGCGGTCCCAGTGCCCGCCGCTGCGGTAGGTGCGGCTGCTGAGGCCGCCGATGGCGCGGTTGACGACGTTGAGGCGCGAGGTGTCCAGCAGCCGCGCCAGCACATGGCCCCAGCCCCACTGGCCCACCGCGCCCAGGCCCTGGCCGTCGTCGTCGCGCCCGTTGCGCACGGTGGAATCGCCGATCAGCAGCAGCGACGGCAGCGCCGCGTTGGCCGGTTCGGCCAGCACGATGGCGGCGGTGCGCGGGTCGGTGTTGACGGCAGCCGGCAGACCGGCCGGCGGTGTAGACGGCGACGTTGCAGACGACGGTGACGCGCAACCCGCCAGGCCCGAGGCTGCACCGCCCAACGCAGCCAGCGCGGCCAGCCACGCGCGGCGGTTGAGGGCAGGAACAGGCAGCGGGTTCGGCGTCATCGTGGGGGCAGCGGGGTTGCGGGCGGCAGCGAGCCTAAGCCTGTCGGCAGCCGGCCGACAAGCGGGCAAGCAGCGGGCGGTCGATACGCTCAAGTTCATGAGCGAAGCGCGGGCCCCCGGGCGCACCCGCTTTGCGCGCGGCCAGCGCGTGGCTAGAGTCGCGCCGCCATGCACCCCATCCACACCCCCGCCCCCACCGCTCGAACCCGCCGCACCGGTGGCTGGACCGCTCTGCTGCCGGCCTTGCTGCCCGCCCTGCTGGCGCTGCTGACCGCCAGCGCGTCGGCGCAGATCGGGCAGCGCTTCCCGTCGGAACGCCGCGTCGTGCCCGACCCTGCCACCGGCGTGCCGCTGGTCTTTCTGACGTCCACGCCGCGCGGCGATTCCAAGATCTACCCCAGCCACCCCGACTGGACGTCCGACGGCCAATGGCTGGTCTTCCGCAGCGACCGCGCCGGCCCCGAAGCCATCGCTGTCAACGAGGCCAGCGGCGAGATGGTGCAGGTCACCGAGGGCGGCTACAGCGGCATGCTGAATGTCGACCAGCAGGCCATGCGCCTGGTGTTCCTGCGGGAGCTGCCCGCCGTGCCGGGCACACCGCGCGCAGCCGCCGGCGGCCGCGACGCGCCGCGTGCGATGCAGGCCGTGGAAGTGGACCTGGCGCGCCTGTTCGCCGACAGCCAGGCCGGCAGGCTGCAGCCCGATGCGCAAGCGAAGTACCAGCGCGTCATGGCCACCATCCCGGCCGACTGGGACGCGGTGGGCGACACCGCGCTGGACGCCGACGGCCAGTGGCTGTACTTCCGCATCAACCCGCGCGGCGCGGCCACCCGCATGCCGGCGGGCTTGAAGATCGAGCCCAACTTCGGCGCGCGCAACATGGGCGCCGGCCCCACCGGCATCGCCCGCGTGCACCGCCGCAGCGGCCGCATCGAACACGTGGTCACCGTGGGTTTCCTGATCGGCCACATCCAGGCCAACTGGCAGGAGCCGGGTGAACTGGTGTTCAGCTGGGAAACCGGCGGGAAGTCGCCGCAGCGCACGTGGACCGTGCGCGGCGACGGCACGGGCCTGCGGCCCATGTACCCGGAATCGTCACACGAATGGGTCACGCACGAGGCCTACATCGGCAAGGACGAAGTCGCCTTCTCGCTGATGGGCCACCGCGCGATACCGGGTTCGGTGCAGCCGCTGCCCACGGGTTCGTATTACGAAGGGGCGAAGAACACCACGGTGGCACCCGGGCAGGAAGCCGAGTGGGGTCCATCGGGCATGCGCGAGAAACCCACCGGCCTGGCCGTGCTGAACCTGCGCACGCGCGAAATGCGCATCGAAGGCCAGACGCACAGCGGCAGCGGCCTGTGGCACGTGCACGGTTCGGCCGATGGCCGCTGGGCCGTGGGCGACGACTTCTCGCGCAGCCTGTACCTGATCGACCGCCGCGACGGCCGCATGCGCCTGCTGAGCACCGGCCACAAGGAAACCGCGCGCGACCACCCGCACCCCACCTTCAGCCCCGACGGCAAGCGCATCCAGATTCAAAGCGCGATGCTGTCGGCCGACGGTCGGGCGATGAACATCGTGGTCATCGAAGTGCCGCAGGGCTGGTGAGGTGATGCGGGTGAACCCGGTCGCAACGGTGCTGGCCGCCGCCTTCGCGCTGGCCTGCAGCGGGGCCAGCGCCAACGTGCCGGGCGGCGGCAGCGGAGCAGGCCCGGACGTGTCGATGAAGGACGACGGCGACAGCATCGTCCTCGACAACGGCATCGTCGCGATACGCATCAACAAGACCGATGCCGCCATCTCGAAATTCAGCTACCGCGGCCTGAACCTGTTCGAAGGCGGGCACAACGGCGGCCGCTTCTACTGGAGCTGGAACGCGCCGGCCTACGGCGGGCCACGCGGCACCGCCAGCGTGACGGTGGACCCCAAAGCCAACCACGGCGACCATGCGGAAGTGAAGATCCGCAGCCCCTGGTCGGGTAAGCCGGCCGAAGCCGCCATGGACGTTGACATCCACTACAGCCTGCGGCGTGGCGCCCAAGGCTATTACGCAACGGCGAGGCTGGACCACCCCGCGTCTTACCCCCGCACCGATGTCGGCGAATGGCGTTCGAACGCCTACATCAGCCCCCTCTTCGACTGGCTCAGCGTCGACGCCTTGCGCCAGAGAAAGATGCCGACCGTTGCCGACATGGCTGCGGCCCTGCCGGTGCGCGGTGCGCCCAAGGAAGTCAGCCTGCTGACGACCGGCGACTACGCAGGCCAGTTCGAATGCAAATACGCCTACAGCGCCGATCTGGGCGATTTGAACGTCTGGGGCTGGAGCAGCACCCGCCAACGCGTGGGCATCTGGATGACGGTGCCCAGCCACGAGTATTACAACGGCGGCCCGATGAAGCGCGAACTGACGGGGCACATGGACCATGCACTGTTGAACATGCTCAATGGCTCGCATTACGGCATGGGCAACCAATTGGTGATGGCGGCCGGCAGCGCCTTCAGCAAGACCTTCGGGCCGTTCTTCGTTTACGCGAACAGTTACGCCGGTGCGGCGACCGACGCGCCAGCCCAGGTCGTTGAATCGCTCTGGCGCGATGCGCAGGCGCAGGCTGCCGCCGAACAATCGGCCTGGCCCTACAGCTGGTTCAAGAACGCGGACTACGTGCCTAAATCCGCCCGTGGCACGGTCAGCGGCACCTTGAAAGTGGCCGATGCCGGCAACCCGGCGGCCACCGCTGCCGGCGCCTGGATAGGCCTGGCGCCCGACGACCAGGGCACCGACTTCCAGTTGCAGGGCCGCGGCTACCAGTTCTGGGTCAAAACGGGCCCGGACGGGCACTTCCAGCTGCCCAACGTGTTGCCGGGTGTCTACCACCTGTGGGCTTTTGGCGCGGGCAACATCGGCAGCTTCCAGCGAACGCCGATCGACGTGCAAGCCGGCCAGTCCCTAGAACTGGGCACGGTGCAATGGACGCCGTCGCGTGTGGCGAATACCTTGTGGGAGATCGGCGTACCCGACCGCGATACGCAGGAATTTCACAATGGCGCTTTCAATTACACGCAGTGGGCAACCTATGTTCAATCCGATGCGGATGCGAATGCGGGCCGTGGATTGAATTACACCGTGGGCCAGAACAACAGTCGCCAGGATTGGCCTTACGCACAGTTCGGCTCAGCGCCCTGGACCGTTCATTTCTCGCTGGCCAACACGCCGGCCCTGGATGCGCCGGCATCGCTTTACATCGCCTTGGCGTCTTCCGAAACCACCTTGGTGGTCACGGTCAACGGCACGACGATCGGCCGCTACAAAGCGCCTCAGGCCAGCCATGCCCCGATACGCCTGGGCAGCCACGGCGCCTTTGCCGACGTGCGCATGGCCATTCCGCCCGGCTTGTTGAAGCAAGGCCCGAATGCCATCGCCTTCACGCAACAGCTGGCGAAGGGCAAGACCGGGACCACGCAATACGATTACCTGCGCCTGGAAGCTGCCGGCACGCGGTTGGCGGCGCCCTAACGCCCCTGCACGCGCCCCTGCACGCGCTCCTGCACCCGCCGCTGCAACCGGTCGTGCATCCAGCGTGCGGCCAGCACCGGCCACTGGTCGTGCGTGCCGGCCAGGTCGCGCAGCGCGAAGCCGTGCGGGGCCTGCGGAAAGATGTGGGCTTCGACATCGGCACCGGTCTGCTGCGCCGCCTTGATGAAGTTCAGCGCGTGGTCCACCGGCACCACCGCGTCACGCAAGGCATAGGCCAGGAAGACCGGCATCAGCGGCAGGCCGTGCGGCTCGGCTGCGATGCCGATGGGCCAGGCGTCGTAGAAGGCCTGCTTCTCGGGCGGTGGGTAGTCGGGCTTGTCGGCCGGCGCCTTGTACCGCCGGTGGTTGGCGTTCAGCGGCGCGTAGGCGATGACCACACCGCAGGCCATGGCCAGGTTCACCGCGTGTCGCTGGCAGGCCATCACGCCGGCAAGATGCCCGCCTGATGACAGGCCCACATGCAGCAAGGGCAGCGGCGGCAGGCTGGCCAGGTGGTCCAGGCAGCGCAGGCCGTCTTGCAAGGCGATGTCGCTGGGCCACACCCCACCCTGCCCGTGCTCCTGCCCGTGCTCAGGCCCGTGCTCGTGCCCCTGCGCCGGTTCCCGCGCCTGCCCCGGCAGGCGGTGCACCACCACATGGGCGTCGATGCCCAGGCCGTTGAGCCACAGCGCCACCTCGACGCCTTCCTTGTCGTGCACCAGTTGCAGGTAGCCGCCGCCGGC
>JANPHI010000078.1:0-1956 GCA_031424355.1 Betaproteobacteria bacterium
CGCAAGCTCAGCCGCTGCCGCGTCTTTCCGCTGGGCGCACTGACCCGCAAGCTGGAAGGCCACACGCTGACCGAGATGGCCGAACTGACCGAGGCCGGCTGCGTCGGTTTCTCGCAGGCCGATGTGCCCGTCACCGACAGCCTGGTGCTGCTGCGTGCACTGCAGTACGCGTCCACCTTCGGCTACACGGTGTGGCTGCGCCCGCTGGACGCCTGGCTGGGCAAGGGCGTGGCGGCGCAGGGCGCGATGGCGACGCGGCTGGGTTTGTCGGGCGTGCCGGCGGTGGCCGAGACGATTGCGCTGCACACCATCTTCGAACTGGTGCGCGCGACGAAAGCCCGCGTGCACCTGTGCCGCCTGTCCAGCGCCGCCGGCGTGGCCTTGCTGCGTGCGGCCAAGGCCGAAGGGCTGCCGGTGACGGCCGACGTCAACATCCAGTCGCTGCACCTGACCGATGTGGACATCGGCTACTTCAACGCCGACATGCGTTTGACGCCGCCGCTGCGCCAGGGCCCCGACCGCGCCGCACTGCGCCAAGGTCTGGCCGACGGCACCATCGACGCGCTGGTGTCCGACCACAACCCGGTGGCCGACGACATGAAGAACCTGCCTTTCGGTGAAGCCGAACCGGGCGCGACCGGACTGGAATTGCTGCTGAGCCTGGCGCTGCGCTGGGGCGCTGACAGCGACCTGCCGCTGACCCGCACGCTGGGCCGTGTGACGCACGATCCGGTGCGCGTGCTGGGCGACGCACTGGGTTCGCTGGCCAGCAGCGCGGGGCGGCTGGTGGAAGGCGGCGTGGCCGATGTCTGCGTCTTCGACCCGGCGGCCGAATGGATGGTCAGCCCCCAGATGCTGGCCAGCCAGGGCAAGCACACGCCTTTCAGCTTTGCGTCCACCGGCATGGCACTGCCCGGCCGCGTGCGGGCCACGCTGGTCGCGGGCACGGTGGCGTATGAAGCGAAGGCCGAGGCCATCGCCGAATTCATCACCGAGGCCACGCGCTGATGCGCAGCCTGCTCGCGGCATGGCGCCTGCTGCGCGCCGTGCTGCACGTGCTGCACGGCATGCTGG
Source organism: Betaproteobacteria bacterium (assembly GCA_031424355.1). Lineage (GTDB taxonomy): Bacteria > Pseudomonadota > Gammaproteobacteria > Burkholderiales > Burkholderiaceae_C > Rubrivivax. The sequence goes on from JANPHI010000078.1 coordinate 1,075, forward strand.
TGATGACCCGCTTCCCGCAACTGGATGCCGCCGGGCGGCACGAACGCATCCGCTGGTGGTCCGCCGGCCTGCTGCGCGCGGTCGGCATGACGGTGCAGGTGAGTGGCGTGGCGCCGCGCCCCGGCGCCACGCTGGTGGTGGCCAACCACGTGTCGTGGATCGACATCGCGGCCATCCACGCGGCGGCGCCGCACGCCCGCTTCGTCAGCAAGGCCGACGTGCTGGCCTGGCCGCTGCTGGGCTGGTTGATCAAGAACGCCGGCACGCTGTTCATCGAACGCGAACGCAAGCGCGACGCGGTGCGCGTGGTGCATGCGATGGCCGAAGCCATGCAAGCCGGCGACACCGTGGCCGTCTTCCCCGAAGGCACCACCGGCCCCGGGCCCGAGCTGCTGCCTTTCCACGCCAACCTGCTGCAGGCGGCCATCGCCACCGCCACGCCGGTGCAGGCCATCGTGCTGCGCTTTGCCGATGCCGCGCAGGCCTACAGCCCGGCGGCGGTCTACATCGGCGACACCACGCTGCTGCAAAGCGTCTGGCGCGTGGCCAGCGCGCGCGGGTTGACGGCGCACGTGCACGTGATGCCGCCCATCAGCACCGCCCACGCCGACCGCCGAGCGCTGGCCCTGCACCTGCGTGAGGTGATGGCGGCCGAGCTGCCCGCGTGATGCCGATGTCTGCCACCACCACCGCCACTGCCACTGCAAGCACGCCGATGCTGCTGGCCTGCGCCGACGAAGCCGCGCTGGCCCAGGGTCTGGCGGCCGAACTCGGCTGGCCCTGGGCGCTGATCGACCAGCACACCTTCCCCGACGGCGAAACGCGTTTGCGCCTGCCGCCGCAGCTGCCGCCGCGCGTGGTGCTGCTGCGCGGCCTGCAAGA
>JANPHI010000079.1:0-35603 GCA_031424355.1 Betaproteobacteria bacterium
GCTGGGCACGGTGCCGATGGCGACCATCGCACGCATGACGCGCAGCGCCATGCTGGAAGTGCTGCGCGAGGACTACATGCGCACCGCCCGCGCCAAGGGCCTGAGCCCGGCGCGCGTCATCCTGCTGCACGGCCTGCGCAACGCGCTGATCCCCATCGTCACCGTGCTGGGCCTGCAGGTCGGCGGCCTGCTGGGCGGTGCCGTGCTGACCGAGACCATCTTCTCGTGGCCGGGCATCGGCAAGTGGCTGATCGACGCCATCGCGCGGCGCGACTACCCCGTGGTGCAGGCCGGCATCCTGGTCTCGGCGCTGATCTTCATCAGCGTCAACCTGGTCGTGGATGTGCTGTACGGCGTGGTGAATCCACGCATGCGGGGGCGGGCATGAGTGCCGCCGCGCTGCCGCCACAGCCGCCGCTTTCCCCACCGTCACCGGCGCGCGAATTCGTCCGCACCTTCGCCGCCAACCGGGGCGCCACGCTGGCCTTTTTCGTCTTCGCAGCCGTGGTGCTGGGCGCGCTGTTCGCGCCGCTGCTGGCGCCGCACGACCCGGTGCAGCAGTTCCGCGACCACATGCTGACGCCGCCGCTGTGGCAGGCCGGCGGCCTGGCGGCCTACCCGATGGGCACCGATGAGCTGGGGCGCTGCATCCTCAGCCGGCTGCTGTTCGGCGCGCGCGTGTCGCTGTGGATCGGCTTTTCTGCCGTGCTGCTGGCCCTGCTGCCCGGCGTGGCGCTGGGCCTGGTGGCGGCCTTCCACCCGCGTTGGTTGGCGCCGGTGGTGATGCGGCTGATGGACATCCTGCTGGCCCTGCCCGGGCTGCTGCTGGCCATCTGCGTCATCACCATCCTGGGCCCGGGCCTGGTCAACACCGTGCTGGCGATCGCGGTGGGCGCGCTGCCCGGCTATGTGCGACTGACGCGCGGCGCGGCGCTGGCCGAGATGGGCCGCGACTACGTCACCGCCAGCCGCGTGGCCGGCGCCGGCACGCTGCGGCTGATGTTTGACACCGTGCTGCCGAACTGCCTGGCGCCGCTGATCGTCACCGCCACGCTGGGCTTCTCGTCGGCCATTCTGGAAACGGCGGCCCTCGGCTTTCTGGGCCTGGGCGTGCAGCCGCCGCTGCCCGAGTGGGGCAGCATGCTCAGCGCGGCGCGCGACTACATCGAACGCGCGCCCTGGGTCGTCACCATGCCGGGGCTGACCATCCTGGTGACGGTGCTGGCCATCAACCTGATGGGCGACGGCCTGCGCGACGCGCTGGACCCCAAGCTGCGGGCGGCGTCATGACGGCATTGCTCGAAATCCGTAACTTGCGCGTCACCTTCGACGGCTACACGGCGGTCGATGGCGTGGACCTGGACGTGGCGCCCGGCGAACTGCTGGGCATCGTCGGCGAATCGGGCTCGGGCAAGAGCGTGTCGATGATGGCGCTGATGGGCTTGATCGACGCCCCGGGCATCGTCACCGCTGATGCGCTGCGTTTCGACGGCCAAGACCTGCAGACGCTGAACGCCGCACAACGCCGCCGCCTGATCGGCCGCGACATCGCGATGGTTTTTCAAGATGCGCTGAACAGCCTGAACCCCAGCCACACCGTGGGCAACCAGGTGCGCGAGGTGCTGAAGGTGCACGCGGGCCTGCGCGGCGCGGCGCTGGAAGCGCGCGTGCTGCAGCTTTTCGAACGGGTGGAAATTCCGGCCGCGAGAAGCCGCCTGAACGCCTACCCGCACGAGATGAGCGGCGGCATGAACCAGCGCGTGATGATCGCGATGGCGATCGCCTGCGAACCGCGTCTGCTGATCGCCGACGAACCCACCACCGCGCTGGACGTGACCATCCAGGCGCAGGTGATGGCGCTGCTGAAGAAGCTGCAAAGCGAGCAAGGCCTGAGCCTGCTGCTGATCACCCACGACCTGGCCGTGGTGGCCGAAATGGCCAGTCGCGTGGCCGTGATGTACGCCGGCCAGGTGGTGGAAACCGGCGCCGTCGATCAGCTCTTCAGCCAGCCCCGCCACCCCTACACGGCGGCGCTGCTGGCCGCGCTGCCGGAACACAACCGGGGTGCACGAAGGCTGCACGCGCTGCCAGGTATCGTTCCCGGGAAATACGACCGCCCGGCCGGCTGTCTGCTGGCGCCCCGCTGTGCGCAGGTGCAGGACCGCTGCCGTGCCGAACGCCCGCCGCTGGCGGCTGGTGTGCGCTGCTTCTTCCCGCTGGCACCGGCTACCGACACGGCGGTGGCGCATGGCTGAAACCGTGCTGCGCGCGCAAGACCTGACGCGCCACTACCGCGTCAGTCGGGGGTGGTTGGGCAACATCTCGCGCGGGCACGCGGTGGTCAAGGCACTCAATGGTGTGACGTTTGAGCTGCAAGCCGGCCGCACGCTGGCGGTGGTGGGTGAATCGGGCTGCGGCAAGAGCACGCTGGCGCGGCAGTTGACGCTGATCGAACCGCCCACGTCAGGCTCGCTCTACCTGGGCGATCAGGACGCGGCGACCGCCAGTGCCGCGCAACGCCGGCAACTGCGCCAGCGCGTGCAGATGGTTTTCCAGAACCCGTATGCCAGCCTGAACCCGCGCAAGACCATCGCCGCCGCGTTGGACGAACCGCTGGCCATCAACACCCGCCTGGGCAAGGCCGAACGCCGGGAACTGGCGTTGCAGATGATCGAGCGCGTGGGTCTGCGCCCCGAGCACGCGCTGCGTTACCCGCACATGTTCAGCGGCGGCCAGCGCCAGCGCGTGGCGGTGGCGCGCGCGATGATGCTGAAGCCCGCCATCGTCGTGGCCGACGAGCCGACATCGGCGCTGGACGTCAGCATCCAGGCCCAGGTGCTGAACCTGTTCATGGATTTGCAGGACGCCACCGGCACGGCCTACGTCTTCATCAGCCACAACCTGAGCGTGGTGGAACACGTGGCCCACGACGTGGTGGTCATGTACTTCGGCGCCGCCGTGGAGCACGGCCCCAAGGCCCAGGTGCTGGGCGCGCCGCTGCACCCGTACACGCAGGCACTGCTGGGCGCGGTGCCAGCGCTGCGCGCGGCCGACCGCCAGCCGCACCAGCCTTTGCAAGGCGAAATGCCCAACCCGCTGAACCCGCCCACCGGCTGCGCGTTTCACACGCGCTGCCCGCTGGTACAGGCGCGTTGCAAGGCCGAAGTGCCGCTGCTGCGGGACGTGGGCGGGCGACGGGTGGCTTGCCACGTGGTGGCGGGCTGAAGGCTGCAGCGCCCGGACAATCGGGGCATGCGCCCCCCTTACCGCTCAGCGCCCGGACCGCAGTCCGGCCGCCCGCCCAGCCGCCCACCCAGCCGCCCCGACACCCTGGCGCAAAGCCTGCTGCACGCCGTGCACGCGCAGGACTTCGCTGCCACGCCCGACAGCTGGCACGGTGGCGCGGCCATCGCCAACTTCCCCAGCATCGACCTGGCCGTGGCGGTCTTCCCGCGCAGCGGGCCGCCGCGCTGCGCCAACGTGCTGTTCTCGCGTGAATTCCCACAGGGCGTGGTCGGTGAAATCGGCGCGCGCGGCGGCGCCTTGCGCAATGTGCGCTTCGACCGCGACGTGCAAGACGCCAAGGGCACGTCCATCGCCTGGCAGTCCGGCCGCAACTGGCGGCAGGTGGCCTGGCAGCCCGTCACGGCGCGGGCCGCTGGCGCCGGCACGCTGCGCTTCGTGGCGCCCTACCCGGCTTCGCTGCTGAAGCTGATGGTGGCCTTGGGCGTGGGGCTGGCGCTGGACCGGGGCTTGATCGCCGACTGGCCGGCCGCTCTGGAACCGATGATCACGGTCAGCGACAACGACGCGACGACCGAACTGGTGGCACTGTTGCACCGCGTGGGCTTGATCGAAGCGCTGAACGCGCGCTTCGCGGAACTGGGATTGGCCACGCTGCAACTGAACGACACGCAGCCCGACGGCGGCTGGCGCAACGCCGATGGCTCGGGCGTCGGCCACATCCACATGACCGCCTGGGACACGGTGCGACTGCTGTGGCTGCTGGACGCCGAAGCCCCGCCCGTCCCCTGGCTGCCCGCCGGCACCGTGCTGCTGCAGCCGGCCACGCGCGACCACCTGCGCGCGGTGCTGCAGCGCCAACAACTGGACCACGTGCTGTCCAGCGGCAGCCTGCGCGACGTGCCCGGCTGGCTGTCCGGCCTGCCCGACGCACCCGCGTTCGCGCACAAGACCGGCAGCACCGACAACTACGCGGCTGACGCGGGCGTTCTGCGCACGGCCGACGGCACGCACGCCCTCGTCGCGCTGCTCAGCAACCTGGGCGCGCGTTACGCGCCCGACCCGCGCTGCGCCACCACCTGGCGCCTGCCGGCGCTGGGTGCAGCGGTGCACCGTGTGGTGGCCCGGCTGGGCTGAATTTGCGATCTAGGGGGTGGGCCTCGCCGCGCATTGAATCCGCGTGCGCCGGTGCCTAGACTGGCTGGCCGACTCGTCCAGAAGTCGTGGTCGTGTGCCGCCCCTCGGGGCTGGCTTGCCAAGCGGGCTCGCAAGGCCCCGGGGGGTCGGGTTTGCATCTCACACCCACCGTTTGGAGGCTTCCATGAACGTCCGCCGCTTGTTGCTTCAGCTGGTCACGCCCCTGCTTGTAGCCCTGGCCAGCACACCGACCCAGGCCCAGAACAACCCGCTCATCACCTTGGACGAAACGGGCGTGGGCACCATCCTCTTCCCCGGTTCGATCGCCACCCCGTTGATCAGCGGCATGCTGCCCGACCCCGGCCCGGGCGGCCTGCCCGCTGCGCTGACCTACGACCTGGGCGGGCCGCCCAACCTGCTGGCCGGCGACCTGATCCTCACGGAAAACGGCGTCATTTCCGACGTGATCCGTTTCAACCCGGCCATCCTCGCCACGGGCTACCCGGCTTCGGTGGTTTTCTACTCCGACCGCGGCACCGAGCCCAACCCGCCGCTGGCCGACACCGGCTTTCCCGTCGCTTTCTACACGCTGGTGCTGACCCTGCCCGAAGTCGGCCCCGAGGCGGGCCCGAACGGCATCACCTACACGCCCACCGCCAATGACCCGGGCTACGTCAACGGCTTCAGCGTCACCTACCTGATCATCAGCGACCCCGTTCCCGAGCCCGGCACCCTGACGCTGGGCGCGGCGGGTGCGGCCTTCGGTCTGGCGCTGGCCTGGCGCCGGCGCGGCACGCCAGCCGCCTGAGTGCGCGGAGGGGCCGGCGCGGCGGTTCGCAGCGAAGACAATGCCCCAGTCTTCGCTGCATCCAACCGCGCCTGCCCATGACATCCACACCCCACCCGCTGGCGGACCTCGGCCCCGCCCTGCCCAGCACCACTTTGCACTCGCTGCCGCTGATTGCGCGCGGCAAGGTGCGCGACCTCTACGCCGTCGGCGCCGACCGCATGCTGATGGTCGCCAGCGACCGCCTCAGTGCCTTTGACGTGGTCATGAAGGCACCCGTGCCCGGCAAGGGCCGGCTGCTGACGCAGATGGCACTGTTCTGGTTCGACAAGCTCAAAGGCATCGTGCCCAACCACCTGACCGGCGAAGCGCCGGAAAGCGTGGTGGCCGCCGATGAAGTGGCGCAGGTCACCGGGCGTTCCATGCTCGTCAAGCGCCTGACGCCGCTGCCTTGCGAAGCCGTCGTGCGCGGCTACATCGTCGGTTCGGGCTGGAAGGAATACAGCGCCAGCGGCACGGTCTGCGGCATCGCGCTGCCGCCCGGCATGGCCATGACGCAGCCGTTGGCCGAACCCATCTTCACACCGGCCACCAAGGCCGCCGTCGGCGACCACGACGAGAACATCGCCTATGCGCAACTGGAAGGCATCCTGGGCGCTGCGCGCGCGGCCGAGGTGCGCGACACCGCCATCCGCATCTTCAAGGCGGCCAGCGCCTACGCGCTGACACGCGGCATCGTGATCGCCGACACCAAATTCGAATTCGGCCTGGACGAGCACGGCACGCTGACGCTGATGGACGAGGTGCTGACGCCCGACTCGTCACGCTTCTGGCAGGCCGACGAACTGGCGCAAGGCCGCATCAAGGCCTACGACAAGCAGCCCTTGCGCGACTGGTTGACCAGCACCGGCGTCACCGGCGGCGCGGAACAAGCGGCGCTCGATTTGCCGGACACCGTCGTGCGCGGCATCCACGAGCGTTACGCCACGGCCTACGAATTGCTGTGCGGAGCTTCGGCGTGATCAGCAACAGCAACTTGCGCAGCCACCGCATCGCCGGCTTCGCGCCGGGGCCGCGTTTGATCGTCACCGGCGCCGTGCACGGCAACGAGGTGGCTGGCAGCAAAGGCATACGCCGCGTGCTGGCCGAGATCGACAGCGGCGACATCGAGATCGTGCGCGGCAGCGTGACCTTCGTGCCGGTCTGCAACCCGCTGGCCTACAACCACATGCGGCGCATGGGCGACCGCAATCTCAACCGCCGCCTGCAGCCCACCGCCACGCCGCAAGACTTCGAAGACCGCATCGCCAACGCGCTGTGCCCGCTGCTGGCCGCGCACGACGTGCTGCTGGACCTGCACAGTTTCCGCAGTCCCGGCCAGCCTTTCGTGATGCGCGGCCCGGCCGACAACCGGGGCCTGCTGGAGCCCTTCGCCCATGCCGCCGCCGAAGCAGAACTGGCCGCGCACGTGGGCGTCAACCGCATCGTCGAAGGCTGGATGCAGGCCTACGCCGACGGCATTGCCCAGCGCAAGGCGCGCAGCCTGACGCCCGGCGACGTGCACGAAGACCCGAGCTACGGCGTGGGCACCACCGAATACATGCGCAGCCAGGGCGGCTACGGCGTGACGCTGGAATGCGGCCAACACGACGACCCGGAAGGCCCCGAGGTGGCCTACACCGCCATCCGCCAGACGCTGGCCCTGCTGGGTCTGGCCGACATCCCGCTGGCGCCCCCGGCCCGGCCTTTCGAAAGCCTGGTGCTGGCCGAAGTCATCGACCGCCACAGCGAGGGCGACCACTTCGTCAAGCCGTGGACCAGCTTCGACCCGCTGGCTGCCGATCAGCTGATTGCACGGCGCGCCGACGGCAGCGAAGTGCGCGCACCCGCAGCCGGCTACATCGTCTTCCCCGATGTGTCGGCGCAGCCGGGGCACGAGTGGTTTTATCTGGCGCAGGCGAGTCGGCGGCCGGTTTGACCCAGGCCGCGCGACCCGACTTCAGTTGTCGGTGAAGTCGTAGCCGAGCTGCACGGCCAGCCAGCCGCGGCCGTTGTACTTGTAGTCGATGGTCGGATCGTTGTTGACGCGGTCCCTGCCGATGAAGAAGCCGGCCTTGAAGGCTTTCGTGTTTTGCGCTTTTGAAATGTCGAAGATCACCCCCACCGCACCTGAAATTGCCGGCAGCTGGGTGCTCCCCGTCTTGGTCTTGGTCTCGATACCGCCGGCATCTTTGGTGAGGTTGACGGTGTCGCCGTTGACTTGGCCGATGGTCAGGGCAGCGGCAACGGTCATTCCCGCTCCGACGGAACCAAACCGCAAACCCAGATACGGACCCACGGGCGCACCGCTGACGAAACTTTTCGCGCCCGGAAAATATTTGTACGGCATGGTCAACAGGCCGTAGGCCCACCCCGTGCGGTACGCGCCCGTTCGGATCAGATCGCTGGCCTTGACGCCCTCGACCACCTTCGCGCCTACCTTGGGCTTGCAATAGGCGAAGCTGAATTTGCGCTCTGCTTCCACCAGGGTCAGCGCGCGATCCTGGCTCTCGCCTGACTTGTCACCTTGAAAGGTGACCAGATAGCGGCTGTCCGCTACCAGGTCCACATTCGGCGGTACTGCGAGGATGTGGAAGCAATCACCGATGTAGTCCCCAGCGGCGCTGACTGGCGTGGCGCGCTCGTAAAGGCAAAGGCCACTGGTCAGCGTGGCCTTGTAGCCGTCGAGCACGTTGCAGGTCGGTGCCGGAGCCTTTTGGTCGGGGCGCAGCGCGCAGGCCGTCTTGGTGTCGTCGTACGCCAGGATCTTGAACGCGGTGCAGGCGGCCTTGTCGGTCTGCAGGCTCTTGGCAACAACGCACTGGGCGTCGCTGTCGCTGAAGTCGAACCCATTGGGGCATGCCTTGGGTTTCTGATAGTCCGAAGGATTGATCGTGTTGGGCAAGGCCCGCACCGTGAGCGGTGACGCCAAGAAAGCGGCCGCCAACCCTAAAACCACGATTCGCCACATGTTGAACTCCCTGGTTGATGAAGCTGGCGATGGTCATCGATCCGAACGCCGATTTCTTCATCCGCCTGTGGGACACGTCGCGGGCACAGGCGGAGCCCCGGTCACTGGACCCAGGCTTGCAACCCGGCTCTCTGGGGCTCGGGTCTGTCGTCCTCTAGCTGAGGGACGCCACCCCCTCCGGAGGGATGGGCTCGCCCCATGGTCCGACCGATCATCGCGGCCGTTCCGAGCCCATTCCGACAACAACCAGGAAGCGCCATGCAATTCAACGAAACCCATGAAGGGGACTACCGCATCTTCGTTGGCGCGGTGGAGTCGCCCAAGGGCGACGGCTACATCGCCGCGCTGGTGGTCAACCGCGTGCGTGACGCCAAGCCGGGCCAGCGCGAAGCCTTTCGCGATGACAGCCTGGCCTGCGGCTACCGCTGGCGCTCGGCCGACGAGGCCATCCACTACGCGATGAACCGCGCACGCGAACTGATCCGCACGCGTTCGCAGATGCTGGCCTGCTGAACCTCAGTCCGGCTTGATGCCGGCGCGCACCACGATCTCTTTCCAGGTCTTCTGCTGCTGCGCGATGAAGGCGGCGAATTCCTCGGGCGGGCCGCCACCGCCCACCGCGCTGTCTTCCGCGAAGCGCGCCGTCACGGTGTTGCTCTTCAGCGCTTTCAGCGACTCTTCCTGCAGCTTCTTGACCACATCACGCGGCGTGCCGGCCGGCGCCAGGATGCCGTACCACTGCGAGGTCTCGAAGTCCTTGAAACCCATCTCGACCACGGTGGGCACATCGGGCAGGGCCGGCAGGCGTTTCAGGGTGCCCACCGCGATGGCGCGCAGCTTGCCGCTCTTGATGTGCGGCAGCAGCGCCGGCAGCCCCGCGCTGCTGGCCTGGGTGCGGCCGGCCAGCAGGTCGGTCAGCATGGGCCCGGTGCCGCGGTAGGGGATGTGGGTGATGAACATGCCCGTCACCAGCTTCAGGTATTCCATCGACAAATGCCCGGCGCTGGCATTGCCGGCGGTGCCGTAGTTCAGCTTGCCGGGGTTCTTCTTCACATAGGCCACGAATTCCTTGAAATTGGTGGCCGGCACGTCAGGGTGGATGACGAACAGATTGGGCACCTTGGCCAGCAGCGTGACCGGCATGAAGTCCTTGTTCACGTTGAAGGGCTGGTTCGGAAAAATGATCGGGTTGACCGCCAGCGAACCCACGTGGCCCAGGATGATGGTGTAGCCGTCGGGCGCGGCGTGGGCCACGTCGCTCATTGCCGGGATGCCGCCACCACCGCCCTTGTTGTCGACATAGACCGTCTGGCCCAGTTGCTTGGTCAACTCGGCAGCCACGGTGCGGGCGACGATTTCCGAAGTGCCGCCCGGCGCGAAAGGCACCACGAAGCGGACCGATTGCTTGGGCCAGCCGGCGGCCTGCGCGCGGGCGAGTGCGGGCACCGCCAGGGCGGCGCTGGCCAGCACGGTGCGGCGGGTGATGTCGTGGTCGATCGTCATGGGCAAGTCTCCGTTTGTTCTTGTGAGGCGGGCTCTAGGGTGGCCGCTGCAGCAGCCCTGAATCAGATGTGCAAGGCCGCCAGCACACCCAGCACAAGACCCACGCCGGCCACGCCGTACATGCCGCGCTGCAGCCACTGCTTCTTGGTCAACAGCGCCATGGCGGCCAGGGCGATGGACACCTGCAGCGCCGTGGTGGCCTGCGCCCAGCGGTGGTGCTGGTGCAGTTGCTCGCCACTTTTCTTGTCCCATTCGTTGGACTCGGCTTCCAGCTTCTCAGCGGCCAGCTTGATCTCGGCTTTCTCTTTTTTGTAGCGCTCCACCTCGTCTTGGTACTTGGCCTTTTTCTCGTCAGGCACCAGTGCAATGGCCAGTTCGGACAGGTTCTGCTTGCTGCTCTTGGCCTGGTAGAAATTCCACTGGTTGGACGCTTCGGTCTTCTTGATCGCGGCGTCGTTCTTGTACAGCCCGGCGTTGGCCTGGGTGGCCCCGCCCATGTAGGAAAACAGCGCACCGACCGTGGCGATGATGGCGGTGGCCACCGCGATGGTGCCGGCTGCCGGGTCGGGTGCGCCGTGTGCGCCGCCCTGGGCAACGTGCTCGATTTCGTGGTCGTGCGGGCCGTGAACGTGGAAGCCGTGTCCGGACATGGGGTGTACCTCGTGCGCTGTGGAATCGCGCGGATTGTGGCGCGCCGGGATAATTCGCAAGATGACGAAAACGCGCATCGTGGTGGGCCTGAGCGGCGGGGTGGATTCCGCTGTCACCGCCTACCTGCTGAAACAACAGGGCTTTGATGTCGTCGGCATCTTCATGAAAAACTGGGAAGACGACGACGACAGCGAATACTGTTCGAGCAATGTCGATTTCGTCGACGCCGCGGCGGTGGCCGACGTGCTGGGCATCGAGATCGAGCACGTCAACTTCGCCGTCGAATACAAGGACCGCGTGTTCGCTGAATTCCTGCGCGAATACGCCGCCGGCCGCACGCCCAACCCCGATGTGCTGTGCAACGCCGAGATCAAGTTCAAGGCCTTCCTGGACCACGCCATGCGGCTGGGCGCCGAGAAGATTGCCACCGGGCACTACGCACGCGTTCGCGAACGGAACGGCGCGTTCGAACTGCTGAAAGGCCTGGACCCGGCCAAGGACCAGAGCTACTTCCTGCACCGCCTGAACCAGGCGCAACTGAGCAAGACGCTGTTCCCGGTGGGCGAACTGCACAAGACCGAGGTGCGGCGCATCGCCGACGAGATCGGCCTGCCGAATGCGAGGAAGAAAGACAGCACCGGCATCTGCTTCATCGGTGAACGGCCTTTTCGCGATTTCCTGAACCGCTACCTCAGCCACGAGCCCGGTGCCATGCTGGACGAGAACGGCAACGAGGTCGGTCGCCATGTCGGCTTGTCCTTCTACACGCTGGGCCAGCGCCAGGGACTGGGCATCGGTGGCACTAAAAACGGCGGTGATGCCAACGGCCTGCACGCGCCGTGGTTCGTGGCGCACAAGGACCTGGCGCACAACACGCTGCACGTGGTGCAAGGCCACGACCACGCCTGGCTGCAATCGCCCTGGCTGGAAGCCGAAGACCTCAGCTGGGTGGCGGGCCACGCGCCGGCTGCGGGCCGGCTGGCGGCCAAGACGCGCTACCGGCAAACCGACGCGCCTTGCGCGCTGCAGGTGCTGGGCGACCGCGCCATCCGGCTGGATTTCGACAGCCCGCAGTGGGCCGTCACGCCCGGCCAGAGCGCGGTGGTGTACGACGGTGAGGTGTGCCTGGGCGGCGGCGTGATTGCGCGCGCCGCCGTACCGCCCGTTACAGCGGCCGGCCCAGTATCAAGACCCAGAAAGCCCGGCCGTCACGGCCCGGCACGCAGGCCAGCGCCATCTCGGTGACGCCCGAGTCGTAGAGGTTCACGCAGTGGCCCTCGCTGCCCGTCCAGCCGTCCAGCGCCTGGGCCAGGCTGGGCTGGCCGTGGGCCAGGTTTTCGCCGATGCGGGCAAAGGGGTAGCCGGCGGCGGCCGCACGCTGGCTGAGCGTCTCGCCGTCGCGGCCGGCGTGCACCAGCATGCCGAAGTCGGCCATCCAGGCGGCTTGCCGGTAGGCGAGCCGGTACAGCGCATCGCTCCAGCTGAGCGCGCCCGACGCCGCCATGCCGCCGCGCGCGCCGCACACGGCACCTTGCGACCGGGCGGCGTTGACCTGCACCAACATGGACGCCGTGGTCAGCGCGTCACACGCTGCGGTGTTCTGGCCTGCCGACCACGCGCCCAGCGGCGCTGCCGTCAGCAATGCGAGAGCACTTGCGCAACGCCGGCCATACGGGGTTATCAGCATGCGGCCATTGTGCCCAGCCCCTCAGCCGGGCCCTAAACTCATGGCCACTGACACGCCACCCGCATGAGCAACGACTTCATCCTCGAAACGCGCGCCCTGACCAAGGAATTCAAAGGCTTCGTGGCCGTGAACAAGGTCGACCTGCAGGTGAAGCGCGGCAGCATCCACGCACTGATAGGCCCCAACGGCGCCGGCAAGACCACCTGCTTCAACCTGCTGACCAAGTTCCTCACGCCGACGTCGGGAACGATCCTCTTCGACGGGCACGACATCACCGCTGAAACGCCGGCCCACATCGCCAGGCGCGGCGTGATCCGCTCCTTCCAGATCTCGTCGGTGTTCCCGCATTTGAGCGTGCTGGAAAACGTGCGTGTGGCCTTGCAACAGAAACTGAACAACTCCTTCCAGTTCTGGCGCAGCGAGCGCGAGCTGAACAAGCTGAACCCACTGGCCATCGAACTGCTGCGCGAGGTGGACCTGGAGAAATACGCCGACCTCACCGCCGTGGAATTGAGCTACGGCCGCAAGCGCGCGCTGGAGATCGCCACCACGCTGGCCATGGCCCCGCAGCTGATGCTGCTGGACGAACCCACGCAGGGCATGGGCCTGGAAGACGTGGACCGGATCAAGCAGCTGATCAAGAAAGTCTCGGTCGGCCGTACCGTGCTGATGGTGGAACACAACATGAGCGTGGTCAGCAGCATCGCCGACACCATCACCGTGCTGCAGCGCGGCGCCACGCTGGCCGAAGGGCCCTACGACGTGGTCAGCAAGAACCCGGCGGTGATCGAGGCCTACATGGGCAGTGCGCAGACCGAATTGGTGGGTGCGCACTGATGGCCCGCTTCCTCGAAGTCAGCGACCTGCACGGCTGGTACGGCGAAAGCCATGTGCTGCACGGCATCAACTTTCACGTCGACGAAGGCGAAGTCGTCACGCTGCTGGGCCGCAACGGCGCGGGCCGCACCAGCACGCTGCGCGCCATCATGGGTTTGATCGGCAGCCGCAAGGGCAGCATCAAGGTGAAGGGCCAGGAAACGGTCAACATGGCCACCCACCGCATCGCGCGGCTGGGCATTGGCTACTGCCCGGAAGAGCGCGGCATCTTCAGCAGCCTGTCGGCCGAAGAGAACCTGATGCTGCCGCCGCAACTGGCCGCAGGCGGCATGAGCGTGGACGACATCTACGCGATGTTCCCGAACCTGAAAGAGCGCGCCAGCAGCCAGGGCACGCGGCTGTCTGGCGGCGAACAACAGATGCTGGCGGTGGCGCGCATCCTGCGCACCGGCGCGCGGCTGCTGCTGCTGGACGAGATCTCCGAAGGCCTGGCCCCGGTCATCGTCCAGAAGCTGGCCGAGATGGTGGTGGCCTTGCGCAAGCAGGGTTACACCATCGTGATGGTCGAGCAGAACTTCCGCTTCGCCGCGCCTTTGGCCGACCGCTTTCTGGTGGTCGAACACGGTGAAGTCATCCAGCAATTCACGCAGGCCGAATTGCCGGCCCGCATGGAGCGGCTGCACGAATACCTCGGCGTGTGACCGCACGCCTTTGCGCCACGCAGTACGTCAAAACCCCACCCACTTTTCCGACCGAGGACACACGATGAAACTCAAGAAAATCTCTGCCGCCTGCACGCTGGCCGTCACCGCGATGGTTGCCGGCGTCACGCCCGCCCACGCCCAGATCTCGGGCGACGTGATCAAGATCGGCATCATCACCGACATGTCGGGCCTGTATTCCGACATCGACGGCCAGGGCGGCGTGGAAGCCATCAAGATGGCCATAGCCGACATGGGTGGTGCGGTGGCCGGCAAGAAGGTCGAAGTGCTGTACGCCGACCACCAGAACAAGCCCGACGTGGCCGCCACCAAGGCCCGCGAGTGGTTCGACACGCAGGGCGTGGACATGATCATCGGCGGCACGAATTCGGGCACCAGCCTGTCGATGGCCAAGGTGGCTGCCGAAAAGAAGAAGCTGTTCATCAGCGTGGGCGCCGCCACGTCGGCGCTGACCAATGACCAGTGCAACCCCTACACCCTTCACTGGGCCTACGACACCGTGGCGCTGGCCAAGGGCACGGGCAATGCGGTGGTGAAGAGCGGCGGCAAGAGCTGGTACTTCCTGCAGGCCGACTACGCCTTCGGCGCGCAGCTGCAAAGCGACACCGCCGCCGTGGTGAAGGCCGCCGGCGGCACCGTGGTGGGCACCGTCAAGCACCCGCTGTCGGCCAGCGACTTCAGCAGCTTCCTGCTGCAGGCGCAGGGCAGCAAGGCGCAGATCCTGGGCCTGGCCAATGCGGGTGGCGACACCATCAACAGCATCAAGGCAGCCAACGAATTCGGCGTCACCAAGACCATGAAGCTGGCCGGCCTGCTGGTCTTCATCAACGACATCCACAGCCTGGGCCTGAAGACCACGCAGGGCATGTACCTGACCGACAGCTGGTACTGGAACAAGAACGCCGAAACGCGCGCCTGGAGCCGCAAGTTCTTCGAGAAGATGAAGCGCATGCCCTCCAGCATCCAGGCCGGTGACTACTCGGCCACGCTGCAGTTCCTGACCGCCGTCAAGGCCACCGGCAGCGACGACGCCGACAAGGTGCTGGCGCAGCTGCGCAAGACCAAGATCAACGACATCTTCACCAAGGACGGCTTCGTCCGCGGCGACGGCAGCATGATCCACGACATGTACCTGATGCAGGTGAAGTCGCCGGACAAGTCGGTCGAGCCCTGGGACTACTACAACGTGGTGCAGACCTTCAAGGGCGAAGAAGCCTGGACGACCAAGGCCGAGAGCAAGTGCGTCGCCTGGAAGTGAACGTCTGAGAACCTGAGAAGAAGAACGAGCCCGCGATGGAGATCTTCGGCATCCCGCTTCAAGCCTTTCTGGGCCAGCTGCTGCTGGGTCTGGTCAACGGCTCGTTCTACGCCATGCTCAGCCTGGGGCTGGCGGTCATCTTCGGCCTGCTGGGCATCGTGAACTTCGCGCACGGCGCGCTGTACATGATCGGCGCCTACGTGGCCTGGTTCCTGATGGACAAGTTCGAGATCGGCTTCTGGTGGGCGCTGGTCGTGGCGCCGCTGGTGGTGGGCGCGATGGGCGTGGTGGTGGAACGCACCCTGCTCAAGCGCCTGTACAAGATCGACCCCATCTACGGCCTGCTGCTGACCTTCGGCCTGGCGCTGATTGCCGAGGGCGTGTTCCGCGACCAGTTCGGCGTGTCGGGCCAGCAGTACGCGGTGCCCGAACTGCTGCAGGGCGCCACCAACCTGGGCTTCATGGTGCTGCCCAACTACCGCGGCTTCGTGGTCTTCGCTTCGCTGCTGGTCTGCCTGGCCACCTGGTTCATCATCGAACGCACGCGCCTGGGCAGCTACCTGCGCGCCGGCACCGAGAACCCGGCGCTGGTGCAGGCCTTCGGCGTGAACGTGCCGATGATGGTGATGCTGACCTACGGCGCCGGCGCCGGCCTGGCCGCGATGGCCGGCGTGCTGGCCGCGCCGGTGATCCAGATCACGCCGCTGATGGGCAGCAACCTGATCATCATCGTCTTCGCCGTGGTCGTCATCGGCGGCATGGGCTCCATCCTGGGCAGCATCCTGACCGGCCTGGCACTGGGGCTGGTGGAAGGGCTGACGAAAGTGTTCTACCCGGAGGCGTCCAGCATCGTGGTCTTCGTGATCATGGCCATCGTGTTGATGATTCGACCCGCCGGCCTGTTCGGCAAGGAGAAGTGAAATGAGCACTTCTTCGGAAGCCACCCTGTTCCGCTATTCGCGTCTGGCCTGGCTGGCCGGCCTGGCGCTGTTGATCGCCGCGCCCTTCGTCGGCCTGTACCCCATCTTCGTGATGAAGGCGCTGTGTTACGCCATCTTCGCCTGCGCCTTCAACCTGCTGCTGGGCTACACCGGCTTGCTGTCCTTCGGCCACGCGGCCTACCTGGGTGCGGCGGCCTACTTCACCGGCTACCTGGTGCGCAGCGCCGGCTTCAGCCCCGAACTGGGTGTGCTGGCCGGCACGCTGGGCGCCGGCTTGATCGGCCTGCTGGTGGGCTTGATCGCCATCCGCCGACAAGGCATCTACTTCGCGATGATCACGCTGGCCATGGCGCAGATGGTCTATTTCGTCTGGCTGCAGGCGCCTTTCACCGGCGGTGAAGACGGCCTGCAGGGCGTGCCGCGCGGCAAGCTCTTCGGCGTGATCCCGCTGCAGAACGACATCGCGATGTACTTCGTGGTGCTGGCGGTTTTCGTGGCGGTGTTCCTGGCCATCATCCGCATCGTGCACTCACCGTACGGGCAGGTGCTGAAGGCCATCCGCGAAAACGAACCGCGTGCCATTTCATTGGGCTACGACGTCGACAAGTACAAGCTGCTGGCCTTCGTGCTGTCAACCAGCCTGGCCGGGCTGGCGGGTTCTTTGAAAACCCTCGTGCTGGGCTTCGCGACGCTGAGCGACGCGCACTGGTCGCTGTCGGGCGAGGTGGTGTTGATGACGCTGCTGGGCGGCATGGGCACCTTCGCCGGGCCGGTGCTGGGCGCCTTCACCATCATCGGCCTGCAAGACCTGCTGGCCGACCGCGTGGGCTCGTGGGTCACGGTCATCATCGGCGTGATCTTCGTGCTGTGCGTGGTGGGTTTCCGCCGCGGCTTCGTGGGCGAACTGCTGGCCTGGCGGCGCAAGCAACAAGCGGGCAAATAAAGCCGGCCTGACCGGTCGCGCGCCCGGGTCGCCAGCGCCGTCAGCCTTGCTGGCTGCGCCAGGCGCGCAAGGCCACCAGTGCCTGCCCGAAGTCGATGGCCCGCAGCGCGGCGTCCAGTTCAGCGGCGGCGGCCGCAGGGCCGGCGCGCAAACCGGGCTGCAGCGTGCGGTAGACCGTCAGGGCCTGAAAGTCGGCCGCTTGCAGCATCTGCTCGAAGGTGTCCAGCTCGGCGGCGCCCAGGGCCGGTGTCTCGCTGGCGGCAGCGGGCACCGGGTTGCTCATCCAGGGGCTGGCCTGCACCGCGGCCACCACAGCGTCCAACTCGTACTGCAGGGCCTGGGCCGCCTCGGTCATGTCGGTCAGCGGCCAGTGCTGGCTGACCGCCGCGCACAGCGCTTCGGCCAGCTGCGGCAGGCGCGTGGCACCCACGGTGGACGAGGCGCCCTTGATCGAATGGACGGCCGCCTCCACGCCCGCCAGATTGCCCTGGGCGACCAAGGCCTCCAGATCACAGCTGCCCGGTCGGTAGTGGCCGGCGAACTGCTGCAGCACGCGGCGCAAGACCTCGGAACGCCCGCCGATGCTGCGCAGGGCCTGCACCAGGTCCAGCCCGGTGATGCCCGGCAGCGGCAAGGCAGCGGGCGGTGGCGGCGGGCGCGCCGCCACTGCCGCCACCGCCGGCTGCGCGGGCAGCCAGTGCAGCAGGGCCTTGTAGAGCGAAGGCGGATCGACGGGCTTGGGCACGTGGTCGTCCATGCCGGCAGCCAGGCAGGTCTTGCGGTCTTCGCCGTCGGCGTTGGCGGTCATCGCCAGGACGGGCACGCGCGGCTGGTCGCTGCCCAGGCGGATGCGGCGGGTCGCTTCCAGGCCGTCCATGCGCGGCATCTGCACGTCCATCAACACCAGGTCGTAAGGCGCCTGCGCCAGCTGGTCCAGCGCGGCCTGGCCGTCGGCCACCACGTCCACCTGCAGACCCACGGCTTCCAGCAGTTCACGCGCCACGTCCTGGTTGACCGGGTTGTCTTCGGCCAGCAGCACGCGCGCGGTCGGCACGCGGGCGCGCAAGCGGGTCACGGCTTCGTGCAGCCCGGCCGTTGCAGCCAGCGGGTGGGGCCATGTTGGCAACGCACCGGCTGGCGCTGCAGCAGCGCCGGCTGGCAAGGCCGACCCGCTGGCCGGTGCCAGCCTGGCTATGGCGCTGGCCTGCGCAGCGGCGGTTGACCAGTCCACGGTCGATTCGAAGCAGGCCGTGAACCAGAATTCGCTGCCCAGGCCCGGCTGGCTGCGCACGCCCACTTCGCCGCCCATCAGGGCAGCCAGGCGCTGGGTGATGGCCAGGCCCAGCCCGGTGCCGCCGTAACGGCGGGTGGTGGACAGGTCGGCCTGCACGAAGGCCCCGTACAGGTCGCGCAGGTGTTCCGGGGCCACGCCGATGCCACTGTCGCGCACCGTGAAGCGCAGGCGCACCGGCAGCGAGCCGTCGGTGTCCGCCGGGTGCGCAGCCGGCGCACGGGCCAGCGGATCGGCCAGCAGCATCTGCTCGACCGCCAGCACCACCCCACCGCGCTCGGTGAACTTGACGGCGTTGCCCAGCAGGTTCAACAGCGCCTGCGACAGGCGCAGCGGGTCGCCGCGCAGCGCGTCGGGCAGGGCCTGCGCCTGGGTGGACAGCGTCAGCCCCTTGTGCTGCGCCCGCTCGGCGACCAGGGCCATGCAACGCTGCAGCACCGCCGACAGCGAGAAGGGCTGGTGTTCCAGTTCCAGCTTGCCGGACTCGATCTTGGACAGGTCGAGCACGTCGTTGATCACCTGCATCAGGTGGCTGGCCGAGCCGCTGACCTTGGCCAGCCGTTCGGCCGCAACCGGGTCGGCCACGTCGCGCTGCATCAGGTGGGTCATGCCGATGATGGCGTTCATCGGGGTGCGGATCTCGTGGCTCATGTTGGCCAGAAAAGCGCTCTTGGCGCGGTTGGCGGCCTCGGCGCGGTCGCGTGCCAGCACCAGTTCGGCGTTCGCCTGCTGCAGCTGCAGTTCGGCCTGCTTGGTGTCGCTCACGTCGGTGGACACCACCAGGAAGCCGCGCACCCGGCCCTCGTGCAGGTCGGGGATGTACTCGATCTGGCGGTACACCAGGCGGCCTTCGCGGTTGTGCGTGGCCAGCGAGAAGCGCTGCAGTTCGCCGCGCTGAACCGCTTCCAGCATGCCCGCGATTTCGGCCATGCGCTGCGGGCCCAGCAGCACATCCAGTTCGATGTGCTGCATCTCGCTGTCGCTGCGCCCGAACCACTCGCGGTAGGCCCGGTTGGCGAAGCGGCAACGCAAGTCGGTGGTCCAGTAGGCCACCAGGCTGGGCTGGTTGTTGGCCACCGTGCGGATGAAGCGTTCACTTTCCGACAGCGCTTCGGCCTGCGCCTGCAGGCGCCGCAGCCCTTGACGCTGCAGCGGCAACCACACCGCCAGGCCGCCGACCAGCATGCCACCGGCCCACAGCCCGGCTATCTCCATCACGCCCAGTGCCACCGCGTTCTTCCGGTCTTGTTCAGCCCGCAGCGGGCGAGAGCGGTGTCACGCTTTCATCGGGGTGGGCGCGGGCGATGTCGCAGAAAGATTCATAGTCGGCCAGGAAGGCGTCGAGCAGGTCAGGGTCGAAGTGCCGGCCGCGCTGCTCGGCCATCGCGACGCGCACCTCGGCCATCGGGATGGGCGCCTTGTAGACGCGGCGCGAAATCATCGCGTCGAAGACATCGGCCAGCGCCATCAGGCGCGCCGCCAGCGGAATGGCTTCGCCGGCCAGGCCGTCGGGGTAACCGCTGCCGTCCCAGCGTTCGTGGTGGTGGCGGGCAACCTGCTTGGCGTAGATCAGGAACTTCACCACCTGCGGCGCGTCGGCCTCGGCCCGCAACAGCGCGTCGGCGCCCAGGGCGGCGTGGGTCTTCATCACCACCCATTCCTCGGGCGTCAGCTTGCCCGGCTTGAGCAGGATGTGGTCGGGGATGCCGACCTTGCCGATGTCGTGCAGCGGCGCTGACTTGGCCATCAGCGAAATGCTGTATTCGTCCAGTTCGGCCGAGAAACGCGGGTGCAGCCGCACCCGGCGGGCCAGCGCTTCCACGTAGGACTGGGTGCGCAGGATGTGGTTGCCGGTTTCGTTGTCCCGCACCTCGGCCAGGCGGGCCAGCGCGCGGATGGTCACGTCCTGCACCACCAGGCGGTCGTTCAGGCGCTGCGCCACTTCCAGTTCCAGCAGCGCGTTGTCGCGTTGCAGCCGGACCCGGGCCTGCCGCAGTTCCAGGTGGGTGTGCACGCGGGCCAGCACGATGGCCTGGCGCAGCGGCTTGGTGATGTAGTCCACCGCGCCCATCACCAGGCCGCGCTGCTCGTCGTCTTCGCTGTTCATCGCGGTGATGAAGATGACCGGGATGTCGCGCGTGACGGGGTCGGCGCGCAGGCGTTCCAGCACTTCGTAGCCGCTGACCTGCGGCATCATGACGTCGAGCAGGATCAGGTCGGGCAGCGGCGCCTGTTGCGCCAGCTGCAAGGCCCGCAAGCCCGAATTGGCCGCGCGCACCTTGTACAGGCCGCTCAGCACCTCGCCCAGCAGCATGAGGTTTTCCGGGTTGTCGTCGACGATCAGGATCGTTGGTGGGTGCATGAACCTGGCCTGAAGTCGGTGTGTATGTCTGCAAGCGGAGTATCGGCCTTGCCGCGCCGGCGTTGAGTCCTCCACTACCCGCCCCTTGCACCGACTCAATTTCTGCAGGGCGCTGTCGATAGCCCCGCATGACCCTGCGTTGCCTCCCGCTCAGCCCGGCTTTTGCTCTTGCTCTTGCAACTGCCCTTGCCGTTGTCGCTTCGGTACCAACCGCCCACGCGGCGGTGGTGGACATCCAGGCCCTGGGCAGCGACGGCAAACCGCTGGCCGACACCGTGGTGTTCCTGGAATCGCGCGAGGCCAAGGCCGCTGCGCGGCCGATGACGGGCGTTGAAATCGAACAGGACAAGCGGCGCTTCACGCGGCGCGTGTCGGTGGTCACCGTGGGCAGCGAAGTGATTTTCCCGAACCGCGACACCGTGCGCCACCACGTCTATTCCTTCTCGCCCACCAAGACCTTCGAGCTGAAGCTCTACGCCGGCAAGCCGGCCAACCCGGTGCTCTTCGACAAGGCCGGCATCGCGGTGCTGGGCTGCAACATCCACGACAACATGGTGGCGTGGGTGGTGGTGGTGGAAACGCCCCATCACGCGGTGGCCGACGCCGACGGCAAGCTGCACCTGGACAACGTGCCACCCGGCACCTACCGCCTGCGCAGCTGGCACCCCGGTCTGCCGCCCGGCGCACCGGCCGCCGACGAAGCCCTGGTGGTGGCCGCCAGCGGCACCACCGCCCGCCTGAAGCTGCCGCTGGCAGCCAGCGCGCTGTGACCGCCCGAGCCGCCGTGGCCACCGCCACCGGGCGCGCGCGCGCCTGGCTGCAAGGCTGCTGGCCGCAGCGCTTGTCGTCGCGCATCGTGGCCCTGTTTCTGGGCCTGCTGCTGGCCGTGCAGTTGGCGGGCTTCGGCCTGGTGCACTGGAGCATCGCCCGCAACGCGCGCATGCAGATTGCCCGCGACCTGCAAGTGGGCGAACGCGTCTGGGCGCGCCTGCTGGCGCAACGGGCCGCGCGGCTGACGCTGGGCGCCAGCGTGCTGGCGGCCGACTACGGCTTCCGCGCCGCTGCGGCCTCGGGCGACACCGAAACGCTCAGCTCGGCGCTGGACAACCACGGCCAGCGCATCGGCGCCACGCTGACGGCCATGCTCACGCCCGATCTCCAGCCACGCGCCCTGGGTGAATCGGCCGACCGCGGGGCCCTGCTGGCGCTGGGTCCGCTGACGGCCCGGCTGGCCAGCCAGTCCAGCACGCTGGCGGTGCTGGGCGGGCAGCCCTACCAGCTGGTGATGGTGCCGATGAAGGCGCCGCAACTGGTGGGCTACATCGTGATGGGCTTCCCGCTCGACCCGGCGCTGGTCGAGGCGATGAAAGGCGTGTCCGGCCTGGACGCGGTGCTGTTGACCCGCGGCGCCGACGGCACCGAGCGGGTGGCCCTGGGCACCCTGCCCATCGACCTGGCCGCACTGCTGGCCACCCCGCGGCCCGCCGCCAACGGCCAGCCGCAGGACAGCGAGGTCACGCTGCCCCGGCAAGGCGCCCAGGTGCTGCGCAGCATCGAGGAAATTCCCGCTGCCGGCGGCGCACTGGGCAGCCTGCGCACGGTGCTGCTGCGTTCGGTGGACGAGGCGGTGGCGCCCTACACCGAACTGCAGACCCGGCTGGCCGTGCTGACCCTGCTGGGCCTGCTGGTGGCGGGTGCCGCCAGTGCCTACACCACCCGCCGCATGACCACGCCGTTGCGTTCACTGGTGCGGGCCACCGAATACATGGGCCAGGGCGACTTCAGCCAGGCGCTGAAACATGCCGAGCGGCCCGACGAGATCGGCGACCTGTCGCGCGCCTTCGAGCAGATGCGCGTCAGCATCGCCAGCCACGAGCAGGCCGTCCGCCAGCTGGCGTACTGGGACCGCCTGACCGGCCTGCCCAACCGCGCGCAGTTCCGCGACGCCGTGCGCAAGGCCATCGAGCAGGCCAGCCACCCCCACAACGGCGCGGCGCCGCCGCAACCCATTGCCGTGGTGATGCTGGACCTGGACCGCTTCAAGCACGTCAACGACGTGCTGGGCTACGCCTTCGGCGACCGGCTGCTGAAGGGCGTGGCCGAGCGCCTGCTGCGGCAAAGCGTGCGCGAAGGCGACGTGGTGGCGCGGCTGTCGGGCGACGAATTCGCACTGCTGCTGCCCCACACCGACGTGGCCGCCGCCATGGCCGTCGCCGAACGCGTGGCCGACGTCTTCCAGCTGCCGATGACCCTGGACGACCACACCGTGGACCTGGCCGCCGGCTTCGGCGTGGCCTGCTGGCCGGCCCACGCGGCCGACGCCGACACCCTGATCAACCGCGCCGAAGTGGCCATGTACAGCGCCAAGCGCAAGACCGGCGCGGCCCAGGTTTACGACGCCGCCATCGACGCCAGCAGCGCGCGCAGCCTGTCGCTGTTGTCGGAACTGCGCCAGGCCGTGGAAAACGACGAACTGCGCCTCTTCCTGCAGCCCAAGATCGACCTGCGCAGCGGGGCTTTCGTCGGTGCCGAGTCGCTGGTGCGCTGGCAGCACCCGACGCGCGGCATGGTGCCGCCGATGGACTTCATCCCCTTCGCCGAACAGACCGGTTTCGTGCGCCACCTGACGCTGTGGATGCTGGAGGCCACCGCGCGGCAGTGGCTGGCGCTGGGTGCGCTGGGCCTGCAGAGCGTGTCGGTGAACCTGTCCACGCGCGACCTGATGGACCAGGAACTGCCGGGCAAGATCGAACGCATCCTGGCCCGCCACGGCATGCCCGCCGAAGCGCTCTGCCTGGAGATCACCGAGAGCGCCATCATGGACGAGCCGCAGCGCGCACTGGCCACGCTGAACGCCTTGAGCGCGGCCGGCTTCAAGCTGTCCATCGACGACTTCGGCACCGGCTATTCGTCACTGGCTTACCTGAAACGCCTGCCGGTCAACGAGCTGAAGATCGACCGCAGCTTCGTGATGGCCATGGAAAAGGATGTGGACGACGCCAAGATCGTGCGCAGCACCATCGACCTGGCCCACAACCTGGGCCTGACGGTGGTGGCCGAGGGCGTCGAGAACGTGTCGGTGCTGCGCCTGCTGGCCGAGCTGCAGTGCGACCAGGCCCAGGGTTACCACATGAGCCGGCCGCTGCCGGCGGCCGAGATGGTGGCCTTTGCGGCACGCTGGCAGGCGCAACCCAACGCCCTGGTGGTGGCAGAGGCATAGACCGCAGCGGCGCAACCCGCCTGACCGGTTCAGCCGGCCGGGCCGAAACGCAGTGCGCTCAGCGCGTGGTCAACACGGGATCAGCGCGTGGTCAACGCGTGCACCAGCGGCGCAACGCCGCCTGCAGCTTGTCGGCGTCGATCGGCTTGGTCAGGAAGTCGTTCATGCCGGCGCGCAGCGCTTCGTCGCGTTCGGTCACCAGAGCGGCAGCGGTCAGGGCGATGATGGGCAGCGGCACGCTGGGCATGTACAGCTGCGCGGTGCCGGCGGCTTCCAGCTCGTGCAAGGCGCCGCTGGCTTCCAGTTCACGCAAGGCCCGGGTGGCTTCGTGGCCGCTCATCACCGGCATCTGCACGTCCATCAACACCGCGTCGAAGGGCCGGCCGCCAGCGGCCGCGCGCTGCACGGCGGCCACCGCTTCGCGGCCGTCCAGGGCCTGCGTCACGTCCACACCCCAGCGTTCCAGCAGGGCGGCGGCAATCATCATGTTGACGGCGTTGTCCTCGGCGATCAGCACACGCAGGCCGTTCAACGAACGCGGGCTGTCCGGCGGCGCGGTCGTCGGCACGGCAACGGGTAGGGCAGCGGGCTCGGCATCGCCAGCGGCGGGCTGCGTGCCGGGCAAGGTCAGCGGCAGCGGCGGCAGCGGCAGTTCCACCCAGAACACGCTGCCCTGGCCTTCGCGGCTGTCGGCGCCGACGCGGCCGCCCATCAGCACCGCCAGTTCCTGGCAGATGGACAAGCCCAGACCGGTGCCGCCGAAGCGCCGCGTGGTGGATTCATCGGCCTGCGTGAAAGGCTTGAACAGCTTGGCCATGGTGGCCGCCGAGATGCCCGGCCCGGTGTCCTGCACCTCGATGCGCACCACGGGGTGGCCCGCGCCGCCGGGCCGCAGCGCGCGCACCCAGATGCTGCCCTGCGGGGTGAACTTGATGGCGTTGGCGAGGTAGTTGTTGACGATCTGGCGCACGCGCAGCGCGTCGCCGCGCACGGGGCCCTGCACGGTGGCGTCCAGCTGCACGCGCAGCGACAGGGGGCGGCCTTCGGCCAGCACCGCGCCGCTGCGCTGCAGGGCCTGCAATTCCACCGCCAATTCGAAAGGCGCCACCTCGATGGGCAGCTTGCCGGCTTCGATGCGCGACAGGTCGAGGATGTCGCTGATGATGGCCGCCAGCGACTGCGCGCTCTGCTCGATCTGGTCCAGGTAACGCGTGCGTTTGTCGGGCGCCAGCTGCTCGTCGCGGGCCAGCCGGGCCAGGCCGATCAGCGCATTCAGCGGCGTGCGCAGTTCGTGGCTGGTGTTGGCCAGGAAGGCGCTCTTGGCGCGGCTGGCCGACTCGGCCTGGTCGCGGGCGCGGGCCAGCGCCTGCTCGAACTGCCGCCGCTCGGTCACGTCTTCGACGATCCAGATGGCACCGCCCTCGACCGGCCGCGCCGGATCGACCACGCGGCCCCGGATGCTGGCGGTGAAGGTGCTGCCGTCGGGCCGCTGCCCGGTGCGCTCCAGCATCACCGGCTCGCCCCGGGCCAGCGTTGCATACAGGTTGACGCGCACCGCGTCGAGGTCGGGCGCGGGCTGCCACAGCACCCTGGTTTCGCGCCCCAGCAAGGCCCCCGGGGCCCAGCCGAAAATCTGCTCGAAGTGCCGGTTGACCAGCACCAGACGCTCCTGCCGTGTCACCGCGATGCCCACCGAGGCGTTCAGCAGGATGGCCTCGCGCTCCAGCCGTTCTCGTTCCTTCTCGGTCACGTCGCGGGCGTTGATGACCATGTAGTCGCGGTGCTCCATGACGAAGCGCGCGGCCGAAACCACCATCGAGAACACCGTGCCCGACTTGCCGACGAAAGGCACCGACAGGTCGGTGACCGTGCCTTCGCGGCGCAGCTGGTCCACGAAGTCGGTGCGCGCCGCAGCGCTGCCCCAGATGCCCAGCTCCAGCGCGGTGCGCCCCACGGCTTCGGCCGCCGTCCAGCCGCTGATGCGCTCGAAGCTGCGGTTGACCATGGCGTAGCGGCCGGTGGCCACGTCGGTCAAGGTGATCAGGTCGGGGCTGGTGGCCACCAGGTGCGACAGCATGGCCTCGCTGCGGCGCACGGCTTCCTCGGCGGCCAGCCGCTCGGTGTCGTCCACGTAGATGGCCAGCGTGGCCGGGCCGCCCTCGGCGTCGACCCGCACGCTGGTGGCGCGCACGGCCACGCGGCGGTCGGGCGGCAGCAGCAGCTTGAAGTCGGTGACCGGCAGCGCCGTGCCCAGCGGCTGGCCGTGCAGCAGGTCCATGCGGCGGCGGGCGCGTTCGCGGGAGTCACCGCTTTCGTAGCAGCTCAGCAGGTCGGTGTCGGCCATGCTGTCCAGGTCGGGCTGGCCGAACAGCGCCAGCGCGGCGGCGTTGGCGTCCAGCACCTGGCCGCTGCGGTGCAGCACCAGCGGCGTGGGGATGCGCGAGAACAGCTCGCGGTAGCGCGTGTTGGTGGCGGCCAGCGCGGCCTGCGCGTCCTGTTCGGCCGAGATGTCGCGCACCACGCCCCAGTAGCCGACGAAGATGCCGGCGCGGTCGAAGCGGGGTTCGCCGCTGGCCCGGTAGTGGCGGGCGTCGCCGTTGTGGCCGGTCCAGCGGAAGTCGATGTCGCGGAAGGGCTGGCGTTCGTCCAGGTGGGCCAGCAGCAGGTCCAGCGCTTCGGGTTCGCTGTGCCAGTTGGACAGGTGCCAGGGCACCACGCCCAGGCCGTTGACGGCCGTCAGCGGGCGCTTGGCGCCGGTCTGGTCGGCGGCGGCGGTCAGGCGGTAGTGCTGGTCGATTTCCCAGTACCCGTCCACCGCCAGGGCCAGCAGGCCGCGAAAACGCCGTTCGCGGTCTTCCGCGGTGCCGCGCGCCAGGGTCAGCAGCCGCGCCACCATCACGCCGCCCGCCAGGCCGGCGGCGGTGGCGATCAGCAGCACCCCCAGCTGCAGCAGCACCGGTGTGGCCAGTGGCGCCGCGCCGGTGGTCGGCATCCAGCCCAGGGCCACCAGGACGAACAGCAAGGCCGACACGGCGGCCAGGAAGGCGCCAGCGCGCCAGCCCGACGCCGCGCACAGCAGGCAGACCAGCAGGCCGATGGCCGCCAGGCCGGGCATGGCCAGGCCCCAACCCAGCACCACGCCGGTGGTCAGGATGGCGACCACGACGGCCAGGTGCACCGCCGTCAAGGCCATGTGCAGGCCGCGGTCGGGCAGCCGCGTCGCGGCCAGCGCCAGCAGCGCCAGCACGGTGAAGGCGGCCAGGCTGCCGGCGGTCAGCGGCGCCAGGCCCATGGTGCCGACCACCAGCGGCACCACGCCCGCGCAAGCCACCGCCGTGGCCCACAGAAAACCGCGCGCCAGGGCCGCACGGACGGCAGGCTCGGCCCGCCCCGCAGTGGCCCACAGGCCGCTGCCACCGAATGCCGAAGCCGCCACGCCGGGCGCGTCGTCAGGCCGACCCGCGCTGTGGCGGCGGCCCGGGCCCAGAAACGCTTCCTGCTCGGCGATTTCGCTGTCGGGCATCAGCGCTTCATCCGGGCGGGCGGGCGCGTTGCAGTTGGGCCCGTGTGGCCAGGGCCACCTGGCGGGCCGCGTCGGCGCAGACGGCCATGTCGTCGCTGCCGCTGGCGTACAGCACGGCCCGCGACGAACTGACGACGATGGGCCCGCCGGTGCGCCAGCCGGCCAGCACGGTGGCGGCCGCGTCGCCGCCTTGCGCGCCGATGCCGGGTATCAGCAGCGGCAGCGTGGGCGCCAGGGCGCGCACGCGCGCCACCTCGGCCGGGTAGGTGGCACCGACCACCAAGCCCAGCTGGCCGCCACCGCGCTGCGCGCTCCATTCGCCGGCAGCCAGGCGGGCGATGCGTTCATACAGGAGTTCGCCGTCCAGCAGCATCTGCGACTGCAGGTCGCTGCCGCCGGGGTTGCTGGTGCGGCACAGCAGGATCAGGCCCTTGCCGCTGTGGCGCATATAGGGCTCGATGCTGTCCAGGCCCATGAAGGGCGACAGCGTCACCGCGTCGGCGCGGTAGCGTTCGAAGGCTTCACGCGCGTACTGCTCGGCGGTGGCGCCGATGTCGCCGCGCTTGGCGTCCAGGATCACCGGCACGCCGGGCGCCGTGGCGTGGATGTGGGCGATCAGCCGTTCCAGCTGGTCTTCGGCACGCTGCGCGGCGAAGTAGGCGATCTGCGGCTTGTAGGCGCAGACCGTGTCCTGGGTGGCGGCGACGATGGCGGCGCAGAAGTCGAAGATCCTGGAAGGATCACCGGCCCAGGCGCCCGGGAACTTGGCGGGCTCGGGGTCGAGGCCGACGCAAAGCATCGACGCATGGCGGGTTTGCGCCGCAACCAGTTGCGCGCGGAAGTCGGCAGTCACGGCAGTCACGCCTTCCAGCGTTGCGCCAGGGTCGCAGCCAGGCCGGTGTAGCTGGCCGGCGTCATCGCCAGCAGACGCTGTTTGTCTTCGTCGGGCAAGGCCAGGCCCCGGATGAAGCCCTGCATCAGGTCCTGCGTGATCGGCTGCCCGCGCGTGAAGGTCTTCAGCTGGTTGTAGGGGTCCGGCAGGCCGTGGCGGCGCATCACCGTCTGCACCGGTTCGGCCAGCACTTCCCAGGCGTTGTCCAGGTCGGCCGCCAGCGCGGCGGCGTTGACTTCCAGCTTGTCCAGCCCCCGGCTCAGGCTGTCGCAGGCCAGCAGCGTGTAGCCCAGCGCCACGCCCATGTTGCGCAGCACCGTGCTGTCGGTCAGGTCACGCTGCCAGCGGCTGACCGGCAGCTTGTGGCTCATGTGGCCGAGCAGCGCATTGGCCAGGCCGAAGTTGCCCTCGGCGTTCTCGAAGTCGATGGGGTTGACCTTGTGCGGCATCGTCGAGGAACCGACTTCACCGGCCTTCACGCGTTGCTTGAAGTAGCCCAGCGAGATGTAGCCCCAGACGTCGCGCGACCAGTCGATCAGCAGCGTGTTCGCACGGGCTATCGCATCAAACAGCTCGGCCATGTAGTCGTGCGGCTCGATCTGGATGGTGTAGGGGTTGAAGGCCAGGCCCAGCTGCGTTTCCACCACCTTGCGGCTGAAGGCTTCCCAGTCGAAACCGGGGTAGGCCGCCAGGTGGGCGTTGTAGTTGCCCACCGCGCCGTTCATCTTGGCCAGCAGCGGCACGGCGGCGATGCGCGCCTGCGCGGTGGCCAGGCGCGCCGCCACGTTGGCCACTTCCTTGCCCACGGTGGTGGGGCTGGCGGTCTGGCCATGGGTGCGGCTGAGCATGGGCAGCGCGGCGAAGGTGTGCGCCATCGCGGTCAGCTGGGCCTGCAGCTTGTCCAGCGCCGGCAGCAGCGCGGTCTGGCGGGCGGCTTGCAGCATCAGCGCGTGGCTGGTGTTGTTGATGTCTTCGCTGGTGCAGGCGAAGTGAACGAATTCACCGGCGCGTTCCAGTTCGGGGTTGCCCTTGAAGCGCGACTTGATCCACATCTCGACGGCCTTGACGTCGTGGTTGGTGGTCTTCTCGATGTCCTTGATGGCCTGCGCGTCGGCTTCGCTGAAGCGCACGACCAGCGAACGCAGCAGGCCGCGGGCGGCTTCGCTGAGCGGCGCGAATTCGGCAAAGCCGGCATCCGACAGCGCGATGAACCATTCCACTTCGACCTGCACACGGTGGTGCATCAGGCCGTATTCCGAGAGCAGGGGGCGCAGCGCGCCGAGCTTGCTGGCGTAACGGCCGTCCAGCGGCGAGAGAGCGGACAGGAGCGAAAAAGTCATCCCCGATTCTAGGCGGCGCCACCCCGCGCGGCGGCACCCCGGGGCCCCCTTGCTCGGGCGTGGTCGTTCGGCGCTAGGCCAGCATCGACCACACCGCCACCAGCCCCAGCGCCACGCTGAGCACGATGCCGTACAGCAGCGACACCAGCGCGCCGCGCAGCAGGCGCGGCCACCAGCGGCCGCCGTAGACGCGCCGCATCGCCAGCAAGGTGTAGACCGGTATGGCCAGCGAAGCGGGGCCGGCCAGCCAGGCCTTGCCGGTGAAGACCAGGGCCATCGCCAGGAACCAGAAGCTGTGCACGTGCAGCGCGAACACCAGGTGTTCGGTGTAGCGCAGGCGGCGGCTGCGGTAGACCCACTGCATCCACAGCGCAAAACTGGGCAGCAGCACGAACAGCGCGCCGCCCAGGTTGCCGACGAAACGGTCCTTGAAATCATCCAGCTCGCCGGCCAGCGCCTGCGGGTCGGTGGTGAAGCGGCGCTGCACGCGTTTGCACATCCACTGCGGCACGGTGTTGCAGTAGAAGGCGCCGTCCTTGACGCCGATGCCCTGCCCTTCTTCGCCCAGGCCGATGATGGTGAAGTTGCGCAGGTTCTGCGGCGGCTTGAAGCCACCGGGCTTGATGTCCATCTCGATGGCGTTGCCGGCCGCACCCAGCAGGCGCACGGCCAGCAGCACCATCACGCTGATGGTCAGGTACAGACGCAGCGGCAGCACGTAGTGCTTGCGCCGGCCGGCCAGGTACTGCCGCGTCAGTTCGCCGGGCTTCGTCAGCAACAACTTCAGCGTGCGCCACAGCGCGCCTTCGGTGCTGAAGTAGGCGCCGCCGAACTGCTGCAGGAATTCGGCCAGGCGCGGCGCGCGGACGCGACTTTCCTGGCCGCAGGTCGGGCAGAAGTTGGGCGCTGGCGTGGCGAAGGCCTGGGCACAGTTGGCGCAGGCTGCCGGTGATTCAGCGGCGGGTGGCAGGTTCATGCAACCAGGGCCAGCAGCCAGACCAACACCACGGTGAAGAACAACAGCGTGACATACAGCGCCGACAGCAGGGCGGCCCGCAGCACGCGCTGCCACCACACACCGCTGTAGATGAGGCGGCCGGCCCGCAACGTGTACAGCCCCATCACGGCGCCGCCGGCCCAGGTGACGGGCGCCCAGTTGACGATCTGCATCACGGTCAGCACCAGAAACCAGAAGGCGTGCAGGTGCAGCGCGAAGACGAGGTGCGCGGCGTAGCCCATGCCGGCGTGCCGGTTGACCATGCGCAGGCACAGCGCGAACAGCGGCAGCAGCAAGAAGGGGATGGCGCTCAGGTTGGCCAGCACCCTGTCGTTGGCCAGGCGCAGCTTGTGGAGCAGGGTGCGGGCGTCGGGCGCAGCGCGGGCGCGCAGCAGCTGGCAGACCGTCTCGGGCAGCTTGACGCAGACCATCGCGCTGCCGTCCACGCCAAACCGCAGGTCCCGGATCTGCAGCACCATCTTCGGCAAGGTGCCCTGCTCGGCCGCCACCACCTCGGGGCGGTCCAGCCCCCAAAGGTCCATCTGGACCGTGGCGCGCATGAGCAGCAGCGCCAACAGACTGATCGTCAGATACAGGCGCAGCGGCAGCACGTAGTGCTTGCGCCGCCCGACCAGGTACAACCGCGTCAGTTCACCGGGCTGCGTCAGCAGCAGCTTCAGCGTGCGCCACAGCGCGCCTTCGGTGCTGAAGTAAGCGCCGCCGAACTGCTGTGCGAATTCGCGCACCGTGGGCGGCAGCACCGTGGTTTCCTGGCCGCAGGCCGGGCAGAAGCGCGCAGCCGGGCGTGGGCTGCGGTCGGTCAGCGGCTCGCCGCAATTCGGGCATGCAGCGGGCTGGGTGGGCGTTGGCGATGAAAGTCCTGGCGCGGGCATGGCGGGACGGTAGCGCATGCCGCCCAGCCACGGGCGCAGCGCGCCCGGCCGCAGAGCCAGCGCAGGCTGCGCAGCAGACTCACCCCACGCGGCGGCGCGCGGCGCCCAGGCCGGCGAGGGCCAAGGCCAGACCCACCAGGGCCAGGCTGCTGGGCTCGGGCACCGCCTCGCCCAGCGCGATGGTGGGCGCGGCAACGCCGGTGTCGCGCAACACGATGTTGTCGAAGTAGGCGTCGCCGGCCACGCCGCCCGAGCCGTCCCAGTCTTCCACCATCACGCGGATGGGCTGGCCGATGGGCGAATTGAAGGTGTAGCTGTAGCTGTGCCACAGGCCGTCGTCGACCAGGTTCAGCGGCGTGCCGTAGTTGTTGCTGCTGCCGCCCACCCAGTACTGGCTGGACCCGTTGCCGCCCACGCTGACGCCGATGTAGCCGCCCAGGTCGCCGGCCACGCCGCCGCGGCCGGGAACGCCCAGGTAGTCAAAGCTGAGGGTATAGCTGCCGCCGCTGCTGACCTGCGTGTTGGTGAAGACGCTGCCCGAACCCATGGTGCGGTTGAAGCCCAGCACGTGGTTGCCGGGGCGCAGCGGGTCGTCGAAGACGGCCGCATCCGGGCTGGACGGGTTGCGGTCGAACCAGGCCGACAAGCCGCTTTCGAAACCGGTGCTGAAAACCGTGATCGGCACGACCAGCGCCTGCGCGTGGCCGGCGGCGATCAGGGTGGCAGCCAGGGTCAGGGCACGGGTCGCAAGGCGGATGTTCATGGTGGCTTTCAAGGTGGTGGGGCGCCTTCGGCACCGCGGTTGACCCTGGCGTTTGCAAGCCCGGGGCCCGGTCGACCCTGTTTTCGTCCGCCGCCGCCCGGACTTGCGCTGCGGCTGCGGTCAGCGTGACGCAGTGCACGGCCCGCGCCGCCCAGCGCCCGGGTTCAGCGCTGGATTCAAGCGCAGCGCCCCAGGCGCCGAAAACCCGCCATGCGCAACCCCAAGCCCGACACCCTGCCCCGCACCCCGCTTTTCTGGGGCCACAACCCCACCGCCCGCCGTTTACAACGCCAGATTGCGGACGGCTGCACCGGCCGCCGCCAGGCTGGGGTCAACACCCCATGACGGCCACCCCGCCACCGCTGGCTGCGCTGAGCCACGCCGTGTTGCAACTGCACCGTGGCAGCCGCGAATGGCCGGCCGCCAGCTTCGCCGGCCGGGCCTGCGAGCTGCTGGCTTCGGTGATTGCCTTCGACGCCTGCCTGTGGGGCAGCGTGGCCGCCGACGCGCCGGCCGGCAGCCCGCCGGCCCTGCACAGCCTGTACACGCAAGGCCTGAGCGAGGCGGCCCTGGCGCTGTGCCTGGCCGGTGAGGGCGAACCGCCGGCGCTGGCGGCGACGCAGATCGAACCACTGGCCGCGCGCCGGGTCATCCTGCAGCTGTGGCGCCGCCCGGACGCCGCGCCGCCGCTGGCCGCCGACCACCTGGCCGACCAGCAGGCCCTGCAGTTCCTGATGCCCCACCTGGTGGAAGCCCAGCGCGAAAACCGCCTGAGCCGCGCCCACGCCAACGACGAACACACACCGGCCCGGCGCAGCCACGCGCTGTGCGACGCCGACGGTCTGCTGCAGCAGGTGGACGAGCAAGGCCTGGCCCTGCTGCGCACCGAATGGCCGCGCTGGTGCGCCGCGCGGCTGCCGGAACCGCTGGCCGAAGCGGCCGCCTTCGCGATGGCCGCGTCGGCTGCGGACACGCCGGCAGCAGCCCCGCCTTTCCACGGCCGCCAGATCACCGTGCTGATGACGCGCAGCGGCGGCCTGCTGCTGCTGGACGTGCGCCGCCGCGCGGCCGTGGACCGCCTCAGCACGCGGCAACGTGACATCGCGCTGCTCTACGCCGACGGCCACACCGGGCCGCAGATCGCCCGGCAGCTGGGGCTGTCACCGTCCACCGTGAACAACCACCTCGGCGTCATCTTCAAGAAGCTGGCGGTGGGCAACAAGGTGCAGTTGCTGAACGCGATGCGGGGGCGGACAGCCGCCTGAAACCAGGGGGCGCCACGCCCGTTTCAGGGGCCGCTTCAGTGGGCCAATTCAAGTGCCACTTCAGGTGGCCACTTACGATAGCCGCCATGCCCTTGATCGCCGACCCGAGCCGCGCCGCCTGGCAGCTTTTCACCCGCCTGGGCGAGGCCCAGTTGCTGCTGCCGGCGGCCGCCGTGGTGGTGTGGCTGCTGCTGCGTGAACGCGCTGCAGCCACCGGGAACGCGCCGCGCGGGCTGGCCCTGCAGTGGCTGTTGCGCCTGGCTGCCGCCGCCGCGCTGACGACGGCCAGCAAGCTGGCTTTCATCGGCTGGGGCCTGGGGTCGGCGGCGCTGGACTTCACCGGCATCTCGGGCCACACCACCTTCGCCACCGCCACCTACCCCTTGCTGCTGGCAGCGGCCGTGCCCGCTGCCTGGCCGCTGGCGCGGCAGGCCGGGGCCCTGGCCGGTTTGGCGCTGGGCCTGGCGGTCGGCCTGTCGCGGCTGATGGTCGACGCCCATACGGTGTCCGAGGTGCTGGCCGGCGTGCTGGTGGGCGGCTGGGCCGGCGTGCTGGCCTTGCGCCTGGGTGCGCTGCGGCCCCGTTTCAGCGCCGCGCTGGCGCCGCTGATCGGGCTGTGGTTCGTCACCGCACCGGCCTACGCGCCGCCTTCACAGTCGCACGCCCTGGTCACCCGGCTGGCGCTGGCCCTGTCGGGGCACAACACGCCCTACACGCGCCAGCAGCTGCGGGCGCGGGTGTCGGCCGGTGCCGCTCGTTCAGAGCCTGCACCGCCGGGGCTGCGGGCTCAGTCCGCTGGCGCGCCGTCGGCCACAGCCACGGTGCCCTCAGCCACCGTGATCGGGCCCCGGCCGCTGTAGCGGTCCAACGCCAGGTAGATCACCGGCGTGATGTAGAGCGTGATGGCCTGGCTGAAGACCAGACCGCCACACACCGCCAGGCCCAGCGGCTGACGCAGTTCAGCGCCGGCGCCGATGCCCAAGGCGATGGGCAGCGCGCCCATCAAGGCCGCCAGCGTGGTCATCATGATCGGCCGGAAGCGCAGCACGCAGGCTTCGTGGATGGCCTGCTCGGGCGTCATGCCGCGGTGGCGCTGCGCGTCGAGTGCGAAGTCGATCATCATGATCGCGTTCTTCTTCACGATGCCGATCAGCAGCAGGATGCCGATGGTCGCGATCAGCGTCAGGTCCTGGCCGAAGATCATCAACGTCAGCAGCGCGCCCACCGCCGCCGACGGCAGGCCGGCCAGGATGGTGATGGGGTGGATGTAGCTTTCGTACAGCACGCCCAGCAGCACGTAGATGACCAGCAGCGCGCCCAGGATCAGGATGGCCTGCCCGCCCTGCGTGTCCTTGAACACCGCCGCGTCACCACCGTACTTGGCGATGATGGACGCCGGCATGCGCAGGCTTTCACGGGCTGCGTCGATCTTGGCGGTGGCGTCGCCCAAAGCGGTGCCGGGGGCCAGGTTGAAGCTGACCGTCACCGCCTGCAGCTGCCCGACGTGGTTGATGGCCGTGGCCCCCACCGCGCGTTCCACCGTCGCGAAGGCCGACAGCGGCACCAGCGTGCCGGTGCTGCTGCGCACGAAGACGTTGTTGAAGGCCCCTTCGTCGCGCTTGGCCTCGGGCGCCACTTCCATGATCACCTGGTAGCTGTCGGTGGGCAGGTAGATGGTGCTGACCTGGCGCTCGCCGAAGGCGCTGTACAGCGCGCTGCGGATGGCGTCGATGCTGACGCCCAGCGTGTTGGCGCGGTCGCGGTCGATCTTCAGGTTGGCCTGCAGCGCGCGCAGCTGGCTGTCGCTGGTGACGTCGCGGAACAGCGGGTCGCCGCGCAGCTTGTCCTGCAGCTTGCTGGCCCAGTCGCTCAGCTCATCGGCGCGCACGCTTTGCAGGATGTACTGGTACTGCGCCTTGCTCTGCCGCCCGCCGAGCTGCAGGTTCTGCACCGGGCGCATGAACACGTTCAGGCCGGCCACATCGCGGAACTTGCGGCGCAGGCCTTCGACGACCTGCTTCATCGGCTGGCGGTCGGCGCGGTCTTTCAGCGTGATGAACATGCGGCCGGTGTTCTGCGAACCCTGGCCGCCGTTGAAGGAACTGACGGCCAGCACGTTCGGGTCGCCGCGGGCGATCAGCGCCGCGCGTTCCTGCAGCTGCACCATGGCCGGGAAGGACGTGTCTTCGGCCGATTCGGTCTGGCACTGGATCTGCCCGATGTCTTCCTCGGGGAAGAAGCCCTTGGGGATGATCATGAACAGCCACACCGTGGCGATGAAGGTCAGCAAAGCCACCAGCAGCACCAGCTTGCGGTGGCGCAGCGCGGCGTCCAGCGT
>JANPHI010000080.1:0-5626 GCA_031424355.1 Betaproteobacteria bacterium
TACGCCGCGCTGCGCCGCCTGATCGACTGGCATATCGCGGAAGGCACCGACTGCATCGGCGTGGTCGGCACCACCGGTGAATCGCCCACGGTGTCGACCGAAGAGAACTGCGAAATCATCCGCGTCGCCGTCGAACACACCGCGAAACGCGTGCCCGTGATGGCCGGCACTGGTTCCAATTCCACGGCCGAAGCCATCGAACTCACGCGCTACGCGCAGAGGGTCGGCGCCGACTGCCACCTGTCGGTCGTGCCCTACTACAACCGGCCTTCGCAGGAAGGCATCTACCAGCACTTCAAGGCCATCGCCGAGGCGGTGGACCTGCCGATGGTGCTGTACAACGTGCCCGGCCGCACCGTGGCCGACCTGCAGCCCGAGACGACCTTGCGCCTGGCCGCCGTGCCGGGCGTGGTCGGCGTCAAGGAAGCCACCGGCAACATCGAGCGCGCCTGCCAGCTGATCAAGCATGCACCGCAGGGTTTCAGCATCTACTCGGGCGACGACGGCACCGCCGTGGCCCTGATGCTGATGGGCGGCCACGGCAACGTCAGCGTCACGGCCAACATCGCCCCGCGCCTGATGGCCGAGCTGTGCAAGGCGGCCATCGCCGGTGACGCACGCACCGCCGCCGCCCTGCACCTGCGCCTGCTGCCGCTGCACAAGCAGCTGTTCTGTGAACCCAGCCCGGCGCCCGCCAAATGGGCCATGGCCCAACTGGGTCTGTGCGGCGCCGCGCTGCGCCTGCCCATCACACCGCTGACCGAGGCCGGCCAGGCGCAGGTGGCGCAAGCCCTGCGCGAAGCCGGCCTGGCACGCTGAACCACCCCACCGGCCGTTTGTCCGATTCCGGCCTTTTCCACACCAGCCCGTACCAGTCGCGGCCGTCACCAACGGCCGACGCGGAGACCTCGAACGTGAATCTTCTTACTGCCGCACCACCCGCCCGGCTCGCGGCCACCCTGCTGACGGCCGCCATCGCCGCCACGCTGGCAGGCTGTTCGTCCATCGAAGGCCTCTTCAGCGGCGACAAGGTCGACTACCGCACGACGGCCGCCCGGACGCAGCCGCTGGACGTGCCGCCCGACCTGACGCAGCTGGCGCGTGACGCGCGCTACCAGCCGCAAGGCGGCGTCATCAGCGCCTCGGGCGCGCGCCAGCCGGGCGTGGCCCCCACCGCCGCACCGGTCGCCAGCGCACCCGCTGGCGCCGTGGCCCTGAGCAGCCTGGACGGCATGCGCATCGCCCGCGAAGGCCAGCAGCGCTGGCTGGTCACCACCCAGACGCCCGAACAGCTGTGGCCGCAATTGAAGGCCTTCTGGGAGCAACGCGGCCTGAAGCTGGCGGCTGAAAACGCACAGACCGGCGTGATGGAAACCGACTGGGCCGAGAACAAGGCCAAGCTGCAGAACGACCCCATCCGCAACACCATCGGCCGCCTGTTCAGTGGCCTGTACGACAGCGGTGAGCGCGACCTGTACCGCACCCGCGTCGAACGCACGGCCGGCGGCAGCGAGATCTACATCACGCACCGCGGCATGGAAGAGGTCTACACCTCGGAGCGCAAGGAATCCACCGCTTGGCGCCCGCGTGCCAACGACCCGCAGCTGGAAGCCGAACTGCTGAGCAGCCTGATGCTGGCACTGGCCAACAAGGGCCAGCCGGCGGCAGCGGCGCCGGTGGTGGCGGCAGCGGCATCCGCCCCCGAAGCCCTGGGCAAGGCGCGCATCGCCGAAACGCCGCAGGCCACCTCGCTGGTCATCGAGGAACCCTTCGACCGCGCCTGGCGCCGTGTCGGCCTGGCCCTGGACCGCGGCGGCTTCTCGGTGGAAGACCGCGACCGCGCTTCGGGCATCTACTACGTGCGCTACATCGACCCGAAGTACGCCGACAAGGAAGAACCCAGCTGGTGGTCCAAGCTCTTCGGCGACGGCACCAACCCGGCTGCGGCCGTGCGCTACCGCATCGTGCTGAAGAACGCGGGCGAGAAAACCAACCTGTCGGTGCAGACCGCCACCGGCGCCGCCGATGTCGGCGACAACGCCAAGCGCATCGTCGGCCTCTTGGCCAACAGCTTGAAGTAAGCGCGCGCGCCACAAAAAAAGGCCACCTTGCGGTGGCCTTTTTCGTGGGCGCTGGCGTGTCAGCGGCTGGCGATGGGCACCACGTCGCGGCGCGGCGAACCGACGAAGAGCTGGCGCGGGCGACCGATCTTGTATTCCGGGTCGCCGATCATTTCGTTCAGCTGCGCGATCCAGCCCACCGTGCGGGCCAGCGCGAAGATGGCGGTGAACAGGCTGACCGGGATGCCCAGCGCGCTTTGCACGATGCCCGAATAGAAGTCCACGTTCGGGTAGAGCTTGCGGCTGATGAAGTAGTCGTCTTCCAGCGCGATCTTCTCCAGCGCCATGGCCAGTTTGAACAGCGGGTCGTCGCCCAGGCCGGTGGCCTGCAGCACTTCGTGGCAGGTCTCGCGCATCAGCGTGGCCCGTGGGTCGTGGTTCTTGTAGACGCGGTGTCCGAAGCCCATCAGCTTGACGCTGGAGTTCTTGTCCTTCACCTGCTTGATGAATTCGCCGATCTTCTCGACGCCGCCGTTGCGCTGGATGTCCTTCAACATGTTCAGCGCCGCCTCGTTGGCACCGCCGTGCGCCGGGCCCCACAGGCAGGCCACGCCCGCCGCGATGGCCGCAAACGGGTTGGTGCCCGAACTGCCGCACAGGCGCACGGTGGAGGTGCTGGCGTTCTGTTCGTGGTCGGCGTGCAGGATGAAGATGCGGTCGATGGCGCGCACCAGCACTTCATTCGGCTCGTAGGCTTCACACGGCGTGGCAAACATCATGTGCATGAAGTTCGCCGAATACGACAGGTCGTTGCGCGGGTAGATGAAGGGCTGGCCGATGCCGTACTTGTAGGCCATGGCCACCAGCGTGGGCATCTTGGCGATCAGGCGGATGGCGCTGATCTCGCGGTGTTCCGCGTTGTGGATGTCGGTGCTGTCGTGATAGAAGGCCGACAGCGCGCCGACCAGGCCGGTCATCACGGCCATCGGGTGCGCGTCCCGACGGAAGCCGCGCAGGAAGAAGTTCATCTGCTCGTTGACCATCGTGTGGTTGGTGACGAGCTTGGTGAAACCCTTCTTCTGCGTCGCGTCGGGCAGGTCGCCCTTCAGCAGCAGGTAGCAGGTTTCCAGGAAGTCGCAGTTCTGCGCCAGCTGTTCGATGGGGTAGCCGCGGTACAGCAGTTCGCCCTTGTCACCGTCGATGTAGGTGATGGTGCTGTTGCACGAGGCCGTGCTCAGGAAACCGGGGTCGTAGGTGAACTTGCCGGTCTGGGCGTACAGCTTGCGGATGTCGATGACATCCGGGCCTATGCTGCCCTTGTACAGCGGCAGCTCCATGCTGGGGCTGCCGTCCGAGAACGACAGGGTGGCTTTCACGTCGGAGGGAGTCATCGCGGCTAACCTTTCATCAGTTCGGTAGGGTGGGAAACGGCCGGCGCATCTGTGCCAGCACATCCCGCACCTCGGCGGTATCGACCTCGCCCTGCGGCTCTTTTCGGCGGAGCAGCAGGTCCAGCAGGTCGTTGTCGGCCAGGTCCATCAGGGTGGTGATCCCTGCGGCCTGCCTTGTCGTGATCGTCTCCTCGTACTGCTGGAAGAAGCGCTGGATGAAGAGGTCGTTTTCCAGCAAACCGCGGCGGCAACGCCACTTCAGCTTGCTCAGTTCCCGAACCCCCAACAGCGCTTCCATCATCAGGACTAGATGGTCCGGCGAACCATCAACTCCTTGATCTTGCCGATGGCCTTCGTGGGGTTCAGACCCTTGGGGCAGACATCGACGCAATTCATGATCGTGTGGCAGCGGAAGAGCCGGTACGGGTCTTCCAGGTTGTCCAGGCGGCCGGCGGTGTCCTGGTCGCGGCTGTCGGCGATGAAGCGGTAGGCCTGCAGCAGACCGGCCGGGCCGACGAACTTGTCGGGGTTCCACCAGAAGCTGGGGCAGCTGGTCGAGCACGAGGCGCACAGGATGCACTCGTACAGGCCGTTCAGTTCGTCGCGCTCTTCGGGGCTTTGCAGGCGCTCTTTCTCGGGCGGCTGCGTGTCGTTGACCAGGTAGGGCTTGATCGAGTGGTATTGCTTGAAGAACAGCGTCATGTCGACGATCAGGTCGCGGATGACGGGCAGCCCCGGCAGGGGTTTCAGAACGATGGTGCCCGGCAGCGTCAACATGTTGGTCAGGCAGGCCAGACCGTTCTTGCCGTTGATGTTCATCGCGTCAGAACCGCAGACGCCTTCGCGGCAGCTGCGGCGAAAGCTCAAGCTCGGATCGACGGCCTTCAGCTTGTTCAGCGCGTCGAGCAGCATGCGTTCGTGGCCGTCGAGTTCGACCTGCAGCGTCTGCATGCGCGGCTTCTCGTCGGTGTCGGGGTCGTAGCGGTAGATCTGGAAAGTGCGCAGGGCCATGGTGTGCTTGCTCTTTAGAAAGTGCGGACCTTGGGCGGAACGGAATCCACCGTCAGCGGCTTCAATTGCACCGGCTTGTAGTCCAGGCGGTTGCCTTCGGAATACCACAGCGTGTGCTTCATCCACACCTCGTCGTTGCGGCCGTTCGGGTGCTCGGCGGTATCGCCGTAATCGTCCAC
The DNA here is from genome assembly GCA_031424355.1 of Betaproteobacteria bacterium. Lineage (GTDB taxonomy): Bacteria > Pseudomonadota > Gammaproteobacteria > Burkholderiales > Burkholderiaceae_C > Rubrivivax. The sequence continues at coordinate 4,642 of JANPHI010000080.1, forward strand.
GCTGTGCGCGCCGCGGCTTTCCCGCCGGGCCGCCGCCGAGACCATGGTGGCGCGGGCGCTTTCGATCAGGTTGTCGACTTCCAGCGCCTCGATGCGCGCGGTGTTGAAGACCTTGCTCTTGTCCTTCAAACCGATGGACTTCACGCGCTCGGCCAACGCTTCGATCTTGACCACGCCCTCGTCCATCATGGCCTGGGTGCGGAACACGCTGGCGTGCTGCTGCATGGTGTCGCGGATGTCGTTCGCCACGTCTTGCGCGTATTCGCCGCTGGTGCTGCTGTCCAGGCGCGCCAGGCGGGCCAGCGAGGCGTCGGCGGCGTCGGCCGGCAGATCCTTGTGGGTCTTGTTCTTCTGGTTGAACTCGACGATGTGGTTGCCCGCCGCGCGGCCGAAGACCAGCAGGTCGAGCAGCGAATTGGTGCCCAGGCGGTTGGCGCCGTGCACGCTGACGCAGCTGCATTCGCCGACGGCGTAGAAGCCGTTGACCACCGCGTTGGGGTTGCCGTCTTTCGGCATCACCACCTGGCCGTGGATGTTGGTCGGGATGCCACCCATCTGGTAGTGGATGGTCGGCACCACGGGGATCGGTTCCTTGGTGATGTCGACGTTGGCGAAGTTGTGGCCGATCTCGAAGACGCTGGGCAGGCGCTTCAGGATGGTGTCGCCGCCCAGGTGGGTCAGGTCGAGGTTGATGTAGTCCTTGTTCGGACCGCAGCCTCGGCCTTCCTTGATTTCCTGGTCCATGCAGCGCGACACGAAGTCGCGCGGCGCCAGGTCTTTCAGCGTCGGCGCGTAACGCTCCATGAAGCGTTCGCCGTTGCTGTTGCGCAGGATGGCGCCTTCACCGCGGCAGCCTTCGGTCAGCAGCACGCCGGCGTTGTGCACACCGGTGGGGTGGAACTGCCAGAACTCCATGTCTTCCAGCGGAATGCCGGCGCGCGCCGCCATGCCCAGGCCGTCGCCCGTGTTGATGAACGCGTTGGTG
>JANPHI010000081.1:0-19994 GCA_031424355.1 Betaproteobacteria bacterium
CCCAGGAAGTGGTCGATGCGGAAGATCTGCTCTTCCGAAAAAACTTCATGCAGCTTGCGGTTCAACGTGACCGCGCTGGCCAGGTCGGTGCCGAAGGGCTTTTCCATCACGATGCGCGAACGCTCGACCAGGCCGGCCTCACCCAGCAGGCGCACCGCCGGCAGCGCCGATGAAGGCGGCACGCTCAGGTAGTGCAGGCGGCGGCTCTCGCCGCTGAAGGTCAGCTCGGCCGCATCGACAGCGGCCTTCAGCGCGACAGGGCCGGCGGCCAGCGGCACGTAATCCAGGCAGCGCGCGAAGGCGTCCCAGTCGGCGTCGTTGACCTTGCGTGCGAAGAATTCGGTGAGGGCCGTGCGCGTGAAGCTGCGAAAGCCGTCGGCATCGAAGTCGTCGAGCGACACGCCGATGATCCGGCAGCCCGGTATGAAGCCGGCACTGACGAGGTGGTACAAGCCGGGCAGCAGCTTGCGCCGTGCGAGGTCGCCGGTGGCGCCGAACAGCACCACCACTTGCGGAAACCGCGGACCGACGCCGGGGGGAATCTTGGCCATGGAAGCTCCAGTTGCCGCGCGGGGTGCAGCGGCACCGGAGATTTAGCAAGGTTCAGGCCGGTGCGAAGCGAACGTTCGCACCAGCCTTCAGGCAGGCGCCGCAGCGGCCTGCCTGAGGGGCTGCCGTCTTACTTGGCGGCCTTCTTGGCCACGACCTTTTTGGCAGCGGCCTTCACCACCGGCTTGGCGGCCGACTTCACAGCCGCCTTCGGGGCTGCGGGCGCCTTCACGGCAGCCTTCTTGGCCACGGGTGCCGGCGCGGCGGCCTTCTTCGTCACCGGGGCCTTCACGGCGGCCTTCTTGGCAGGGGCCTTGGCCGGCGCGGCGGCCTTGGCCTTCATGCCCATGGCCTTCTTCACGGCGGTGGCTTCTTTCTCGATGGCCTTCTGCAGGGCCTTGGCCTTCTTCTCGGCGCTGACCTGCAACGAAGCCAGTTGCTTGCCGGTGCTGCGCTTGGTGGCTTCCAGCTTCTTCTCGGCGGCCTTCACCGACTTCTCGGCCGATGCGCCGGCCTTCGACAACTGCGCCTGCACGCTGGCGAGTTGCTTTTCAGCAGCCTTCACCAGGCCGCCCACTTTGGCTTGCACCTTGGCGCCTTGCTTCATCACGCTCTTCTTCGCTTTGCCCATGCTGGCCGACACGGCGTCGCCCATGGCTTCGATCTTGTGCGACACGGCGGTGCCGACTTCCTTGGCGGCGGTGCCCAGGTGCGCGCCAGCGGTTGCGAGTTCAGACTTCTTGGTGGTCTTGCGGGTGGCCATGTTTTTCCTTTGATGTGAACGGACTTCTGCGGACATTTGCAGTGCCCGCGAATCTACGCTGTGCAGAGGGACTTACGCGCACGCATAGCGCATCTTTGCAGCGCGCTCACAACACAAAGTGCGTTATGCGCCATCGGAACGTGCAGCAGTTGCTTCGCGCGGACGCGCTCGGCACTGCGCACGTGCAAACCGCATCAGGCTCGGGCGGCGTTCATTTCTTCGTCGCCGCTTCCCACACCGCGTGGCTGTAGCCGGCTTTGCCCGGGTCCTTCTTGATGACGGGTGAGCTGCCACCGGCCATCAAGACCTTCACGGTGCGTTCGTAGGCGACGGGTTCCAGGTAGCCCATCTTTGGCGTGTTGGCGGTGGTGATCAGCTTGGCCACGTTGTCCATCTGGCGCTGCTGCACCTTCAGCGTGGCACTGCCCGAGGGGTCGGCCGCGACGACGATCTTGGCCGCGCCGGCCGGGTCTTTCACGGCCTCGTTCCAGCCCTTCAGCGTGGCGCGCAAAAACTTCGCGGTGCGCGCGACGAAGGCCGGGTCTTTCAACTTGCTGTCCAGCACGTACAGGCCGTCTTCCAGCGAAGCCACGCCCTGGTCTTCGTAGAAGAAGGTCACCAGGTCGGCTTCCTTCACACCCGCGTCAACGACCTGCCAGTACTCGTTGTAGATCATGGTGCTGATGCACGCGGCCTGGTTCTGCAGCAGCGGGTCGACGTTGAAGCCCTGCTTCAGCACCTTGATGTCGGTGTCGGGCTTGAAGCCCAGTTTGGCCATCCAGTTCAGGAAGGGGTATTCGTTGCCACCGAACCAGACGCCGAGCGTCTTGCCCTTCAGGTCCGCGGGCTTGCTCACGCCGCTGGCCTTCTTGCAGGTCAGCATCAGGCCGCTGCGGTTGAAGATCTGCGCGATGTTGACCAGCGGGACACCCGCCTCGCGCGCGGCGAGTGCATCGGGCATCCAGTTGACGATGGCGTCGGCGCCGTTGCCGGCCAGCACCTGCACCGGGCTCACGTCGGGGCCGCCGGGCTTGATGGTCACGTCCAGGCCTTCGTCCTTGTAGTAGCCCTTGGCGGCCGCCACGTAGTAGCCGGCGAACTGGGCTTGCGGCACCCACTTCATCTGCACGGTGAACTTGTCGGCGGCCTGGGCCGTGCCGGCCAGCAACAGGGTGGCGGCTGCGGCGGCGGCGATCAGCTTCTTCATCACGGTGAGCTCCTCGGGGGTTGAGTGGAATGGGTCATGAACGGCGAACTGAAGGGTGCCAGAAGGCCAGGCGGCGTTCCAGCCTGACGAGCAAGGTGTAGGCCACCGAGCCGCTGACGGCGGCCACGACGATGGCGCCCCAGACCAGCGACAGATTCATCTTCGCGGCCTCGGTGCTGATGCGAAAACCCAGGCCCACGGTGGGCGAGCCGAAGAACTCGGCGACGATGGCGCCGATCATCGCCAGCGTGGCGTTCACCTTCAGCGCGCTGACGATGTAGGGCACCGCGCAGGGCAGGCGCAGGTCGCGCAGGGTCTGCGTGTAGCTGGCCGCGTAGCTGTGCATCAGTTCGCGCTCGATGCGGCCGGCGGCCTGCAGGCCGGCCAGCGTGGCCACCAGCGTCGGGAAGAAAGTCATCAGCACGACGACGGCAGCTTTCGACGGCCACTCGAAGCCGAACCACATCACCATGATGGGCGCCACCGCCACCAGCGGGATGGTGCTGGTCAGCGAAGCCACCGGCAGCAGGCCGCGCTGCAAAAAGGGCAGCCTGTCGATGCAAAGGCCCACCGCGAAGCCCAGGCCCGAGCCGACGATCCAGCCGACGAGCACGGCCTTCAGCACCGTCTGCACGAAGTCGCGGCCCAGCGTGGCCGCGTGTTCCCCCATCGAAGCGGCGATGGCCGACGGCGCCGGCAGCAGCACGCGCGGCACGTCGAACACCGCCACGCCCGCTTCCCAGAAGAACAGCACCCACAGGCCGAAGAGTGCGGCCGTGAGTGTTCCCATGTAGGGACTGGCCCAACGCGGGCCGGAGGTGGCGGCGCAGCGCCGCACGCTGAAGACGGCCAGCGCCAGCGCGGCCGCAAAAAGCAGCGTGATGGTCGGCGTTGAAAAGTCGGTCATGCGTGTTGCCGCTTGCGCATGACCAGCTTCTCGGCGCCGGCCACCGCTGCCGTCAAGGTCAAACCCAACAGCGCCGACAAGACCAGCGCCGACCAGATGCCCACGGTGTTGCCGTAGTAAGACCCGGTCAACAGCCGCGCACCCAGGCCGGCCTGTGCGCCGGTGGGCAGCTCGGCCACCATCGCGCCGACCAGGCCGGCGGCGATGGCGATGCGCAGCGACGGGAACAAAAAGGGCAGGGCGGCCGGCAGGCGCAGCAGCCAGAAGGCCTGCAGCTTCGAAGCGGCGTAGGTGTGCATCAACTCGGCTTCGATGCGCTGCGGCGAGCGCAGGCCCTGGATCATGGCCACCGTGACCGGGAAGAAGCACAGAACCATCGCGATGGCCGCCTTGGGCGCCACGCCCGACAAACCCAGGCTGCCCAGGATGACCAGCACGATGGGCGCGATGGCCAGCACCGGCACCGACTGCGAGGCCACGATCCACGGCAGCAGCGCGCGGTCCAGCGTGCGGCTGTGCACGATGGCCGCCGCCAGCAGCACGCCCAGCAGCGTGCCCAGCACGAAGCCCACCAGCGTGGACTGCGCCGTCACGGCGGCGTGGAAGAGCAGGTTGCGCGGCGAGTCGAGCGGCCAGTCCACGATGCTGCTGTACAGGTCCACCGCCACCTGGTGCGGCGCGGGCAGCATCGGCCGCTCCATCGTCATCGTCGCAACGACCAGGTCCGTGGCGGTCCAGCCCGGCTTGTCGGCCAGCACCCGTTCGATCACGCCGCTGGCGTTCAGGCCCACGGCGCCCGCGTACCAGAGCAGCAGCACGCAGCCCAGCACCAGCAGCACCGGGCCTGTCGATGCGGCCGCGCCGGTCTTAGGCATCGGGGCCGTGTCCTTCACCCAGCGCCAACCGCACTTGATGCGCCACCGCGATGAACTCCGGCGTGTCGCGCAAGCCCAGGTGCCGTGTTTCGGGCAACGGCGATCGGATGTCGGCCACGATGCGCCCCGGCCGCGGCGACATCACGACGATGCGCGTAGCGAGGTACACCGCTTCGGCGATGGAGTGGGTGACGAAGACGACCGTGCGTTTCTTTTCAGCCTGGTTCTCGCGCTGCCAGAGTTGCTGCAGTTGCTCGTTCAAACGATCCCGCGTGATCTCGTCCAGCGCGCCGAAAGGCTCGTCCATCATCAGGATGCGCGGTTCGAAACCCAGGGCGCGGGCGATGGACACGCGCTGTTGCATGCCGCCCGACAACTGCCACGGGTATTTGCGTTCGAAGCCCTGCAGGCCCACGCGCGCCAGTTGCTCCATGGCCACCGTGCGGCAGTCGTCGGCGTTGCGGCCCTGGATCTGCAGCGGCAGCATCACATTGGCCAGCACGTTGCGCCACGGGAAGAGCGCCGGCGACTGGAAGACGTAGCCGTAGGCCCGCGCCAGCCGGGCTTCGTGCGGGCTCAGACCATTCACCCGCACGCTGCCGGCGCTGATCGGTTCCAGGTCGGCGATGACGCGCAGCAGCGTGGTCTTGCCGCAGCCCGAAGGGCCGATCAGCGCGACGAATTCGCCGGGTGCGATGGCCAGGTCGATCTCGTGCAACGCGTGCACCGCCCCGTCGGCCGACGGGTAGACCACGCTGGCGCGGCGCACGGCAACCGCCAACTCGGTTTCAGTCATGGGTGCAGGCTCGGTTTGCACAGCGGGGGACAGGGGAAAAGCGGGCCGGCTCATTCTGAATCATCGAAGCCAGTTCCATGCCAACGGGGCACCGTCGCGCGCCGCCAGGATGACCCCACGGCCCACCGTGCAGCGTCCGATGCGGCGACCCGCCGCTGCCCCGGTGTGCCATGACGGCATGCCGACCCGGCTTGGCTACACTGACGGTCATGCATCCCTTGATTGAAGCGCACCGCGCCGAACTGCTGGCCCTGGCTCGCAAGCGGGGGTTGACGGACATCCGGGTGTTCGGGTCGATGAGCCGGAGCGACAGCAACATCGACAGCGACGTAGACCTGCTCGTGACCCTGAATCCGGGGACCAGCGGCCTCGCCCTGGGCGGGCTGCTGCTGGATGCCCAGGCTTTGCTGGGCCGCCGGGTGGATGTGGCCACTGAAGCGAGCCTGCACCCTGCTTTGCGCGCCCGCGTGGTGGCCGACGCCGTTCCACTGTGAGACCCGGCGCCGAGGCGGATGGGGTGCTGCTGGCGCACATGCGCGACTGTTTGGACCGGATCGTCGAGTACACGCTGTCTGACCGAGCGCACTTTGATGCGTCGCGACTGGTGCAAGACGCGGTGATCCGCAATCTGCAGACGCTGGCCGAATCCAGCCAGCGTCTGTCGGGCGAGATCAAGGGCACGGAGCCGCAGGTGCCATGGCGCGAACTGGCCGGGTTCCGCAATGTGATCGTGCATGGCTATCTGGGCATCGACATCGGCGCGATCTGGCTCGTGGTCGAACAGGATTTGCCTGGGTTGTCTGAGGCGGTGAACCGCATGGCCGGGCGCCTCGGCCCGCAGCGGTAGGTCGAGCGGCCGCCTGGCGTGGCACAGCGGTTGCGTACCATGGTCTTTGGTTGAAGGTCCGTCCGGGCCGCGCCCACCCCGCACATCTCAGGAGCACGCCCCATGGCCGAACACCCCAGCCCCGCGTCCGACATCCGTGCCGGGCGGCGTACCCCGGCGCAGTTCGCACAGGCCTTTGCCGACGCCGCGCCGCGCCTGTCGCGCACGCAGGCGCTGGTTGAAGCCGAGCGCTGTTTGTATTGCTTTGATGCACCTTGCATCACCGCCTGCCCCACGGGCATCGACGTGCCCAGCTTCATCCAGCGCATTGCCGACGACAACCTGCGCGGCGCGGCGCGCGCCATCCTGGACGCCAACCCGCTGGGCGGCACCTGCGCCCGTGCCTGCCCGACCGAGGTGCTGTGCGAACAGGCCTGCGTGCGCACCACGCAGCAGGGCAAGCCGGTGGAAATCGGCCGGCTGCAGCGTTACGCCGTCGATGCGGTGATGGACCGGCCGGTGACCGCACTGTTCACGCGCGCCGCGCCCACCGGCCAGCGCATCGCCGTGGTCGGTGCCGGCCCGGCCGGCCTGGCCTGCGCCTTCATGCTGGCGCGGCGCGGGCATGACGTGGTCATCCACGACGCGCGCCCCGCCGCTGGCGGCTTGAACGAATACGGCCTGGCCGCCTACAAGATGGCGGGCGGTTTTGCGCAGGCCGAGATCGACTGGCTGCTGCAGATCGGTGGCATCACCTTGCAACTGGACTGGCAGTTGCAAACGGCCGCGCAATTGCAGACTTTGCGCGACGGCTTCGACGCGGTTTTCCTGGCCGTCGGCCTGAGCCGCACGCCGCACCTGGGCATACCGGGCGAGGCGCTGCAAGGCGTGCGCGACGCGGTCGATTTCATCGCCGAACTGCGCCAGGCGGCCGATGTGGCGGCGGTGCCGGTGGGCCAGCGCGTCGTCGTCATCGGCGGCGGCATGACGGCCATCGACGCGGCCGTGCAATGCAAGCTGCTGGGCGCCGACAGCGTGCATATGGTCTACCGCCGGGGGCCGGAAACCATGGGCGCTTCGCTGTCGGAACAGCACTGGGCGCAGACGCGGGGCGTCACGCTGCACCACCATTTGACGCCGGTGGAAATCGTCGGCAGCGGCGCGCAGGTCACGGGCGTGCGTTTTGCGCGCGCGGGCCGCGAAGGCAGCGAAAGCGGCGAGGCCGTCTTCGCCGCCGACGTCGTGCTGCGCGCCATCGGCCAGAAGCTGGACGACACCGTCTTCAGCGCCGCCGGTTTGCGGCTGCAAGGCGGCCGCGTGCTGGCCGACGACGACGGCCGCACCGGCGTGCCCGGGCTTTACGCCGGCGGCGACTGCCGCGCCGGTGGCCGCGACCTGACCGTTGAAGCGGTGGAAGACGGCAAGCGTGCCGCTGCCGCCATCCACTTTGATGTGACTGCTGACCTGAACGCCGGAGCTTGACCATGGCCGACCTGCGCAACACCTTCGCCGGCATCACCAGCCCGAACCCTTTCTGGCTGGCCAGCGCGCCGCCCACCGACAAGGCCATCAACATCCACCGCGCCTTCGAAGCCGGCTGGGGCGGCGTGGTCTGGAAGACGCTGGGCGAAGACGGCCCGCCCATCGTCAACGTCAGCGGCCCGCGCTACGGCGCGCTGCTGACGCCCGACCGCAAGCTGCTGGGCTTCAACAACATCGAACTGATCACCGACCGGCCGCTGCAGACGAACCTGGACGAGATCCGCGACGTCAAGCGGCAGTGGCCCGACCGCGCGGTGGTGGTCAGCCTGATGGTGCCCTGCACCGAAAGCGCCTGGAAGGCCATCTTGCCGATGGTGGAAGACACCGGCTGCGACGGCGTGGAGCTGAACTTCGGCTGCCCGCACGGCATGAGCGAACGCGGCATGGGTGCGGCCGTGGGCCAGGTGCCCGAGTACATCGAGATGGTCACCGCCTGGTGCAAGCACTACAGCCGGCTGCCGGTGATCGTGAAGCTGACGCCCAACATCAGCGACATCCGCATGCCGGCCCGCGCCGCCAAGAAGGGCGGCGCCGACGCGGTGTCCTTGATCAACACCATCACCTCCATCATGGGCGTGGACCCGGCCACCTTGACGATGAGCCCGTCCACCGGCGGCATGGGTTCGCACGGCGGCTACTGCGGCCCGGCCGTCAAGCCCATCGCGCTGAACATGGTGGCGCAGATCGGGCGTGATCCGGCCACGGCCGGCCTGCCCATCTCGGGCATCGGCGGCGTGGGCCATTGGCGCGACGCGCTGGACTACATCGCCCTGGGCGCCGGCAACGTGCAGGTCTGCACCGCCGCGATGACCTACGGCTTCAAGATCGTGCAGGACATGGCCGACGGTCTGTCTGAATACATGGACAGCATGGGTTTCAAGACCACCGCCGACTTCCAGGGCCGCGCGCTGCCCACGGTCACCGAATGGCAGCACCTGAACCTGAATGCGACCAGCAAGGCCGTCATCGCGCAGGACAGCTGCATCCAGTGCGGGCGCTGCCACATCGCCTGCGAAGACACCTCGCACCAGGCCATCACGGCCACGAAGAATGGCGTGCGCCATTTCGAGGTGAAGGAAGACGAATGCGTCGGCTGCAACCTGTGCGTGCTGGTCTGCCCGGTGCCTGAATGCATCACCTTGCGCACGCTGGCGCCGGGCGAGGTGGATGCGCGCACCGGCCTGCCCGTGTCGGGCGAGAAGCGGGACTGGACGGCGCACCCGAACAACCCGATGCGCGTGACGGCGGCGGGCTGAGGGTGCGGTGATGAAGCCCCTGACCGCCAGCCGAATCGCCCGATCAACCCTGGCACACCGGCTGCCTGCGCTCGCTGTCGCGCTGGCCCTCGGCCTGGCCGCAGCCCCGCTGGTCCACGCGCAGACGACCCCCAGCGCCTTCGCCCAGCGCGCCGCCAAAGAGCCCGGCGCGGTGGTCACCGCCAGTGGGCTGGTGTTCCGTGAACTGCGGCCCGGTGACGGGGCCCTGCCGACGGCCAGCGACCTGGTTCGCGTGCACTACCGCGGCACCTTGCCCAACGGCAAGGAGTTCGACAGCAGCTACAAGCGCGGCCAGATCGCGGCCTTCACGCTGGACTCGGTCATCCCTTGCTGGACCGAGGGCGTGCAGCGCATGCGCGTGGGGGCCAAGGCCGTGCTGACCTGCCCGCCCGAGATCGCCTACGGCAGGGACGGTTCGCCACCGGCGGTGCCGGCCAACGCCACCTTGCGCTTTGAGGTGGAGCTGTTCGGGATCATGGGGCGCTGAGGCGCCGCCGCCGCAGCGCCCCCGCCGCAATGGCCGCCAGCCCCAGACCCATCATCGCCAGCGAGCTGGTCTCGGGCACCGAGGTCACGTTGTAGGTGATGTCCTGGGCGAGCGAGAACAAGCCGGTGAAGGGCCCCGTCGGCTCTGAAAACGCGGTGAAGTGCAGTTGGTGCTGGCCCGCCGGCAAGCCCTGCAGCCCGACGAAATAGCCTTCGACGATGGCTGGCAACACCGCAGCGGGCAGGCCGTAGATGTTGTTGTCGATGAAGGTGATGGGGAACAGCGGCGACGACTGGCGGAAGGCCTGCAGCGACGAGTAGCCGGCCGGCATCAGCGCGGGTACGCCGTCCACGGTCAGCGTCATGTTGCTGACGATGCCCAGCGCATAGCCGACTTCTTCGCGCAGCGCGGCCTCGGTTTCAACGCCGGGGCCGGTGTAGTCGATGTAGGACAGCAGGCTGATGAACAGCGTCTGGTCAGGGCGCACGGTCACGTTGCGCACGATCGGCGTCTGCTTTTCCGAGGCGCCGAGGAAGAAGTAGCTGCCCTGGTCGCCCAGTGCGCTGAAGGCGCCGGTGTCGTCGCGTGTGGGGTTGGCGCCGTTCGGGTACGAACTCCCCCATTGTCCGAATTGGCCCGCCAGATAACTTTGGCTGAAGCTGGCTATCGGCGCGTTGGGCGCCAGCACTTGCTGCGCTTGCGCGGCGCCGCAGGCCACCGCCAGTGTCACGGTGGCCATCAGTGGCAGCAGGCGGCTCGGGGTGGCTGGTGCTGGCCGGCGGGTGGTGGTGTGGTTGGTGTTCATGTGCAGACTCCCTGGGGTTGGATGCTTGGATGGTTGGGACTGGATGGGCTGCGACGCAGGCTCAGCGCACCACGTTGATCACCCAGGTGCCGTCAACGGTGCCCATGTCCGGGTGCGTCAGGTTCAGCTTGACCGTGTGCCGGCCGACCGAGGGCGGGTCGATGTACAGCCACAGGCCGTCGGCCTGCGCCAGTTGCGGCGAACCGGTGACGCACACGTCGTAGTTGGCCCAGTTCTTCGCCCCGGTGAACGAGAAGACGCCCGTGGCGGCGCGCTGGGGCCGCACGGGCCGGCCGTCGAAGCTCATCGAGATATGGCTGATGCGGTCGATGAAGTCCGCCGACAGGCCGCGCAGGAAGGCTTCCAGGTTCTGGCCCGGCGGCAATTGCGGGTAGGGCTCGGGGCAGGGGAAGTCGTAGAGGTAGCCCAAGGCGGGCATGAAGATGGCCTTGCCCGCCGGCACCGTGCAGTTCACCGTGAAGGTGGGCAGCGCCGGCCCGAGCAGATTCCACGTTGCACCCTGCTGGTTGATGCCGCAGTTGGCGCCCAGCTCAACGGGGTTGGCGGCGTTCACTTCGAGGGGGATGGAAAACATCCAGCGCTGGTGGTCCATGATGAACTGCTCCAGGTTCCGGCCCTGCCAGCTGAAGGTGGAACCGGCTGCCGCCGCACGCGCTGCGCTGGGTGCGCCGCGCGCACTGGCCTCGGTCATGGCGGCCTGTGTACGGGCCGCCGGGTTGTGCGGTGTGTCGGCCAACGCGACGTTGCAGGCGCTGAGTGCGACGACAGCGGTCAGTGCGCTGCGCGCGGCCGTGGGGTTTTGGGCTCGGTGTGACAGGTGAGACATGGCTGAATCCTTTGCAGGGTGGGTGGCAGCGGCAGCGGGTGCTGCGCCAAATTCGGCATCAGGCGAGGTGTCTTGAAGCCGTGCGGTGACTGTCGTTTGCAGCAGGGCAGGTTGTCCTGAAAGCGCCTGAAGCCGCGCTGAAACGTCCTGAAAACGAGGCGCAGGGTCTGGCGGTTTGCGCGCGCATCGTGCCCACTCCAGGGCGGAGGCAACGATGACCCCTACCCTGGCTTTTCAAGACGCCGCACCGTCTGACGGCACGGTTGCCGCACCGTCTGCCGGCGCGCCGGCGTCGGGCGCCAACACCCGGCGCTGGCAGCTGCTGCTGTTGGCGCTGTGCCTGTGCTGCGGCGGCTTGCGCTTGTGGTCGCTGACCTACCTGGAACGCAGCGTCGTGCCCGAGGCAGCCGGCGGCATGGGGGCGCGGCTGTGCTGCGGTGAAGGGCCGCTCTGGCTGATGGAGGTGAAGAAGCTGAACCCCGATTCCGACCTGGCGCGCCAGGGCGTGAAGAACGGCGACCGCGTGTCCTTCCACCACCCTGGCGACGCCTGGCGCCCGATGGGCGTGGGCGAGCTGATCCCCGTCACGGTCGTATCCCAAGAGCCTCAGGCGCTGTCGCGCGACCTGCAGGTGCGCACCATGGCCTTGCCCGGCCGCGTGCAGCTGATGCACCAGGTCGTGGGCTTCGGCAATCTGATCGACGGCCTGATGGCCCTGGGCATCGCGGTGCTGATGGGCTGGCGGCGTCCGGACAGCCCGGCGATCCGCGCGCTGGTGGCGGCCCTGGCCCTGTACAGCGTGTCGGACGTCGGCGCGTCCTTGCCGGGGGGCTGGGGCCAGTCGGTCTTTTTCCTGACCGGGACCAGCCTGCAGTTCTTTGCCTGCATCGCGGCCTACCTGTACTTCGCCATCGCCTACCCGCAAGCGCCGCGCTTTTTCTCGAAGCCCGGGGTTCGCCGGGTCTACACCGCGCTGCTGTTGGTGGGTCTGGCCCTGGCGCTGTTCGAAGCCGCCTTCTTCCTGCGCCTGGTGCCGCTGTCGGCCCGGGAATGGCAGCACACCGTCGAACGCGTCGCGCGCGCGCCCAGCACCTTGGCCAGCGTGGTGGCGGTCGGCTTCCTGTGGGCCGGGTGGCGACAGGCCACCGGCACCGCCCGGCTGCGAGCGGCCTGGATCGGTGCCTTCGTGGCGGTGCTGCTGTTGAGCAATCTGGTGTTTGCCGTGGTGAACTCGCTGCCCGGCCGCACGCTGGAGCGCGAACTCATCGTGACCGTTGTCCAGATCGCGCTGGACATCACCGCCATGCTCGGTCTGGCCTACGCCGTGCTGCGCCACCGCGTGTTCGGCTTCGGCTTCGCGCTGAACCGCGCGCTGGTGTGGGGCCTGGTGCTGGCCATCTTGCTGTCCGGCGTGGCGCTGTTGCGCCTGCTGGGCGCGCACTGGCCGGTGATGGCCGACCCGCGCTTCGCGGCCGGCGTGACGGCACCGCTGGCGCTGCTGTTCGCGGGTGCCGTGCCGCGTCTGCGCCTGGCGTCCGAAAGTGTCGTGCAGCAACTGTTCTACCGGAACTGGCTCAACAAGGAAGAAGCGCTGTGGACGGCGGCCACCGCAGCGGTCGGGCTGCAGGGGCAGCAGGCCCTGCTGGGTCACTACCTGCGTGCCCTCAGCCGCTTTGCGGGCGGCGCTGCGGTCACGGTCTACCGGGTCGACGCGGCCGGCCCGACCGCAGGCTGCACGCGCCTGGCCTCGACCGCCACCGAAGCGCCCGGGTCGTTGATGCTCAGCACCGCCGACCTGCGCCACATCCAGGCCCGGCGCCTGCCCGATGCCTTGACCACGCTGGCGGGCGTGGACGGCCTGGTGGTGCCCATCACCCACCGCGACGCCATCACCGGCTTCCTGCTGCTGGCCACCCGGCCCGATGCCGACCCCTACCGGCCCGACGAGGTGCGCGCGCTGGCCCGCGCGACCGACCTGATGCAGGAAGACCTGCAGGCCGACGCTGCCCGCACCCAGGCGCAATGGCTGGAACAAAAGCTGGCCGCCGAAGGGGCTGCGCGCGAGGCGGCGCAGTCGGCCAACGCGGCCAAGAGCGCCTTCCTGGCCACCGTCAGCCACGAGATCCGCACGCCGATGAACGGCGTCATCGGCATGAGCGGGCTGCTGCTGAATTCAGCGCTGACCGACGACCAGCGCGAGCACGCGCTGACCATCCGCGATTCGGCCGAAGCGCTGCTGACCATCATCAACGACGTGCTCGACTTCTCGAAGATCGAGGCCGGCAGGATGGAAATCGAAGAGCAGCCTTTCGACCTGCGGGAATGCGTGCGCCTGGCGCTGGACCTGGTCAGCGTGCGGGCCGCGCAAAAAGGCCTGCAGCTGGCCTGCCACATCGACGCCGACGTGCCGGCCGCCGTGGTGGGCGACGCGACCCACCTGCGCCAGGTGCTGCTCAACCTGCTGAGCAACGCCGTCAAGTTCACCGAACACGGCCAGGTGGAACTGCAGGTGTCGGCCGCCGAGTCCGGGCAGTTGCGCTTCAGCGTGCGCGACACCGGCATCGGTCTCGGCGAAGACGGCCGGGCGCGCCTGTTCCAGCGCTTCAGCCAGGCCGACAGCAGCATCGCCAGCCGCTACGGCGGCACCGGCCTGGGCCTGGCCATCAGCAAGCAGCTGACCGAGTTGATGGGCGGCACCATCCGCGCGGACAGTGCCGGGCCCGGCCTGGGCAGCTGCTTCCAGTTCACGGTGCGGGCGCCGGCTGCGGCCCCCGACCTGCTGCCCCCGCGTGCGGCTTCGGCGCCGGTGGAACTGGACCCGCAGATGGCCGCGCGCCACCCTTTGCGCATCCTGCTGGCCGAAGACAACGGGGTGAACCAGAAGCTGGCGCTGCGCCTGCTGGCGCAGCTGGGCTACCGCGCCGACCTGGCCAGCAACGGGCGCGAGGCCGTGCAGTGCGTGCAGCGCCAGACCTACGACCTGGTGCTGATGGACGTGCGCATGCCCGAGATGGACGGCCTGCAGGCCACCCGCGAGATCGTGGCGCGGCACGGTACCGGAACACCGGCCGGGCAGCGCCCGCGCATCGTCGCCATGACGGCGAACGCCCTGAATGGGGATAGACCCCAGTGCCTGGCCGCCGGCATGGACGATCATCTGAGCAAGCCCTTGCGTGTGGCAGCCCTGGTCGACGCGCTGGCCCGCACGCCCGCCCTTGCCGATGCCTGAGCCATGACTTTTCCCTTGATCGACGCGCGCACCTTCGAAGCCTTGCAGGCCCATGCCGGGGCCGACTTCGTGCTGAGCCTGACCGAGGCTTTCGCCGAAGAAGCGCAGCAACTGGTGGCCAGCCTGCGCCAGGCCGCGGCGCAGGGTGACGCCGAGGGCTTCGAGTCGGCCGCGCACACGCTGAAGAGCAACGCCGCCACCTTTGGCGCCAAGCGGCTGGCCGAGATGGCGCGGCGGCTGGAATGGGCGGGGCCGGGTGCCGACGGGGCCGCGCCGGCGGCGCTGGCAGCGCTGGCGGTGGAACTGGCCGCCACGCTGGTGGCGCTGCGTGCGCTGGCGCGGGCCTGAACGGGCATGGGCATGCAAGCCTCCAGCCTGGTGTTTGGCCCCATCGAATTGCGGTTAGCCGAGCGGCGTCTGCTGGTCGATGGCCAGCCCGTCGGCCTGGGCAGCCGGGGCTTCGACCTGCTGCGGGCGCTGGTCAGCAAACGCGACCGTGTCGTCAGCAAGGACGAACTGCTGGACGAGGTCTGGCCCGGCCTGGTGGTCGAAGAGAACAACCTGCAGGTGCAGATTTCCGGCCTGCGCCGGGTGCTGGGCACACAGGCCATCGCCACCGTGGCCGGGCTGGGCTATCGCTTCACCCTGGCGCCCGGCCCGGGGCCTGCGGTGGCGGTGCCGACCGACCTGCACCTGGCGCCGCCGGGCACTGCAGCCCGGATCGGCGACGTGCTGGTGGCCGACGACAACCGCGTCAACCGCCTGCTGCTGTGCCGCTCGCTGGAACTGCTGGGCCACCGCGTGCACAGTGCCGACAACGGCCACCAGGCGCTGGCGATGCTGCGGGCGCAGCGTTACGACCTGCTGCTGCTGGATCTGGCCATGCCCGAGCTGGACGGCTTTGGCCTGCTGCAGCTGCGCGCCGGCGACGCGGCGCTGCGCGAGGTGGCGGTGATCGTCACCAGCGCGCTGGACGGCGTGGGCCCGGTGGCGCGCTGCATCGAGCTGGGTGCCGACGATTTCCTGCACAAGCCGGTGGACCCGTGGCTGCTGCGGGCGCGGGTCGAGTCCAGCCTGGTCCGCAAGCAGCGGCAAGACCAGCTGGGCGCGGCCCTGCGCCGCCTGCAGCCCAGCGCGCCGGCACAGGCCAGCCACCTGGCCGACGCCACCATCCTGGTGGCCCGGCTGCGCGATCCGGACGCCCTGGCCCGCACGCAGCCGCCGCAAGACACGCTGGACATGCTGGGCAATTGGTGCACCCTGATGTTCGATGCGGTGGCGGCGCACCGGGGCGAAGTCACCCAGTTCAGCGGCGACCGCCTGATGGCCTTGTTCGCCGAGCCGCAGGCCGCGCTGCAGGCCGCGCAGGACATGGCCGAGGTGTCGGCGCTGTTCCATGCCGAACGCTCGCCGGCCGGGCCGGCTGACGGGGCTGCTGCGGCCACCCCGGTGCTCACCCCGGCCATCGGCCTGGCACGCGGCGCGGTGCTGGCCGGCACGGCCACCACGGCCCGCCGCGCGGCCTGGGTCTGCATGGGCGCGCCCGTGGAGCGGGCCGAATGGCTGGCGGCCGAATGCGCGCGGCGCGATGGCGGCCTGCTGATGGACGCCGGGCTGAAGCCGGCGCTGGCGGCCGGCCCGCCGCCGTCGGCGGTGCCAGTGCTGGTGCCTGTGCTGGTCCCTGTGCAATTGGCCGACGGATCGCTGGCTTACACGGTGGCGCCTCCCCCACTTTGAAGGTGGCGCACGTGCGCAAGGGCTGCTGTGGCGCCACAATGGATCGGGTCCAGTCCAGGAAACAACATGAACAGACCTTTGCTCGCCCCGCTACGCACCGTTTTGTTTGCTGCCGCTTGTGCCACGGCGTTGCCGCTGTGGGCTGCGCCGGGTGACAAGCCCGTCGGCGCTGTGCCGGCCGGCAAGGTGGCCGACGACAAATCGCGCACGCGCAACGCGTCCATCCCCGCAAAGGGCTTGTTCGTCAAGGACCAGCTCAGCGAATCGACCAAGTCCAAGCTGACCCAGTTGATGATGGATTCGATCGGCATGCGCATCGAACTGGCGCTGCTGGTGCCCACCGGCAACTGGAAGATCGACGGCGCCGGCAAGGGCGACAACGACCTGAACGCGGCCCGTCTGCAGTCGCTGCGCCGCTTCCTGACCGACCGCGGTGTGGACCCGAAGAAGATCTTCGTCGAGAGCCGCATCGACCCCAAGGTCAAGACGCCGCGCCTCGACGTCCAGCTGGTGGTCTCGCCGGCCAACGATTAAGGCGGCGGCTTGCGGCCCACCTGGGCATACAGGTCGGCCGCCGGCACCACCCGCCCGTGCAGCGGCAGGACGCGCTGCGGCGCCAGCCCCAGGCGGTCCAGGTTCTGCACCAGGTTCAGGTGGTTGGCATTCGGCACGGCCGGGGGCGGTGCTTCAGGCTCGCCCGGCGCCGGGGGCGCACCGGGCGTGTAGGCATCGGCCTCGATCAGCAACTGCTCGCGCGGCAGCCACACCACCAGCAGGCCCCGGGCGTGGACGCTGCCCTGCAGCTCGTGGATCTCGACCGGGCGCACCGGGTCGTTCAGCACGGCCTTGGTGTCGACCGCCACGAAGCTGGGCTTGCGGCCCGCTGGCACCACGGCCTGGGCCATGGTGCTTGACGGCCGTGCGAAGGCGGCTTCGAAGTAGGGCCGGGCCAAGGCGCTGCTGATCAGGGTGGCGCCTTCGGCCGCTGCCACGCGCAGGCCGCCGGCGTGGTCGAAATGGTGGTGGGTGTTGACCACCGTCAGCGCGGTCTTGCCCGGCACCAGCTTGTTGGCGGCTCCCAGCACCGCGCGGGCCCGCCCTTCGTGCAGCGGCAGTTCGACCAGCACGATCTGCCCCGCCAGTTCGATGGCCACGCTGTTGTGCGTGCCGCCGCCCAGGAACCACACGCCCTCGGCCACCTTCTCGACGCTGACCACCTCGGTCGCCGCGCGCACGTTGTCGGGCACGGTGATCTCGACCGCTTCATTGGCCGCCACGGCCGTGACGGTGAGGTCCAGTGCGGCAAAGCCGCCCTGCTCTTGCACGATGCGTGACGGCAGCACCACGCTGGCATAGGGCCGGTAGTCGAGAAACTGGGTGACCACCGGCATCTCGCCCAGCACGGCGTGGGGCACGGTCGATTCGATGCGCGAGATCAAGCCGGTGTCTTCCAGCACCAGCGTGGCGCTGAACTGGCCGGGCAGGCCGAAGGTCAGCGTGTCCCAGCGGCGCAGAAAGTCGCGCCGCACGCCGGCGCGCGCGCCCATGCGTGCAGCCGCCTTGATCGCCCCCGCGGGTGTGCTGATCCACAGGTCGTGCACGCGCGTCGGCAGCGTGGCCGGCGCTGCCACGGTGGCAATCGCGCTCACGTCCCAGGCGAAGTTTTCGCGGGCCAGCACCACGCCGCGCGCGTCGCCCATGCCCATCAGCGGCACCGCGCCGCCACCCAGCGGTTCACTGCGGCTGCGGATGAATTCCTCGCGGAAGGCGGCCGTCTCGAAGTTCAATGAACGCGACAGGGCTGTCAGTTGCAAACCGGGCCAGGCGCCGCCCGGCGCGTAGGCCTGGCCCACGCTGGCGCCACTGCCGCGCCCGGTGACGGTCAGGGTTTTCAAAGTGGCACTGCCCATCGCAGCTTCGGCCTGCGCGATGAGCGCCGCCGTCCGCGCTTCGGGGGTCACGGTGGTGCAGCCGGCCAGGCCGAACACGCAGGCCAGCAGGGTGGCTTCGACGGGGGCGCGAAAACTCAGCGTCATTTCTGTCCTTTTGAGGGCTGGCAGCCCGGGCGGATGGTAGCTGTTGCGTTGCTGTCTGCGCTGCTGTCTGCGTGGCCCTCCGCGCGGACGGCCACGCCCCTTCCGGTGGGTTTGCGGTACAAACTCCGCACGCCCTTTCCTGGAGCCCGCAGTCATGTCCACTTTGCTCATACGCGGCGGTACCGTCGTCAATGCCGACCGCGAATTTCGCGCCGATGTGCTGGTGGTGGACGGCCGCATCGCCCGGGTCGCCCCGGCCATCGAAGCCCCCACCGGCGCGCAGCTGCTGGACGCCGGCGGCTGCTACGTGATGCCCGGCGGCATCGACCCGCACACCCACATGCAGCTGCCCTTCATGGGCACGGTGGCCGCCGACGACTTCGTCGACGGCATGGCGGCCGGTTTCACCGGCGGCACCACCAGCATCATCGACTTCGTGATTCCCGACCCGCAGCAGCCGCTGATGGACGCCTACCGCATGTGGCGCGGCTGGGCCGAGAAGGCCGCCGGCGACCACGGCTTCCACGTCGCCGTGACCTGGTGGGGCGACAGCGTGCACCGCGACATGGGCACGCTGGTTCAAGAGGAAGGCGTGAACAGCTTCAAGCACTTCATGGCCTACAAGAACGCCATCATGTGCGACGACGAAACGCTGGTGAACAGCTTCAAGCGTTCGCTGGAACTGGGCGCGATGCCGACGGTGCACGCCGAGAACGGTGAACTGGTTTTCCTGCTGCAGCAGGAGGTGGCCAAGATGGGCATCACCGGCCCCGAAGGCCACCCGCTGAGCCGCCCGCCCATGGTGGAAGGCGAAGCCGCCAACCGCGCCATCGCGATTGCCGACGTGCTGGGCGTGCCCATCTACATCGTGCACGTGAGCTGCATCGAATCGGCCGAGGCCATCGCCCGCGCGCGGGCACGGGGCCAGCGGGTCTACGGCGAGGTGCTGGCCGGCCACCTGGTGCTGGACGACAGCGTCTACCGCCACCCCGATTTCGCCACCGCTGCGGCCTATGTGATGAGTCCGCCGTTCCGACCGAAGGGCCACTCGGAAATGCTGTGGCGCGGCCTGCAGTCCGGCCAGTTGCACACCACGGCCACCGACCACTGCGTGTTCTGCGCCGACCAGAAGGCGGCCGGCAAGGACAACTTCGCGAAGATCCCCAACGGCTGCGGCGGCGTCGAAGACCGCCTGCGCGTGATCTGGGGCGCGGGCGTCAACAGCGGCCGCCTGACGCCCAGCGAATTCGTCGCCATCACCTCGGCCAACTGCGCGAAGATCTTCAACATCTACCCGCAGAAAGGCTGCATCGCCGAAGGGGCCGACGCCGACATCGTGCTGTGGGACCCGGCCGCGACGAAGACGATCTCGGTGAAGACGCAGTTCTCCAAAGGCGACTTCAACATCTTCGAAGGCCGCAGCGTGCAAGGCAACGCCAGCCACACGCTGAGCCAGGGGAAACTGGTCTGGGCCGACGGCGATTTGCGCGCCGTGCGCGGTGCCGGCCGCTACATCAAGCGGCCGCCTTTCGGGCCGAACTTCCAGGCCAACGCCAAACGCACGCAAGACCTGGCGCCCAGCGCCGTGGTTCGCTGAAGGAGCACCCCATGGACATGAAGACCCAGCCCTCTGTCGCCGACTTGCGCATCAACGGTGACCGCCTGTGGGCTTCGTTGATGGAACTGGCGCAGATCGGCGCCACACCGAAAGGCGGCGTCTGTCGTCTCACGTTGACCGACCTCGACAAACAGGGCCGCGACCTCGTCACCGGCTGGGCGCGCGAGGCCGGCATGACGGTGACCATCGACCAGATCGGCAACGGCTTCATGCGCCGCGCCGGCCGCAACAACAGCCTGCCGCCGGTGATGACCGGCAGCCACATCGACACCCAACCCACCGGCGGCAAGTTCGACGGCAACTACGGCGTGCTGGCGGGCATCGAGGTGGTGCGCACGCTGAACGACCACGGCATCGAAACCGAAGCGCCCATCGAAGTGGCCTTCTGGACCAACGAGGAAGGCTCGCGCTTCGTGCCGGTGATGATGGGTTCGGGCGTCTTTGCGGGTGCTTTCACGCTGGACCACGCCTACGCGGCGACCGACACCGAAGG
>JANPHI010000082.1:0-5419 GCA_031424355.1 Betaproteobacteria bacterium
CCAGCTTCCAGGCCAGGGCGTGCTCGCGGCCGCCGCTGCCGATCACGAGAACTTTCATTCGGAGATGAGCGCGTTGTGGTGCACGTCCTGCACGTCGTCGAGGTCTTCGATGACGTCCAGCAGCTTCTGCATGCGCACCGCATCTTCGCCCGCCACTTCGATGGGGTTCTCGGCGCGCCAGGTCACTTCGGCCACTTCGGCCTTCAGGCCGGCGGCTTCCAGCGCGGTCTTCACGGCTTCGAAGTCGTGCGGCGGGGCCAGCACTTCGATGGACCCGTCGTCGCCGGTGATGACATCTTCGGCCCCGGCTTCCAGCGCCACTTCCATGACCCGGTCTTCGGCCGTGCCGGGCGCGAAAACGAAGAGCGCGCAGTGCTTGAACTGGAAGGCCACGCTGCCTTCGGTGCCCATATTGCCGCCGTACTTGCTGAAGGCGTGGCGCACCTCGGCCACGGTGCGCACCTTGTTGTCGGTCATGCAGTCGACGATGACGGCCGCGCCGCCGATGCCGTAACCCTCGTAGCGCACTTCTTCGTAGTGCACGCCTTCCAGGTTGCCGGTGGCCTTGTCGATGTTGCGCTTGACGGTATCGACCGGCAGGTTCACGGCCTTGGCCTTTTCAACGGCCAGGCGCAGGCGCGGGTTGATGGCCACGTCACCGCCACCCAGGCGCGCCGCGACCATGATTTCGCGGATCACGCGCGTCCACGCCTTGCCGCGCTTTTCGTCCTGGCGGCCTTTGCGGTGCTGGATGTTGGCCCACTTGGAATGACCCGCCATGGAATGTCTCGCTCCTGCTGTTGAGGGCGAATTTTAGCCGTCGAGCTAGGGGCCCCTGTTTGACGGCCTCCCTGTGAAGCTAGGGAAGCCCAACGTTTGGGGGTTAGTACCTAAGGGTTTGCACTTCTATCGTGGTTGCACGTTCACTGCGGCTGGCCCGCAGCCCGACGTCCCGTTCAGCCCCAGCCCACCCGGAGACATCCATGCAAACCCACCGTTTCTGCCCACGCCCCCGCCTGATCCGCACCGCCCTGGCGGCCGCCTGCTTCTTCACCGCCGCCGCCGCGCAGGCCGCACCCACCTGCTATCACAACTACGGCGCCATCAACGCCAACAAACCCAACAAGCTCTTCCTGTATTTCCCGACCACCGACGACCCGACCTTCCCGAACTACGCCGGCCTGACATCGCCGGCCCGCACCTTCGACATCGCCCTGCTGCCCAACCCGCCGGCCGGCACCACCACCGCGCTGCGCAACCGCATCTACGACGTGGTGGCCACCGACTACTGCGAATTCAACGTGCAGGTGATGACGCCCACCACCAGCAACCCCGACGCGCTGGTGTCGCCGCCGGCCCGCCGCAACATGGTCGCCATCGGCGCCGACACCAACGGCAATTCGAGCGGCGTGCTCTTCGGCCAGGCCGAAGCGGTGGACACCGGCGACGCCGACGTCATCGACCACTCCCGCGTCTGGGCCGGCTCCTACGGCGTGTTCTGCGGCACGCCCGGCGGCACGCTGGACGGCGCCAACAACACGCTGGACCGCTGGGCCTACGGCATCGGCGGCACCGCCGCGCACGAAGCCGGTCACAACTACGGCCTGGCCCACAGCACCGTGCTGCACACCGGTGAAGACCCGATCACCAACCACATCATGCCGGCCGGCGGCAACATCCCCTGCAGCGACCGCGTCGGCCACCTGCGCCACTTCAGCGACCAGGACTTCGGCATCCTGGCCAACAACGTGGGCCTGACGGTGCAGTCGCTGGCCAACTGGGACTTCATCAACCCCAACGCCGGCACCGCCACCGCGCTGCAGATGGAGGTGCTGAGCCTGTCCACCACACTGACCCCGGTGTCCACCTACCTGGGTTCGCTCAGCCCCTGGGGCGTGCCGGTGGTGGCCGCAGCGGGCAGCAAGATGTTCAAGGGCACCAGCTACCACCGCTTTCTGGTGACCTGGAACGCGCCCAAGGCCTGGACCAGCCCGAACATCCCGGGCAGCACGGCCGGCAACGTGCGCGGCGGCGAGAAGTTCCACATCGGCACCCACTTCGCCGAAGAAAACATCCTCAGCACCACCAACCAGGTGGTCATCGCCGACGCCGTGCTGCTGAATTCGGGCGGCACGGCGCTGGCCCTGCACCCGCGCGTGCCCAGCTACGGCACCGGCACGCTCAGCCCCAGCGGCTTCTTCAACTTCAATTTCGAGAACCTGATCAACGCCAACCTGGTGCTGAAGAACCTGCAGGCCTTCGTGCTGCCGCGCCCGCTGCACATCGACGCGCTGGTCTTCAACCCGACCGGCGGCATCGACTTCTTCGACGTGCAGGGCCAGAAGGTGCAGCCGTGGCGCCAGGTGCAGCTGGCCAGCGCGATGGAACTGCCGTCCGGCAGCGCCGACAAGCCGGGCCACGCCGAATTCGCCATCGGAAACCTGCTGCGCGACGGGCGCAACGTGCGCGTCAAGACGAATGCCGACTCGCGCGACGCCTTCGGCACGAGCGAAGTCAACAGGCCCAACAACGGCACGCTGCTGACCGACCCCTTCCCGGGCGCCTCGGTGCTGATCACCGGTCAGCTCATCGAGCCGGGCGCCACGCAATGGGACCCCGAGCAGCAGATCTACGTGTCGCGCGACCTGGTCACCAACGTCTTCGTGCAGATCAATGGCCAGCGCGCCAAACCGGTGGACGGCAACCTGATCGGCCTGCTGCGCAGCAAGGTCACCTGCGCCAACCTGAACACCCGCCTGTCGGTGTCGGCGGCCATCGACGCCAACGGCTATTTCGATTGCGAGAAGTCGGGCCTGATTTCGGTGCACGGCGACCGCGTGCAGATCACCCAGGTCGGCACGGCCACGACCAACCTGCCGGCGGTTCAGCTCAGCGGCATGGACATCGGCAAGGCGGTGTGCACCAACCTGAACACGCGCAAGTCGGTGTCTTTCGCACCCAAGGTCAGCACCGACAGGCTGGACTGCGTGCAGGCCGGTCTGGGCATCGAAGCCAGCCAGACCATCCAGTTCTCGCAGGTCGGCACGGTGCGCTGAGCGCCCGCACCGACACCCGCGCCGACCACCCCTCTTTCATCACACCTTTGTTTTCGGAGCCCACCATGTCCAAGCTTTCCTCCATCGCTGCCGCCAGCCTGCATGCCGGTGCCATCGTCGTCATCACCGCGGCCACCTTCGGCCTGGCCAGCAGCAGCCACGCAGCGGTGTCGAACGGCGACTTCTCGTCCGGCCTGGCGGGCTGGTCCACGGCCGGCAACGTTGCCGTCGATGCAGCCTCGGCCTACGGCCCGCCGCCAGCCGGCTACAGCGCCCAGGCCATCATGGGCACGGCCGACACCGCCAGCTTCCTGTTCGGCGGCAGCATGGCCGGCGCGGCGGCGCTGGAGGCCTTCGCCGGCCTGCCGGCCGGTGCGCTCAGCGGCATCGGCGGCCTGGTCGGTTCGGGTCTGGCGCAGAAGGTCAGCACGGCCGCTGGCGAAGCCATCAGCTTCAGCTGGAAGTTCATGAGCAACGAGCCGCAGAACAGTCCGGCCAACGACCTGGCCTTCATGGTGCTGGACGGCGCGCTGACCACGCTGACGACGGTGCAGACCGCCGCCTTCGTCGGCAGTTCGCTGTCGCCCATGCTCGATGAAACCGCCTACGCCAGCTTTTCCACCGGCCCGCTGGGCGCCGGCAGCCACACACTGGTCTTCGGCGTCATCGACATCCCCGACAGCCTGGGGGCATCGGCACTGGCCGTCACCGGCGTGGCCGTCGCGGCGGTGCCCGAGCCTGGCAGCTGGGCGCTGATGCTGGGCGGCGCGCTGGCTGTCAGCAGTCTGGTCCGCCGGCGCCAGCCGGCCGCTTGAAGCCGCGCTCAGGGCGTTGACGGGGCGGGTCGCACCGTAGACTGCGACCCGTCCATCACCCCCGAGCGCCGCTGCCATGCCCGACCCCATCCTCGTCGCCCAACACGGCGACACGCGCTGCGAACTGCTGCCCGCCCTGGCCAACCGCCACGGCCTGATCACCGGCGCCACCGGCACCGGCAAGACCATCACGCTGCAGACGCTGGCCGAGAACTTCAGCCGCATTGGCGTGCCGGTCTTCATGGCCGACGTGAAGGGCGACCTCACCGGCGTCAGCCAGCCCGGCAAGGTCAGCGCCAAGCTGGCCGCCATCCTGGCCGAACGCGGGCTGCCCACGCCCACGCCGCTGACCTGCCCCAGCACGCTGTGGGACGTGTTCGGCCAACAGGGCCACCCGGTGCGCGCCACGGTGTCGGACATGGGCCCGCTGCTGCTGACCCGCATGCTGGCGCTGAACGACACCCAGGCCGGCGTGCTGAGCCTGGTCTTCAAGATCGCCGACGACCGCGGCCTGGCGCTGCTGGACATGAAAGACCTGCGCGCGATGCTGCAGCACGTCGGCGACAACGCGAGTGACTTCCAGACCGAGTACGGCAACATCAGCGCGGCCAGCATCGGCGCCATCCAGCGCGGCTTGATGCAGATTGAAGAACAGGGCGGCGACCAGTTCTTCGGCGAGCCCATGCTGGACATCGCCGACCTGCTGCAGACGGTGGACGGCAAGGGGGTGATCAACATCCTGACCGCCGACCAGCTGATGAATGCGCCGCGCCTGTACGCCACCTTCCTGCTGTGGCTGTTGAGCGAGATCTTCGAACACCTGCCCGAGGTCGGCGACCTGGACCAACCCAAGCTGGTCTTTTTCTTCGACGAAGCGCATCTGCTGTTCAAGGACGCGCCGGCGGCGCTGATCGAACGCATCGAACTGGTGGTGCGCCTGGTGCGCAGCAAGGGCGTGGGCGTGTACTTCGTGACGCAGAACCCGCTGGACGTGCCCGACACCGTGCTCGCGCAGCTGGGCAACCGCGTGCAGCACGCGCTGCGCGCTTTCACACCGCGCGACCAGAAAGCCGTGAAAGCCGCCGCCGACACCATGCGCGCCAACCCGGCCCTGGGCGACATGGCCACCGCCATCACCGAGCTGGCGGTGGGCGAGGCGCTGATCAGTTTTCTGGACGCCAAAGGCCGGCCCAGCGTGACCGAACGCGTGTTTGTGCTGCCACCGGGCAGCCAGATCGGGCCCATCACGCCGGCGCAGCGGCAGGCGCTGATCGCGAGTTCTTTGGTGGCCGGCGCTTACGAAAAAACGGTGGACCGTGAATCGGCGTATGAAAAACTGAAGGGCCGGGCGGCGGTGGACGCCACGCCGCCCAGCACGGCGAACTACACGCCCGGCAACCCTCCAACCAGCACCGCGTCCACCACCGCCGGCACACCGATAGCTGGGGCGCCAGCGGGCCCTGAAGAGGCCAAAGGCGGCGGCATGATGGACATGGTGAAAGACCTGATGCTGGGCACCACCGGCCCACGCGGTGGCCGCCACCCGGG
>JANPHI010000083.1:0-12565 GCA_031424355.1 Betaproteobacteria bacterium
TTCCCGCTGATTGGCGAACTGGCCACCGAGGGCATCGAACTGACGCTGCACAGCGCGCTGGAACCCTGGCACGTGCTGGGCGAGGAAGGTTCACCGGGCGGCACGGCGCGCTATGTCGATTCGTCGCTGGAACGGCTGGAATTGAAGGTCACCGGGCTGAACGGCAACCGCCACGTCATCACCGTCAACGGCCGTTCGCTGCCGCTGCAGCCCACCGGCCGCATCGGTGAATTCGTCTGCGGCGTGCGCTACCGCGCGTGGCAGCCGCCGTCGGCGCTGCACCCGACGATCAAGGTCCACGTGCCGCTCACCTTCGACATCGTCGACACCTGGAACCGGCGCAGCATCGGCGGCTGCCGCTACCACGTGGCCCACCCGGGCGGGCGCGGCAACGACACCTTCCCGGTCAATTCCTACGAGGCCGAAAGCCGCCGCCTGTCGCGCTTCTTCCGCTTCGGCCACACACCCGGCGTGATGGACGTGAAGCCCGCCGCGCCCAGCCTGGAGCACCCGTTCACGATCGACCTGCGCGTGTGATCATTCGTCGGCATGCCGCAATTCCAGTCCCAGTCCCAGAGCCAGCTGCCTTTCGAGGCGGGGCTGGCCGCATCGACGGCGGCTGAGCACACCTTGCTCAGCCGGGCGACACCGACCGAGGCCGGCGTCTGGGATGAACTGCGCGGCGACAGCGGTTTGCTGCGTCCGGCCTGGCACGGGTTTGCGCGCAGCCTGCCCACGCCGGCGGGCGGTGGCGACACCGCCCAGGACCTGGACCGCCGCGTGGAAGAGGTCGCGCAGCGCATACGGCTGGACGGTGTCACCCACAACGTGTTCAGCGCCAAGGCGCATGCCGGTTCGGCCACCCGCGCCTGGTCGCTGGAACTGCTGCCGCTGCTGATCGAGGCGGCCGACTGGGCCGGCATCGAGGCTGGCGTCATCCAGCGCGCCGAGTTGCTGCAAACCATGCTGGCCGACCTGTACGGCCCCCAGCGTTTGCTGCACGAAGGCCTGCTGCCGCCGGCGCTGTTGCTGCGTCACCCCGGCTGGCTGCGGCCCATGGTGGGCGTGAAGCCGCCGCCGGGGCCGGGCGGCCGCGACGGGCTGCGCCTGTTCATCGTGGCCTTCGACCTGGCGCGGGGCCCCGACGGCCGCTGGTGGCAGGTCGCGCAGCGCACGCAGGGGCCGTCAGGCCTGGGCTATGTGCTGCACAACCGCCTGGTCATCGCGCGGCAGTTCCCCGAAGCCTTCCGCGACCTGCGCGTGCAGCGCATTGCCAGCAGCTACCGCTGCTTGCTCGACACCCTGGAAGCCAGCGCCCGCGAGGTGGCGCGCGGCATGGGCCACGCCACGCCGCGCGTGGTGCTGCTGACGCCCGGGCCCTACAGCGAAACCTATTTCGAGCATGCCTACCTGGCGCGCGACCTGGGCGTGCCGCTGGTGGAAGGCGGCGACCTGACGGTGCGCGGCGAACGCCTGTACCTGAAGACGGTGGAAGGCCTGGAGCCGGTGCACGGCGTGCTGCGCCGGCTGGACGACGACTGGTGCGACCCGCTGGAACTGCTGCCCGGCAGCACCCTGGGCGTGCCCGGCCTGCTGCAGGCCGCGCGGGCCGGCACCGTGGTCATGGCCAACGCCCTGGGGAGCGCCTTCCTCGAATCACCGGCCATCCAGGGCTTCATGCCCGGCATCGCCCGCCGCCTGCTGGGGCAGGACATGCTGCTGCCGGCGCTGCCCACCTGGTGGTGCGGCGAAAGCGCAGCCTGGCAGAGCACCCGCGACCAGCTGGCCGACAAGATCGTGCGCAGCACCTACCCCGGCGACGGCCGGACTTCGCAGGTGCGCGAAGCGGCCGACAACGCCATCGACGACGACCCCGACGCCTGGACGCTGCAGGGCCGCTTGCGTTTTTCGCGCGCACCAATCTGGGGTTCTGGCTCGATCGCGGCGCGCCCGGCGATGGTGCGCGTCTACGCCATCGCCGACGGCGGCGGGCGCTGGCACGTGCTGCCCGGCGGCATGACCCGCGTGGCGCGGCGCGAAGACGCCAGCGTCAGCATGCAGCGCGGCGGCAGCAGCCTGGACACCTGGGTGCTGACCAACGGCGCGGTGGACTCGTTTTCGATGCTGCCGCAGCGCCTGCAGGTGGACGACCTGGCGCAACGCCACCGCCCGGTCAGCAGCCGCACCGGCGAAAACCTGTTCTGGCTGGGCCGCTACACCGAAAGGCTGGAACAGCTGGTGCGCCTGGCCCGCGCCACGCTGATGCTGGTGGACCTGGACAAGGATGCACCGCCGTCGGTGCTGCAGGCCCTGTCGGCGCTGGCCGTGCAGACCGGCCTGGCGCCGATGGGCGTGCCGACGCTGCTGCAGTCGGCCACGCTGTTCGAGCGCGCCATGCTGGCCGGCCTGACCAACCTGGACGCGGCCAAGGGCGCCACCAGCATCGCCTACAACCTGGCCGCGCTGGAACGCTCGTCGATGGCGCTGCGCGAGCGGCTGTCGTCGGAACACGGGGGCCTGATCCGCCGCATGCGCGAAGACTTCGGCCATGCGCTGGAAACGCCCGAGGGCGAACTGCCCGGCCTGGCTCAGGTGCTGCCCGCGCTGGACCAGCTGGCGATGCAGCTGGCCGCCGTCACCGGTGCGCAGAGCGACCGCATGACGCGCGACCACGGCTGGCGCCTGCTGACGGTGGGGCGCCTGTCGGAGCGGCTGCTCGGCGTGGCCACCCGGCTGCAGGCCTTTGTCGACGCGCAGGCCCTGGGCAGCGTGGCCGGCATCGAATTGCTGCTGGAACTGTTCGACAGCGTCATCACCTTCCGCGCCCGCTACCAGCGCCACGAAGACCTGCTGGCGCTGGTCGACCTGCTGGTGCTGGACAGTGCCAACCCGCGGGCCTTTGCCGGTGTGCTGCGCCGCCTGCGCACCGAACTGAGCAAGCTGCCTGGCGACGCCGACAGCCTGCAGCACCTGCTGGCCCTGCTGCCGGCCGAGGGCACGGGCATGACGCTGGAGTCGCTGCGTGGCGCCGACGACGCGGCCATCGCCAGGGCGTTGCGGGCGCTGTCGGCTTCGCTGGCCGGTCGCGCGTCGGCCTTGGCCGATCGCGTCGGCGAACGCTATTTCACGCTGGCGCAGGGTGTGGACCAACGGGTATGAGCGTTGTGCTGGAAGTCACCCACGAGACGCGCTACGACTACGCGGCGCCGGTTTCGCTGGCCCACCATCTGGCGCACCTGCAGCCGCTGCAGGACGAGCACCAGCGCCTGCTGGCTTTTGATCTGGACATCGAACCGCAGCCGGCCCAGTCGCGTGACAGCGTCGATGCGCTGGGCAATGCGGCGCGCCACTTCAGCCTGGCGCTGCCGCACCGCCGGCTGTGCGTGCGGGCGGTCAGCCGCCTGCGTGTGGCGCCGCGTTTCGCCGAACTGCAACCCGAGGCCTCGCCGGCCTGGGACGACCTGGCCCAGCGCGTGCGCTACGTCGCCCAGGCGGCCTTCGAGCCGGCTGTGGAATTTGCCCTGCCTTCGCCCTATGTGCCGCGATGGGCCGCACTGCGCCGTTATGGCGACCCCAGCTTTCGGCCGGGCCGCCCGGTGGCGGCGGCGGCCATCGAACTGATGCAGCGCATCCACGCCGACTTCCGCTACGAAAGCCACAGCACCGACATCGACACGCCGCTGGAAACGGTGTTGCGCGAGCGGCGCGGCGTGTGCCAGGACTTCGCCCACATGATGGCCGGCGTGTTGCGCATGCGCGGGCTGCCGGCGCGCTACGTCAGCGGCTACCTGCTGACCCGCCCGCCCGAGGGCGATGCCGGCGCCGGGCGTGACATGCAGGGTGCCGACGCCTCGCACGCCTGGGTGCAGGTGTGGTGCCCCGGCACGCCGGGCGTGCCGGGCGGGCTCGGCGGGGGCTGGCTGGACCTGGACCCGACCAACGACGTGGTGCCCGGCAGCGGCCATGTGCGCGTGGCCGTCGGCCGCGACTTCGGCGACGTGACACCGCTGCGCGGCGTGATCCGCGGCGGCGGTCAGCACCGGCTGACGGTGGGCGTCACCACCCGGGCCTTTCCAGCGCAGGCGGTGGTCCCGGAACGCGAGTTGCTAGCGTGGACCCACAAGGCGTGAACAACCAGAACAGAGGAGCCAGCACCACCATGAGGTCACCCTACGACGAAATGCACAACGTGACCGCCGAGGTCCGTGAGCAGTACCGCGTGTACGAGCGCTGGCTGGAACGCCAACCGCGCGCCAGCATGCAGGCGCGGCGCGAAGAGGCCGAGATGATCTTCCGCCGCGTCGGCATCACCTTCGCGGTCTACGGCGCGAAAGACGAAGACGGTTCGGGCACCGAACGCCTGATCCCCTTCGACCTGATCCCGCGCGTCATCCCGCAGCAGGAATGGTCGGCGATGGAAGCCGGCCTGGCCCAGCGCGTGACCGCGCTGAACCGTTTCCTGCACGACGTTTACCACGACCAGGACATCCTGAAGGCCGGCATCGTGCCCAGCGAGCAGGTGCTGAACAACGCGCAATTCCGGCCCGAGATGATGGGTGTGACGCTGCCGGGGAATGTGTATTCGCACATCAGCGGCATCGACATCGTGCGCGCCGGCAATGCCGACGGCAGCGGCGACTACTACGTGCTGGAAGACAACCTGCGCGTGCCCAGCGGCGTGAGCTACATGCTGGAAAACCGCAAGATGATGATGCGGCTCTTCCCCGACCTGTTCGCCATGCACCGCGTAGCGCCGGTGGCGCACTACCCCGACCTGTTGCTGGAAACGCTGCGCGCCGTGGCGCCGGCCGGCGTCAACGAACCCAACGTCGTCGTGCTGACCCCCGGCATGTACAACAGCGCCTACTTCGAACACGCCTTCCTGGCCCAGCAGATGGGCGTGGAACTGGTCGAAGGACAAGACCTGGTGGTCAAGGACGGCTTCGTCTACATGCGCACCACGCAAGGCCCCAAGCGGGTGGACGTGATCTACCGCCGCGTGGACGACGACTTCCTCGACCCCAAGGCCTTCAGACCCAACAGCACCTTGGGCTGCCCGGGCCTGCTGGAGGTCTACCGCGCCGGCAACATCAGCCTGAGCAACGCGGTGGGCACCGGCATCGCCGACGACAAGTCCATCTACCCTTACGTGCCCAAGATGATCGAGTTCTACCTGGGCGAAAAACCCATCCTGAACAACGTGCCCACCTATTTGTGCCGCGACAAGGACGACCTGCAGTACGTGCTGGACCACATGGGTGAACTGGTGGTCAAGGAAGTGCACGGCGCAGGCGGCTACGGCATGCTGGTCGGCCCGGCGGCAACCAAAGCCGAGATCGAGGAATTCAAGGGCGTGGTCAAGGCCCGGCCCGACAACTACATCGCCCAGCCCACGCTGAGCCTGAGCACCTGCCCCACCTTCGTGGACAGCGGCGTCGCGCCGCGCCACATCGACCTGCGCCCCTATGTGCTGAGCTCGGGCAAGACGGTGCAGACGGTGCCGGGCGGCCTGACTCGCGTGGCGCTGAAGGAAGGTTCCTTGGTGGTGAATTCGTCGCAGGGCGGCGGCACCAAGGACACCTGGGTTCTTGAAGACTGATCCGAAGGAGGACTGCCCATGCTTTCACGCACCGCCGACCACCTTTTCTGGATGGCCCGCTACATGGAGCGCGCCGAGAACACCGCGCGCATGCTCGACGTCAACTACCAGACCTCGCTGCTGCCGCAAAGCGCCGACATGGCCGAAAGCGGCTGGCGCGGTTTGCTGTCGATCAGCGAGCTGACCGGGCCGTATTCGAAGAAGTACAGCGAGGTCACGCCGCAAAGCGTCATGGACTTCATGGTCAGTGACGCCAGCAACCCGAGCAGCATCGTCGCCTGCCTGCACGCGGCGCGCGAAAACGCGCGGGCCGTGCGCGGTGCGCTGACCACCGAGGTCTGGGAAACGCAGAACCAGACCTGGCTGGAATTCAATCGCATGCTCGACGCCGACACCGGCGAATTCCAGCGTGACCCGAGCACGCTGTTCGAGTGGGTGAAGTTCCGCAGCCACCTGAGCCGTGGCGTCACCGTGGGCACCATGCTGCAGGACGAAGCGCTGCACTTCCTGCGCATCGGCACCTTCCTGGAACGCGCCGACAACACCGCGCGCCTGCTGGATGTGAAATTCCAGGCGCTGGCGGGCGGCGACTACTTCGGGCCCGGTTCCGCGATGGAAACCATCGAAGTGGATTTCTACCACTGGAGCGCCATCCTGCGGTCGGTCTCGGGCTTCGAGATCTACCGCAAGGTCTACCGCAACGTCATCCACCCGGCCAAGGTGGCTGAGCTGCTGATCCTGCGCCCGGACATGCCGCGTTCACTGGCCGCCTGCCTGAACGACGTGGTGGACAACCTGGAGATGGTGGCCAACGAGCAGAGCAGTGAAACCCTGCGCCGCGCCGGCCGCTTGCGGTCGGACCTGCAGTACGGCCGCATCGACGAGATCCTGTCGACAGGCCTGCACGCTTACCTGACGGCGTTTCTGGACCGCGTCAACGACCTGGGCGTGGGCATCAGCCGCGACTTCCTGGTGCCGATGGCGGCATGACGGTGGGCTCGCGACCACCGTCGCGTGGACATGAAAAAAGGGCCGGTTTGCACCGGCCCTTTTTCCTTGCAGCGCTGCTTACTTGGCAGCGGCGGCCTTGGCGGCCTTCTTCTTGCTGTGCTTCTTGCTGTGCTTCTTGGCAGCCGGCTTGGCGGCTTCAGCAGCCGGGGCAGCCACGGCGGCGGTGGCGGTGGCGCCAGCGGGGGCAACGGCCTTGGCCGGTGCTTGCGCGAAGCTGAAAGCGGCAGAGGTGGTCAGCAGGGCAGCGATCAGGAGGTTCTTGGTCATTTTGGTTTCACCATTCAACCGGATTCGAGAAGCTCCGAATCCGCCGAGCGATCCCGGCAGTTGCCGGGCTTGTGCATCCAACGCCGGGCTTGTGACGGCGGTTGACGCGCCGGGCGAAGTTTTATTCCCCGCCTTGTGGCGGTTGACTGGCCGCGCCGGCGCCGTCAGACCCGATCAACGGGCCGCGTCGGCCCGCTGCTGCACCAGAGCCTGGGCCAGTTCGATGACCGCCAGCGCGTAGTAGCTGCTCCAGTTGTAGCGGGTCACGGTATAGAAGTTCTGCGTGCCCGCCACATAGCTGGGCGCGCGGTCGCCGTTCTGCAATTCCACCAAGGCCAGCGGGCCCGGGTGGGCGCGGCCGGCGGCGTCCAGCACGGCGCCGCGATCGGTGAACTGCGCAGCGCTGAAGCTGGGCAGGATGTCGGGCGCCAGCAGGGCCGCGCGGTCGGCCGCATCCACGGGTACGCTGACCGCGAAGTGAGTGGCCAGCCCCCGCTGCCAGCCGAAAACCGCCAGGTAGTGCGCCACGCTGCCCACCACGTCGGCCGGGCTGTTCAGCAGGTCGATGTGGCCGTCGCCGTCCAGGTCCACCGCGTGCCGGTTCAGGCTGCCGGGCATGAATTGCGGCAGACCCAGTGCGCCGGCGAAAGAACCCTTCACCGCCTGCGGGTCGCTGCCTTCCCGGGCGCAGAGCACGAAGAATTCTTCCAGTTCGCTGCGGAAGAAGGCGCTGCGGTCCTTGCGGCCGGGCGGGAAACTGAAAGCGAGGGTGGCCAGTGCGTCCAGCGTGCGGAAGTTGCCGGTGACGCGGCCGTAGAAGGTTTCGACGCCGACGATGGCGACGACGATTTCCGGCGGCACCCCCCAGCGCGCTTCAGCCTCTTGCAGCCACTTCTCGTTGCCGCGCCAGAAGACCAGGCCGGCCTGTATGCGCTGCGGCTCGACAAAACGCGCGCGGTAGGCCGCCCAGTTCTTGGCGGTGCCAGCCGGTGGCGGCATCACCAGTTTGCGCACGGTTTCGACGCGCCGCGCCTGGCCCAGTTGCAGGGCGATCCACTCGCGCGGCAACTGGCGGCGTTCGGCCACCTCGGCGGCGAAGGCCAACACCTCGGCGCTGGCGCCGTAGGCCGGTTCGGGCTGGGCTTTGGTCTTGGCCGCCGCCGGGCGCTTCTTGTGCGGCGCAGCCTGCGCCGGGCTGGCGAAGACCGCCGCCAGCACCAGCAGGACGGGGAGCCAGATCGCCAGCAGGGGCGTGCGCACCGGCGTTCTGCGCAGGTCGGCCGCCAGGGCGGAGCCCGCCGGTCGTGATGTCGAAGTCATGCCCGATTATCGACAGCGATGGCCAGCGCTCAGGCCAGCACCAGCTTGCGGCCGAAGGGTGCCACCGCCGCCGCGTGGGCTTCCGGCACGGCCCACAGCACCGGCCAGCGCGGCTTGAAGGCCACCGGGCCGTCCAGGTCGGTCAGCACGATGGCGATGTCGGGCCGGTGGCGGTCGGCCTCTTGCAGCAGCGGCGTGAAATCGGTGCCGCCGCCGCCCTGGAATTCGATCTCGCGCAGATCCGATTTTCCGGGCTCGAAGCGCGCCACGCGGCGCACGCGGTCGTCGCCGATGACCAGCACCAGCGCCGCTTCCAGCCGCCGCGTCAGGGCTTCGATTTCGCGCGCGAAGCGCGCCATCAGCTTGTCTTCGATGGAGCCCGACACGTCCACGATGACGACCAGCCGGGGTACCGCCTTCGTGCCGCTGTGGCCAGGTTCGAAAGGCATGCGGCGGTGCGCGCCCGCGCGGCCCTGGTTGGCGATGTAGGACCGCGAAGGCCGCGACCACGACAGCTCGCGCTGCGGCGCCAGGCTGCGCGTCAGCTGCGTGCGCAGCCACTGTTCCCAGGGTGTGCGGCTCTTCGGCATGTCGGCCAGCAGGGTGCGCAGCATCGAAAAGGCGCCGTCGTTGGCATGGGCGCGCAGCAGGCGTTCGGCCCACTCACGGGTCTGCTCGGCCTGGGCTTCGGGATGCTGGTCGGACGTTTGCGCGTGGGTTTGTGCGTCGGTGTGGCCGCTGGCGGTCATCAGGTCCATCGGCGTGCCGGCGCCGAGAGCGCGCACGCGCGACGAACGAGGGCCGTCGTCGCGCCGGCCGCTGCCGTCGGCCCGGCGGTCGTCGATGCTGCGGTACAGCCTTTCCACATCCCATTCCAGCAGCGCCGCTTCTACGCCGGGGTTCAGGCCCAAAGCACTGGCCAGCAGCGCTTCCAGCGTGGGCGCGTTGGGCGGCAATTGCAGCCAGGCCAGGTGGCCCAGCGTGCTGTTGACGATGGCGTCGGCGCAGGTGTTGAACAGCTGCGGGTCGACGTCGCCGATGCGCTGCTTCAATTCGTCGTGGCGCTGCGGGTGGCGCAGCGCGATGTGCAGCACGGCGTGCGCGACCAGGCCGGTTTGCTCGGCCACGGGCAGGCGCTCGAACGAGGGGTCGTAGTGCAGGGTGTAGCCGTCCGTCGCGATGGGGGGCGGCCGGTACGTCGTGGCCTGCGCCCCGGGCCTGGCGGTCTGCTCCGTTTGCCGCTGCGCGCTTTGCGTCGCGCTCAGATCGACATGCTGCACCCACAGCGCCAGGCCGCCGGTGGACGGCGCGTACTCCACCATGCGCAGCACGGCGCGCGTGCCGCGGTGCTTCAGTTCTGCCGCGTCAGCCACCGGCGCTGTCGCGGCGGCGCCGCTCGGCGTAACGCCCGTAGGCCGGGCTGTCGATGATGGCCAGTTCCAGCCCGTTGCCCAGCGCCTTCTGCATCAGCAACTCCATCGCCAGCGTCTGCGCTTCGCGGATGGGCAGCGGCACAGCGCTGTCCATCTCGGGCAGCTGTTCGATGATCTCCAGCGCACGGCCCAGCTTGTGCGCGTCGGTGCTGGCCCCCAGCAGGCCGTACAGCAGGCCGTACAGCCCGTCCAGCGTGCGCGGCAGCAGCGCGGCGGTCTCGGGGCCGGGGCGTGCGGCCAGCAGCTTCAGCACGTCGGCGCCCGACTTCAATTCGCGCAGCACGCCGAAGAATTCGGCGGCGTTGGCGGCGCCAATGCGACCCTGCACGAAGACGCGCTGCACGGCTTCGCTGAGGCCCGATTTCAACAGGTTGGAGATGTCTTCCCAGCCGCGCGGGCTGGCGCCGACGAGGTGGTCGCCGGCCAGTTGCGCCTGCGTGTCGTCGAGCTTGTCGGGGCGCACGCGCAGGTAGGCCATCACCTCGGGCGCGAATCCGCGTTCGACGGCGTGTTCGAGGAAAGCGCTGATGACCGTCTGCACATTGAAATGGAACATGCGGTCGGCCAGCGCCGTGCCCATGTCGTGGCTGACCGCGCCGTGGAAACTGGCGTTGCCGGCGGCGATGACCTGCCAGCCGTCGGGCAGCAGGTAGTGGCCGACCTTGCGGTCCAGGATCAGCGAATAGGCGCTGATCTGCAGGCGCTGGTCGGCGGCGGTCAGCTCGTCCAAGAACAGGATGCCGGCGGGCTGGTCGGCCGTGGGCAGGAACTCGGGCGGGAACCACACCGTCTTGCCCTGCACCTCGTCGGCGTAGATGGCGCCACGGATATCCACCGGCTCGATGGTGGTCAGCCGCAGATCGACCAGCGGCACGCCGAAGTGTTCGGCCACCTGGCGCACCACCGACGACTTGCCCACGCCGCGCGTGCCCCACAGCATGGTGGCGCGGCGGCGCAGCACCGGGTCGGCGTACTGCTCGATCAACGCGGCCTTGACGGTCGCGATGGAGACGGGCGGGATGTTCAGCGGGTTGGACTGCATGGGCTGCGGGGGCTTCGGGGTTCGGGTCTCGTTCAGCTTTGCTGCAGGTCTTGTACGGGCGCGCCGGCTTCTGTGGATGCACCCTCGCGCCAATGCGGGGCGGTGGACACGCGCGGCAGCGGCGGTATCTCGATGCGCGGCATTTCGCGCATGCAGAACAAGGCCACCAGCAGCAGCGGCGGCGCGTGGAAGATCAGCATGCGCAGCACCGAATCCTCGGCCAGGTCGATGCGCGGCACGGCCGCTGCACCCAGCAGCAGCGCCACGCCGCCCAGCAGCGGCGTGGCACGGCGCAGCGTCACGCCCCAGCGCCGCGCGGCCCAGCGCTCGTGAAAGCGGCGCGGTGGCTCGGCCAGCGTGCGCGCCAGGTGTTCGGCGGTGGTCTGCAAGCGGGCCCGCGCGTCGCGGCTGCGCGTGGTGGTAGCCACGCCGTGGCGCACCTCGTCCTTGCCGCTCAGCCGCAGCACGCCGGTCCAGCCGCGTTCCACGCGCTGCAGCCGCGACCACGGCCAGCCCAGCACCGCCAGCAGGTCGTCGGGCAGCTCGATGCGGTCGCCGGTGGCGGCGGTCAGGCTCAGCTCGGCCGGCACGCCGGTGACCGTCGGGACGCGCACTTTGAGCGTCAGGCCGGCGATCTGGGCCGTGGCGTGGGTCAGCGTCAGCAGCGGCGTCAGGTCGCTGCCCGCTGCGGGGTCGGCGCGCAGCACGATGTGGTGGTCCAGGGCCATGGCATCGCCGGCCACCTCGGCCCACTGGGTGGTCAGCGGCACGGCAGACACCGCGTCCAGCACACCGGCCGGGCTGTCGCCGTCCACCTGCAGGCTGGCCTGCAGCCCGTCAGCCGAATTGGCGGCCAGGTCCAGCGTGCGGGTCAGGCGGTAGCGGCCGGGGTGCGGGTTTTCAAGCCGCAGCGTGGCGCACAGGTCGCTGCCCGCAGGGCCGGCGCCGGGGTGGGCGGTGGTGGCGAAGGCCAGCCGGCGTTCAGCGCGGTCGCTGGCCGACAGGTCCAGCCGCATTCCGCGTCGCGCAAAGGGCTCGGCCAGGCCAAGGATCTCGTGGTGGGTGAGGGGGGACTGCGCCATCGCAGCGCGAGACTGCCACAGTTCGGCGCGGCCCACTGCCGCCGGGTCGGCCTGGGGCCTGTCCCTGCTAACGCCCCAAGTTGCGCGCCGCCGCCTGGAAGCGCCGCCACCAGGCGCGCTGCGGGGCCAGCGCCGGCCCGGCCTGGGCGTAGCGCGCGGCGTCCAGCGCGTCCAGGGTGTCGGCCAGCGCGGTGCCCCGTTCGCCCAGCGCGGCGCGCACCAGGGCTGCCCGGGCGCGCGGTGCGTGGTGGGCTTGCACCGTCACGCCCAGCAGCAGCAAACGGGCCTGCACGCGCTGCTGCAGGCGCTGCCAGGGGTCTTGCCGGCGGCGGTCCCACCAGGCCCAGGCGGCGCCACCCAAAGCCCCACCGCAGAGCAGCAAGGTCAGCAGCACCGCCAGGTCCTGCCAGCTCGGGGCTTCGAAGCCCAGCGCCTTCATCAGGTCGAACTGCTGGCTGCGGGCGTAGCTCAGCACCCACTGGTTCCAGCGGTTGTTCATGCCTTCCCACTGCTTGCGCAGCTGGTCGGCCAGCGCCGGGTTCATGCTGTTGATGGCGCCAGCCACCAACCCCGGCGGCGGGCGCAGGCTGCGGCCGCGCTGCACGCGGTCGGGCGCGACGGCGGCGGTGGGGTCGATGCGGATCCAGCCGGTGCCGGCCTGCCAGATCTCGGCCCAGGCGTGGGCGTTGCGCTGGCGGACGATCCAGTAGCCGTCCTGCGGCTCGGCGTCGGTGCCCTGGTAGCCGGTGACGATGCGTGCCGGCACGCCCATCGCCCGCAGGATGACGACGAAGGCGCTGGCGTAGTGCTC
>JANPHI010000084.1:0-56669 GCA_031424355.1 Betaproteobacteria bacterium
TGCGAGTCCATGCTCGCGCCGGCGAGGAACGCGCCGACCATGTAGTGCAGGCCCGACCAGTCGGCCCCGAGCCCGCACACCGCGAGCCAGATCAGCCCGAAGTACCAGCGGTCGCGTTCCGGGATGCGCACCATCAGCTGCCTGAACAGCAGGCCGCAGATGGCGAAGGCGGCCAGGAAGGCGACCTGTTTGCCGACGCGTTCCCAGTCCATCAGGATCAGCGCGAGCACGCCCCAGATGGCCACATCGTCCAGGCTGGCGTAGCGCAGGATGCGTTGGCCGATGGGCCGGCGCAGGATGTCCAGCTTTTCCATGAGCAGGATCAGGATGGGCAGCGCCGTCACCGCGCATGACATGCCCACGCCCAGCACGAACTGCCAGGTCAGGGCCTGCTCACCCACCCAGCCCGGCGTGGCCAGCATGGCCACGGCAGCCAGGCAGCCGAAAAGCAACGGCATGCCCAGTGCCAGGCCGGCCGTGATGCCGCTTTCGCGCCGGTGTTTCCAGGCCTGCGACAGGTCGAGTTCGATGCCGGCGATCCACACGAAAACCATCACCGCCCACCAGGCAATGCCGTTCAGGCTCTGGATGACGGCCGGCGTGAAGACGAAGCGGTAGACCTCGGGCAGTACCGCGCCCAGCACGCCGGGGCCCAGCAGGATGCCGGTGATGATCTGCACCACCACCAGCGGCGCCCAGTAGTCGGTGCGGCCCAGGCGCCACAGCAGGTAAGGCAGGCTGAAGACGACCAGCATGGCGATGAGGAAGAGTTCGGTGGTGTTCATGCGGCGCGGTCTTGGAGGAGCTGCGACTCTATAGTCGCGGCCGATTTCAATGCGAGGAGCAAGACATGGTCGTGGTGTGTGGCGAAGCCTTGATGGACGTGTTCGCGGCCGGCGCCACGGCCACGGGCCTGGCGCTGGATGCGCGCATCGGCGGCAGCCCGCTGAACGTGGCCATCGGCCTGCGCCGGCTGGGCCAGCCGGCGGCCTTCTTCGGTGGCGTGTCCAGCGGCTTTCTGGGCGACCGGCTGATGCAGGCGCTGCACGACGAGAAGGTGGACACCGCCTGCACCGTGCGCGTGGACGCGCCGGCCACCATCAGCCTGGTCGGCCTGGACGCGCAGGGCGTGCCGAACTACGCCTTCTACGGCGCGGGCGCCGCTGACAGGCTGCTGCCGCTGTCGGCGCTGGCCCAGGTGCCCGCCGCGCAGGCCTACCAGTTCGGCAGCTACGCGATGGTGGTGGAGCCGGTGGCCGCCACGCAGCGGGCCCTGATCGAACGCGAAGGTGCGCGTGCCGGCGAGCGCGCGGTCATCGCCTACGACCCCAACATCCGCCTGAACGTCGAGCCCGACATCCAGCGCTGGCGCGACACGCTGGCCTGGATGCTGCCGCGCACGCAGCTGTTGAAGGTCAGCGACGAAGACCTGGGCTTGCTCTACCCCGGCGTCCCGGCGGGGGCGCTGGCCGCGCAGTGGCTGGCGGCCGGCGTGGCGCTGGTGGTGGTGACACGGGGCGGCGAAGGCGCCTGGGCCTGGACGGCGCGCGACCACGTGGCGGCGTCGCCGGTGCCAGTGCCCGTGGTGGACACCGTGGGGGCCGGCGACACCTTCCAGGCTGCGCTGCTGACGGCGCTGGCCGAGCGCGGCTGGCTGAACCGCCAGGCGCTGCGGAACTTGAACGCTGCCGATGTGACCGCCGTGCTGGCCTTCGCGGCGCAGGCGGCGGCCATCACCTGTTCACGCCGGGGCGCCGACCTGCCGCGCCGCGCGGAGCTGCCGGCCTAGGCCGTTCTGGGCCCCCACTTCGCGCGGTGCACCAGCGCCGCCATCGCCAGCCCGTAGGCCAGCATGCCGCCGCCGGCCAGCGCGAAGATGGTCCAGGTGTCCGCCTGCGCTTCGGCCAGCAGCCATCCGCCCAGCGCCACCACCAGCAGCCGCAAGGTACCGGCCAGCACCGGCCCGCCGGCCTGCCCCGCGCCCAGTGACGAGAAGTACAGGCACAGCCCCAGCCCGAACAGGCCGTAGCCCGGGCCGGCCCAGTGGAAGTAGGTGGCGGCCGAGGCCAGCACGGCGGCGTCGCGCGTGAACAGGCCGGTCCACACATCGGGGAACAGCGCCAGCACCAGGCCCAGCACGCCCAGGCCGACGAAGGCCACGGCCGCCGACACCCAGGCCACGCGCCGTGCGCGGGCTATCTGCCCGGCGCCGATGGCCATGCCGACCAGCGGCACCGAGGCCACGCCCACCGCGAAGGCGATGGGCACCAGCAAGAATTCCAGCCGCGTGCCGATGCCGTAGCCGGCCAGCGCGTCGGTGCCGAAGCGCGCCACCAGGCGCGTCAGCACCAGGATGGTCAGCACGGTCTGGAAGGGCGACAGGCAGGCCAGCGCGCCGACGCGCAGGATGTCGCGCAGCAAGTCGCCTTGCAGCTGGGTGGCCGCCACGGCCAACTTCAGCCGCGCGCGGCCCGAACGCAGGTAGACGAACAGAAACACCGCG
This sequence comes from Betaproteobacteria bacterium, assembly GCA_031424355.1. Taxonomy (GTDB): domain Bacteria; phylum Pseudomonadota; class Gammaproteobacteria; order Burkholderiales; family Burkholderiaceae_C; genus Rubrivivax. The sequence continues at coordinate 2,504 of JANPHI010000084.1, forward strand.
CCACCGCTGTAGGCCACCACCTGGCCCAGCGCCACGCCGGCCATGCCCCGGGCCGGCAATCCCAGCCAGCCCAGCCCGAAAGCGCCACCCACCAGCACCTGCGTGGCGGCCACCGCCAACAGCGTGGCCGAAGGCACGCGCATGTTGCCGCTGCCACGGATGACCGACGCGAAGGTGTTCAGCAGCCACACGCCCACGGCGCCCAGAAAGGCCACGTTGGAATAGGCCACCGCCTGCGCCAGCGCAGCGCCACGCCCGCCCAGTGCGGCGTAGAGCGCGGGGCCGAAAGCCAGCATCAGCACGGTGCTGACGGTGCCCACGCACAGGCCTATCCACATCGCGTGCACGGCCAGCGCGTTGGCCCGCGCCACGTCGCCCGCACCCAGCGCGCGGCTGATGGCCGACGACACGCCGCCGCCCATGGCGCCGGCCGACAGCATCTGCTGCAGCATGACCATCGGAAACACCAGCGCCATGCCGGCCAGCGACGCCACGCCCATGCTGCCGACGAAGCTGGTTTCGGCGATGGTGGCCAGCGCGGTGGCCAGCATGGCGGCCATGTTGGGCAAAGCGAAGCGCAGCAGCGTGGGCAGGATGGGGCCGCTGAGTAGCGGGTTCGGCGCAGGGTTGGCGACAGGATTCACGGGTGGTAGCCTTGCGTTCAGCTTGCCTGCACATGCAACGGTTGCATATACAAGTAAAGTATCCCATGAACACGAAAACGGCGCGTGGCGCCATCACCCGGTCGCCTAACCGGTTGCCCACCCGGTCGCCCACCCCGTCGGCGGGCACACAGCCGCAGGGCTGCACCAACTTTAAGTTGCGGCAGCTGCTGCGCAGCGTGGGCCGGCTGTACGACGCGCAGATGGCCAGCACGGGCCTGAAGACCACGCAGTATTCCCTGCTGTCGCACGTGGCGGCGCTGGGCCCGATCGCGCCCAACGCGCTGGCCACGCAGATGGGCATGGACGCCTCGACGCTGACGCGCAACCTGCGCCCGCTGGTGGACCAGGGCTGGTGCGAACAAGGCCCCGGCGCCGACGCGCGTTCGCGGTCCATCACCATCACCCCCGCCGGCCGCATCAAGCACGCCGAAGCCAAGGCCCACTGGAAGCGGGCGCAGCTGTCGCTGAACCAGCGGCTGGGCGCCGACCAGGTGGTGGCGCTGCACGCGATGATCGAGCAGGTGCAGGCGGCCTTGGCGGAAAGCGGCGGCTAGCCCGAATCCCCATCGCTGATTGCTGATCGCCCATCCCGACCACCACCAGGAGCCCACCATGACCTACGTCGACGGATTCGTCACCCCTGTGCCCAGCGCCAACCGCGCGGCCTACCTGCAGCACGCCGAGTACGCGGCGCCCTTGCTCAAGGAGCACGGCGCCCTGAGCGTGGTGGAGTGCTGGGGCGACGATGTGCCCGAAGGCAAGGTCACCTCATTCCCCATGGCCGTGAAATGCGAGGCCGGTGAAACGGTGGTGTTCTCGTGGATCACCTGGCCCTCGAAGGCGGCGCGCGATGAAGGCTGGAAAAAGGTCATGGCCGACCCGCGCATGCAGCCCGACACGATGACCACACCCTTTGACGGCAAGCGGCTGATCTACGGCGGCTTCGAGGTGGTGCTGCAGCAGTAGCCGCCGCAGCCGCCGCAGCCGCCGCCGCGCGTTCAGACCCGGATGTAGACCTTGCGCCTGTCCAGCCAAGCTGCCAGCAGGCCGTAGACGGCCAGGTTGCCGGCTGCGAACAGGAAGGAACCCAGGCGCGGGTCGCTGCCCAGCTGGGCGAAAACGGTCTGGTAGACCCAGGGCAGCGGCGTGGTCCAGTGCACCGTGCCGTCGGCATTGAACCCGTCGGCCCAGCGCAGCAGGCCCAGCACGCGCGGCACGAAACCGCTGAGCACGAAGATGAACAGCGGGTTGCGGCCGAAGGCTTCGAGCAGGCGCAGCCAGCCCGGCATGGGCTTGGCGTCTGCGTCGGGCAGCGGCCCGACCTCCATCCACTGGAACAAGGCCGCCAGCGCCAGCGTGGCCAGGCCGGTGGTGTGCAGCACATAGCTGCTGGTCCAGATCTTCTTGTTGAAGGGCAGTTCCAGCTGCCACAGGTAGCCCGCCACCAGCAGGCCGCTGCCGATCATGAACAAGCGCACGACCAGTTCCGCGCCCGCTTTTTCACGGCGGATCAGGTCGCCCACCCACCAGCCCAGCAGCACCTGCGCGATGGCCGGTGCCGTGCTGGCCAGGCCTTCGGGGTCGAAGGGCAGGCCTTCGCCCTTGTAGAGATGCGCGGCGCCCAGCAGGCTGCGGTCGATGGCGGTGCCGAACCAGCCGATCAGGCCGTAGGGGTCGGCCGGGTCGCCGAAAGCGATGCAGGCCAGCGCGTAGCCGCCCAGCAGCGCCGCCACCGCGATCAACGCGCCTTGGCGGCCCCACAGACTGACGATGGCGGCCGCCGCGCCGAAGCACAGCGCGATGCGCTGCAGCACGCCCATGAAACGCAGCGTTTCCCAGCTCTTCAGCACCAGCGCGCCGCTGTCGTCCCAGCGCACGAAGGGCGCGGCGTTCAGGAACAGGCCGATGGCGAAGATCAGCAGCGTGCGCCGCGCCACGCGTTCCCAGAACACCGCCGGCGGCCCGGCGCGCAAGCCCGGCAGCACCAGCGCCAGCGCATTGCCCACGGCGAAGAGGAAAAAGGGAAAGACCAGGTCGGTGGGCGTGCAGCCGTGCCAGCCGGCATGGGCCAGCGGCGGGTACAGGTGGGCCCAGCTGCCGGGGTTGTTGACCAGGATCATCAGCGCCACGGTGGCGCCGCGAAAGACGTCCAGTGAACGCAGCCGACCGGTCATCTCAGGGTGCCGGGTTGGCTTGCACGGCCACGTCGATGTCGCCTTGCGCCGCGTCCAGCCGCGCCACGGCCGTGGCCGCATCAACGCCCGCCTTCAGCATCACGATGGCCACCTTCACGCTGCAACCGCAGGCCGCCAGCGCGGCTTCGGCCGCTGCCGTTTCGGCGCCGGTGGCCAGCATGGTCAGCCGCAGCGCGCGCGCCACCAGCTTGGTGTTGGTGGCGCGCACGTCCACCATCAGGTTGCCGTAGACCTTGTGCAGCTTCACCATCACCGCGCTGCTGAAGGTGTTCAGCGCGATCTTCTGCGCCGTGCCGGCCTTCAGCCGCGTGCTGCCGCTGATGACCTCGGGGCCGGTGTCCAGCACGACGGCGATCTCGCAGGCCGCCGGCAGCGGCGTACCGGGGTTGTTGGCGATGCCCACCGTCAGCGCGCCGGCCGCCCGAGCCGCGCCGGCGGCGGCGATGGTGTACGGCGTGGTGCCGGAAGCGGCGAGCAGCAGCACCACGTCCAAAGGTGTGACGTTCAGCGCCGCGATGTCGGCCACGCCGTTGGCTGCGCTGTCTTCAGCGCCTTCGACGGCCACGAACAAGGCCCGCTCGCCGCCGGCCAGCAACGCCGGCGCCCGTTCGCGCGGCCACGAAAACGTCGGGTGCAGTTCGACGCTGTCCAGCAGCCCCAGCCGGCCGCTGGTGCCGGCACCCACGTAGACGATGCGCCCGCCGGCGGCCAGGCGCGGCGCGGCGGCGTCCACGGCCTGCGCCAGCTGCGGCCCGGCGGCGCGCACGGCTTGCGCGGCCAGCGCCTGGTCGGCGGCCAAGGCGTCCACCAGCGCGGCGGTGTCCAGGCGTTCCAGCTGCGTGTGCACGGGGTGCGGGCGTTCGGTGTTCAGCACAGGCTTCATGGCGGTTTCCAGGGCGGTCTTCAGGGCAGGCGCAGCAGGGTGGCCGGGCTGAGCTGGCCGATGCGGTCGACCGCGCTGACCGACACGAGCTGGGTACCCGCGATGTCGATGCGGCGTTCGCTGCCGGGCAGCACGGCGAAGCGCCAAGCGCTGCCGGTGCGGCGCCACACGGCCCAGCGCGCCGGGTGGGGCGCGGCCTGCAGGCCGCTGGCGTCCAGGCCGGCGTCGATCAGCACATGGCCGAAGCGCGCATGCAGGCGCGGCGCAACCGGGGCAGGCCCTGCCGCCCCGGCCAGCCACGGCGCGGCCGGCACCAGCGCGGGCTGGGCGTAAGGCCCCATCTGCAGCAGCGTGGCCAGGCCGTCGCGGTCTTGCTGCAGGGCGATCAGGCTGAAATGGATGTGGCCGCCGGCCCGGGTGTCCGTCATGCGGCTGCGCTGCACGGTGATCTGCTCGACGATTTCGCGCGCCGGCCAGTTGCGTCCGACCTGGCTGCTGAACAGGCCCGGCCACACCGCCCGCTGCGCCGGGTTCTGCGCCAGCCAGTAGTCCAGCAGCACCGGGAACTGCAGGCCCTCACGCGCGATTTGCCAGTAGAGCTGCGGCGCCAGGTAGTCCATCCAGCCCTGCGCCAGCCAGCGTTCGGCGTCGGCGTACAGCTTGTCGTACTGGCTGAAACCGATGACGCCCGCCGGCCGCAGTGCCGGCTTGCCGACGCCGAAGGGGCTGACGCCGAAGCGCACCCAGGGCTTCACCGCGTGCACGGTGCGGTGCATCGCCTCGACCAGCGCATCGACGTTGGCACGGCGCCAGTCGTCGCGCGCCAGCGCGCCCCCGTTCGGATCCTCCAGGCGGTAGCGGGCGTAGGACGGGTCGTCGGGGAAGGGCTGTTCCGCCGGCGGTGGTGTGCCCGCGACGGCCGCGGCCGGCAGGGCCGGTAGACCCGGCACAGCGGCTACAGCAGGCGCGGCGGCAACCGGCACCGGGTAGGGGTAGAAGTAGTCGTCGATGTGCAGGCCGTCGATGTCGTAGCGGCGCACCACGTCGGCCACCACGGCCAGGGTGTGGGCGGCGGCTTCGGGTTCGCCGGGGTCCATCCACAGCATGTCGCCGTAGCGCTTGACCAGGTCGGGCCGGCGCACGGCGATGTGGCTGGCGGCCAGCGGCGACTTGGCCGAACTGTGGCGCGCCCGGTAGGGGTTGATCCAGGCGTGCAGTTCCAGGCCGCGCTGGTGGGCCTGCTGCACCCAGAAGGCCAGCGGGTCCCAGGCCGCATCGCCCGGTGCCTTGCCCTGTTCGCCGCTCAGGAATTCGGTCCACGGTTCCAGCGTGGACGGGTAGATGGCGTCGGCCGCCGGCCGCACCTGCAGGATCAGCGCGTTCAGGCCGATGTCCCGGGCGCGGTCCAGCAAGGCCAGGGCCTCGCGGCGCTGCACGGCGGCGCTCAGGCCGGGTGCGCTGGGCCAGTCGATGTTGCTGACGGTGGCCACCCAGGCGCCGCGAAATTCACGCGGGGCGGGCGGCGGCTGGTCGGCTGACGGGGCGGGTGACGGTGTGGGCGGGCTGGTGGGCGTGGCCGGCTGCGGCCCCGGCGTGGCGGTGAGCACCGGTGCCCGTGTGCCCTCGGGCGGCAGCGCGGTGCAGCCCGACAGGCCCACCCAGGCCCCGGCCAATGCCCGGCGGCGGTTGATCACGGGGCGGGCTTGCGCTTCACCGCATCGGTCTCGGCCTGGTACTTGTCGTAGGCCATGGCCGCACTCTTCTCGCAGCGCTGGCGCTCGGCCAGGTCGGGCAGCTTGCGGCACTGCTCTTTCTGCATTTCCTGGGTCACGTGGTAGGCCGTCTGGGTGGTGCAGCCGCTGCCCAGCAGGGCCATCGCGGCGGCCGCCAGGTGCGACCGGAGATGCAACCCGCGCTTCACGGTGTCTTCACCGGGTTGGTCAGCACCCAGATCAGCGCCGCAGTTTCTGCGTCGGCCTGCCCCAGGTAGTTGTCGGGCCGGTAGCGCATCTGGAAGTTCATCAGCACGCGCTGGGTCTGCTTGTCCCACTCGCCGGTGGGCTGGATCTCGTAGCCATGCTTGGCCAGTGCGCGCTGGAACCACAGCGCGTTCGGCAGGCCGGTTTCGCCGGTGGGCAGCGGCGCTTCGTACAGTGCGCGCTGGGTGGCCACGCGGTTGGCGTCGGGCCAGGGCGGGGTGATGCCCAGGTCGGCCAACTGCTTCCACGGGAAGGTCGGGCCCGGGTCTTCCTTGTACTGGGCGCTGACTTCGCCGTGGCCCAGGATGCGCTCGGGCAGGATCTGGTGGCGCTTGACGATGTCCTTGATCAGCGGCACCAGCACGTCGAACTGCGCCTGCGTCCAGGGCTCGTACTGACGCAGCTGCGCCGGGCCGTCGGGCGTGCCGCGCTTGATGCCCGGGTGGACGATCTCGATGCCGATGCTGCTGCTGTTCAGCCGCCGGTTTTCCTTCCACGCGCTGGCGCCGGAATGCCAGGCGCGGCGGTTCTCGTCGACCAGGCGGTAGATGCGTGGCTGCGCTTCGTCGCTCAGCAGGTAGTGGGCCGACACCTGTTGCTCGGTGAGGACCTTCATCGACAGCGGGAAGTCGGTGACCGTGTAGTGCAAAATCAGGAAGAGCGAGCGGCTGTCCTGGCCAACCGCCGTGTGGCTGGCGTCGATGGGCACGCCGCCTTCGGTGGTCACGGTGGCGCAACCGGCCAGCCACAGCGCTGCCGCAGCAGCGGCCAGCCAGCGTGCCGGTTGCAGGTGCAGCAGGGGTCGCAGGGCGTTCAGATTCATCGGGTCTTCCTTGTGGTGGCCCCGGCCGCCCGCAGCGCGGCGGCGTGGTGGGCGGGGGTGGTCAGGCGGTGGGCGGTGCAGCCCTCGGGCAGCGCGGTGCGCAGGGCCTGCTCGACGGCCGGATGCAGGTCGAAAACCCGGCCGGCCAGCGCCAGCGGCCGCAGGCCGTGGCGGCGAACCAGCGCTGCACCCAGCCGCGCCAGTTCGGCGCCCGCTGCTTGCAGGATGCCCAGCGCCGCCGGGTCTTCGTCGGCCGCGGCCGCAACCGCCAGCGCCAGCGTGCCCAGTTCGCCGCGCGTGGCGCCGTAGACCCAGGCCCGGGTGTCGGCCCAGTCGCTGCCGCCGACCTGTGCAAAAACGTGGCGGGCCAAGGGGGATGTGGTCCAGGTGCCTGGCGTTTCGTCTTCCGCCCGCCAGACGAGGCGCAGTGCCTCGCGGGCGATCCAGTGGCCGCTGCCCGCGTCGTCGATGACCGAGCCCCGGCCGCCGGCGCGCTGCAGCGTGCCGGCTTCGTCGATGAGCGCGGCGATGGAGCCGGTGCCGGCGTAGACCACGATGCCCGCGCCCGGCGCGTGCGCGGCCAGGCACAGCGATTCGATGTCGCTGAGCGCCTGCACCTTGGCGGGGGCCACGCTGAAGACCGATGCCAGCAGCGCGGCCAGCGCGGGTGTCTGGGCCGCGGCCAGGCCGGTCATGCCGGCAGCGACGGCGCCAACCGTCCCGGCAGCCTGCGCGATGGTGCGCAAGGTGGCTGTGGCCTGCGCGCGGCCGGCGTCGCTGGCCAGTTGCTGGCCCGAGATCGGGGCGGTGCTGCCTTCAGCCCACACATGGCCCTGGTCGTCGGCGACGGCCCAGCGCGTCTGTGTGCCGCCCGCGTCCAGCCCCAGGCCGCGCAGGGGCGGTGCGGCGGCGCTGGCGGTCGGAGCGGCTGGGTCGGTCATGGAGGGGCCCATTTTGACGGTGTCGGGCGGCCACAATCTGCAGATGACCTGTCGCCCCGCCTTGGCCCTGCTGGCCTGTTTCGTGTCGCTCATCAACCTGGGCTGTGCTTCGGGCGGGCCGGCGGCCCCGGTGGCGGCGCTGCCCCCTGCGGTCAAGCTGGCCTTGCAGCAGGCCGGCGTGCCCGAAGACGCAATGGCGGCCGTGGCCTTGCCGCTGGGCCACAGCGGCGCGCCCTGGCAGTACCGGGCCGACATCCCGATGCAGCCGGCGTCCACGATGAAGCTGCTGACCGGCATCGTGGCGCTGGACCGGCTGGGCCCCAACCACCGCAGCAGCACCGAACTGCGCAGCGCGGCACCGCTGAACGGCGGCGTGCTGCAGGGCGACCTGGTGCTGAAAGGCGGTGCCGACCCCGAACTGGGCGTGGCCGCTTTCTGGCAGATGCTGGTCGATCTGCGGCTAGCGGGCGTGAGCCGCATCGACGGCGACCTGCTGCTGGACCGCACGCTGTTCCGCCCGGCGCGCATGGACATCGGCGTGCCGCCTTTCGACGACGAGATGGAGTTTCAATACAACGTCATTCCCGACGCGCTGGAACTGGCCGGCAACCTGCTGCCGCTGGAAATACGCGCCGACGCCGGCTCCGTGCGCGCCAGCAGCGTGCCGCCGCTGGACGGCATCGACTTCGACACCAGCCGCATGGCCGTCACCGCCACGCCGTGCAAGGACTGGGACAAGGTCTGGAAGCCGGCCGTCGTGACGCGCGAAGCCGGCTCGGCAGGCCGCACGCGCATCGAACTGCAGGGCGGCTTCCCGGCGAATTGCATCCGCCGCACCGAACTCAACCTGCTGGACCGCAACGACCTGGCTGACCGCCTGTTCCGCAGCCTGTGGCAAAGCCTGGGCGGCACCTGGGCGGGCCGCGTGCGCGAAGCCGCTGCGCCCGAGGGCGCGCGCACGCTGGTGAAGCGCGTCAGCCGCCCGTGGGGCGAGGTGCTGCGGCCGATGATGAAAACGTCCGACAACCCGGTCACGCGGCTGCTGTACCTGCAGCTGGGCGTGCCGCACATGGACAACAACCTGCAGATGACAACGGCCGAACTGTCCGCCGCCGTGGTGCGCAGCTGGATGGTCGAACACGGCATCAACCCCGGCGGCCTGGTGCTGGACAACGGCTCGGGCCTGTCGCGCAGCGAACGCATCACGCCCCGCCAGCTGGCGGCGATGCTGGCCGTGGCCTGGCAAGGCGCGCGCGCCGCCGACCTGGTGATGAGCCTGCCGGTGGCCGGTGAAGACGGCAGCGTGCGCCCGCTGAAAGACAGCCCCGCCGCCGGCTGGTCGCGCCTGAAGCCGGGCACCTTGCGCAATGTGGTGGCGCTGGCCGGCTACGTGCGCGACGAACGCGGTCAGTTCTGGGCGGTGGCGATGATGGTCAACCACGACGACGCCAGCAAAGCCCGCCCGGCGCTGCTGGCCCTGGTGGACAGCTTCGCGCGGGTGGGGCCGCACGGCAAGGCGGCCGAGTTGCCGGTTGCCGCGCCCGTCGGCAAGCCCTGACGCGGCTGGATCAGGCCTTGCGTTTGCGCGCGGGTTTGCGCGCGGGTTGGGCCCGTGGGCTGGTCTTGGGTGCCCCGGCTGCGCAGGCCGGTTCGGGCTCGTGCGCGGCGGTGTCGAAGGGGTTCACCACCACCAGCTTGCCAAAGCGCCGCCCGGCCTGCAGGTCTTCGCTGAACAGCGTGTCGCAGCCGCCTTCCAGCGCGGCCTGCACGATGAAGGCGTCGTAGGTCGGCAAGCCGTGTTCGGCGGCCAGCGTCAGGGCGGCTATCGCCGCTGCGGCGCTGGGGCTCACCACGGGGTAGAGCATCAAGACCTGGGTTGCAGCCAGCGCCTGTGCCGGCTTGACTTGCTTTTTGCGCACCAGGACGTTGTAGGTTTCCAGCAGCACCTGGGTGCTGACCACGATCTCGCAGTCGCTGCCGTGGCGCGCCAGCAGGGCATCGGCGATCCAGCACCGGGGGTCGTCTTCAGGCCCCAAGGCATAAACAGCGATATTGCTGTCGATGAAGGCCCTCACCGCTTCGGGCTGGGCTCGGCTTGCGGGTCTGTCGGGGCCGTGCCGGCTGCAGCCCGCGTCTGGGCTTCGCGCGCGGCTTCGTCAGCGGTCAGCTTGGCCCACAGCGTGGGCATGCGTTCGGCCATGATGTCGTCGTACATGGCCTCGCGGCTGGGCCACATGGGCAGCGGCTGCGGCGCGCCTTCCTCCAGGTAGCCAGCCTGGATTTCCGCCCGCAGTGCCCGCCATTTGCGCATCCATTCGCCATGGTCGTGCACCGGCGCCGCGAAGCGCGCTATCGCCTCGCGGCAGATCTCGTTCACGCTGGTGCCCTGCTGCAGGGCCTTGATGCGCGCGGCGCGCAACACGTCATCGTCGATGACCACGGTCAGGTTGGACATGGGCGTCCTTGATGTTCAAGCACAGGATCAGTGTAGCACTGATCCTGTGTCGAACCGATCCGGTGTTCATTGGCCGTGTTTGGCGACCTGCAGGCCTTCGGGCGCCAGATAGGCCTGCCGGAACGTCTCGAAATCCACCGTGTCGGCGGCTTCGATGGCGCGCTGGGCGGCCACCGAGGCGCGGGCCTCGGCCTCGAAGGTGACCTGCTGTTCGGCGGTCCATGGCAGCTGGTGCAGGTGGCTGCGGGTCTGTTCGGCTTGCGTGCGCGTGAAGGCGATGTGCGAGCCGGCGAAATCGCCGTGCATCTGCGCCAGCACACGGGCCGACGGCAGGGTGTCGGGCGCGGCCAGGCTGGCCCGCGCTTCGGCCAGCGCCTCGGCGTAGGCCTTGCCACCGTGGGCTTCGTCCAGCGCGGCCGCGATGGGGTCGCACTGCGCCAGCAACTCGGCCGCCCAGTCCACCAGCGGCACGTCGGCGCCGTCGCGCTCCAGCGTCAGACCGGGCTGGCGGCCGAAGGCGGCGGTGCGGTGCTGGTTGCGGCCTAAAGCGGCGATTTCGTCGGGCGTGTCCGGCGGGCTGGGCTGCAGCAGGCAGTGCAGCAGGAAGATGTCGATGAAGCGCATCGTCGCCGCCTGGATGCCCACCGGCACGAAGGGGTCCAGGTCCATGCAGCGCACTTCGATGTACTCCACGCCGCGCTGGCGCAGCGCGTGCAGCGGGCGCTCGCCGCTCTGGATCACGCGCTTGGGGCGGATGGTGCCGTAGAACTCGTTCTCGATCTGCAGCAGCGTGGTGCCCAGCTGGTTGTATTCGCCGCCCAGGTTGCGGATGCCGATGGCCTCGTAGCCCGGGTAGGGCTGGGTCAGCGCTTCGTGCAGGCTGGCGGCGTAGCTTTCCAGGCTGTTGTAGCTGACGGCCAGCGTGGCCTGCGCGGCGCTCTGGTAGCCCAGGCGGCCCATGCGCAGGCTGGTGGCGTGCGGCAAGCCCAGCGAACCCGCGCCCAGCGGCTGCAAGCCGTGGTCGCGGCCGGCCACGAAGCTGCCGCAGACGGCCGGGCTGGCGCCGAACAGCCACAGCAGCACGAAGGCGTGGCGGCGGAAGTTGCGGATCAGCGCGAAATGCTCTTCGTTGCTCAGGCCCGGCAGCGACCAGTTGTAGTGGATGCCGCTGATGGTCTGCATGCGCCGACCGTAGCGATGCCCGAGACCCATGCGGTACACGCTCTTCAACCGCCCGATGTTGCTGCTGCCGTAGCGGCCCAGCGGGATGGTCTCGTCGGTGGGCAGGCCGCAGGGCATGCTGCTGGCCCACATGCGTTCGTCGCCGGCGCCCTGGCTGGAGTCGGCCAGGCTGCGCACCACGAACTGGTGGACCTGCGTCAGTTCGTCCAGACAGGCCTGCACGCTGCCGTGCACGCCGGTGATGAGTTCCAGCTGGCTTTCGCTGAAGTCGGTGGTGATGCGGCCGTGGGTCAACGCCGAACCCAGGGCGGCGGGGTGGGGCGTCAGCGCCAGCGCGCCGCTGGGCAGCACGCGCAGGCTTTCTTTCTCGACACCCCGGCGCATGCCGCGCAGGCGCTCGGGCGACAGGCGGTGCAGGGCGTTCAACAGGGCATCAGCCGGTGGCGTGGACATGCGGTTACTCGAGCGGGCTGCGAATGACGGGGGGCGAAGGTTAAGCGTTCAGCGACCAACGTGCTGGCGACTGGTCAAAGCCTGGACAGGCCCAGCCCCTCCGCCGCCGCCGGGCTTGTCAGACGCTTATGCTGCCCGTATGAAAAAACGCCATTTCGTGCTGGGCAGCCTGGGTGCGGTAGGCGCGCTGACCGTCGGTTGGGGCATGTTGCCGCCGCGCCAGCGCCTGAACACCGCCCGGCCGCTGGCCACGGTGGCCGGGCAGACGGCCTTGAACGGCTGGCTGAAGGTGGCCAGCGACGGCAGCGTGCTCGTCGTCATGCCGAAGAGCGAGATGGGCCAGGGCGCCCACACCGGCCTGGCCATGGTGCTGGCCGACGAACTGGACGCCGACTGGGCCAGCGTGCGCATCGCGGCCGCGCCCATCGACCCGATCTACAACAACCTGGCCACGCTGGTGGACGGCCTGCCCTTCCACCCCGACGACGACGGCGCCATCAAGGCGCTGGCCGGCTGGCTGACCGCCAAGACCATGCGCGAGGTCGGCGTGATGATGACCGGCGGCTCGTCGAGCATCAAAGACTTGTGGCTGCCGATGCGCCAGGCCGGGGCCTCGGCGCGGGCCATGCTGGTGGCGGCGGCGGCGCAGGCCTGGGGCGTGCCGGCCGCCGAGATCACGGTGGCGGCCGGTGTGCTGTCGCACGCATCCGGGAAGCGCGCGCGTTTCGGTGAACTGGCCGAAGCGGCGGGCCGCCAGGCGGTGCCGGCCGACGTGACGCTGAAGACGCCGGCGCAGTTCACGCTGATCGGCCAGCCGCTGCCGCGCATCGAGGCCGCCGCCAAGGCCAACGGCCGCGCCGGCTTCGGTCTGGACGTGCTGCAGCCCGGCCAGCTCTACGCCACGGTGGCCATGTGCCCCACCCTCGGCGGCAAGGTGCAAGCCTTCGACGGCGCTGCCGCGCTGAAGCTGCCGGGCGTGAAGCAGGTGCTGGCGGTGGATGGTTACCACGGCGGCACGGCCGGCGTGGCGGTCATCGCCGACACGCCCTGGCACGCGCTGCAGGCCGTCAAGGCCGTCACCGTGACCTGGGACGAGAACGTGCCCGCCGCCACCTTTTCCAGCGCCGCCGCGATGGACCAGCTGTCGAAAACCCTGGACAGCGAAACCGGCTTTGGCTACTTCAAGACCGGCGATGTGGACGCCGCGCTGAAGGGTGCCGCCAAGACCCTCACCGCCGAGTACCGCGCGCCTTGGTTGGCCCATGCCACGATGGAGCCGCAGAACTGCACGGTGCAGTTCAAGGACGGCCAGGCCACCGTCTGGGCGCCGACGCAGGTGCCCGGCCTGGCGCGGCGCGCGGCGGCCTTGGCGCTGGGTATCGACCAAGACCGGGTGGCGGTGAACGTGACGCTGCTGGGCGGCGGTTTCGGCCGCCGGCTGGATGTGGACTTTGTCGGCCAGGCGGCGGCCATCGCCAAGGCCGCCGGTGGCGCGCCCGTGCAGACCTTCTGGACCCGCGAGCAGGACACGCAGCACGATTTCTACCGCCCCGCCGCTGTGTCGCGCTTCACCGCCGGCTTCGACGCGCAGGGCGCGCTGGTCGGCTGGCGCAACGTGTCTGCCGGGCAAGCCATCCTGCCGCAGGTGCTGGGCCGGCTCTTCGGTTTGCCCGGCGCGGGTCCGGACAAGACCACATCCGAAGGCGCCTTCGACCAGCCCTACGAATGGCCGGCCGCGCGCATCGCTCACCAGATCGTCGAACTGCCGGTGCCGGTGGGTTTCTGGCGCAGCGTGGGCCATTCGCACCAGGCTTTCTTCAAGGAAAGCTTTGTCGACGAAGCGGCACACGCGGCGGGGCAAGACCCGGTGGCCTTTCGCGCGGCGCTGTTGAAGCGGCACCCGCGCCACCTGAAGGTGCTGCAGCGCGTGGCCGAACTGGCCGGCTGGGGCACGCCCAGCATGCCGGCGCCCGACGGCGCCAAGACGGCGCGCGGCGTGGCGCTGCACCAGAGCTTCGGCAGCATCGTGGCCCAGGTGGCCGAGGTTTCGGTGGCTGCGGACCAGTCGGTGCGCGTGCACCGCGTGTTCTGCGTCATCGACTGCGGCACGGCGGTCAACCCGGGCCTGATCCGCCAGCAGATGGACAGCGCCATCGTCTTCGGCCTGGGCGCCGCGCTCAGCGGCCGCATCGACATCGAAAAGGGCCGCGTGCAGCAAAGCAACTTCCACGACGCGCCGGTGCTGCGCATCACCGCCTGCCCGGCCATCACCACCGAGATCATCGCCAGCAGCGCCCACCCCGAGGGCGTCGGCGAACCGGGCACACCGCCCATCGCGCCGGCGGTGGCCAACGCGCTGTTTGCGCTGACCGGCCAACGCCTGCGCACGCTGCCGCTGAAGCTGGCTTGAGGACACCCTGATGACGACGCTCCAGATCAACGGCAAAGCGGTGCCGGTGCAGGCCGAAGCCGACACGCCCCTGCTGTGGCTGTTGCGCGGCGAGCTGCACCTCACCGGCACCAAGTTCGGCTGCGGCATGGCGCTGTGCGGGGCTTGCACCGTGCACGTGGACGGCCAGCCGGTGCGCGGCTGCGTCACGCCGATCTCGGCCGTGGGCGACAAGGCCATCACCACCATCGAAGGCCTGCAGGGCCGTGAAGCGGCGGCCGTGCACGCGGCCTGGCTGGCGCTGGACGTGGCGCAGTGCGGCTACTGCCAGAGCGGCCAGATCATGGCCGCCGTGGCGCTGCTGCGGGCCACGCCCAAACCCAGCGACGCCGACATCGACACCGCACTGGCCGGCAACCTGTGCCGCTGCGGCACCTACCCGCGCATCCGCGCGGCCATCCACCAGGCGGCGCGCGCGCTGGCCGCCTGAGCGCCGCCGGTTCGCTGCCGGTTCGCTGCCGGTTCGCTGCCGGTCCGGTCCCCTGCGCTGCCCAAACGGGCCCACAAGGGCTGGCATAGACTGGTCCGAGCCACGCAGAAACCACCGCAAACACCCCAGCCCAAGCCCATGTCCAACACCATCCCGCCCCACGCTTTTCCCCTCAACCGCCGCAACGCGCTGGCCTTGGCCGCCGCCGGCGCCTTGGGCCTGCAGCAAGGCTGTGCGCAGACCGCCACCGTCGCGCCCGCCGCCGGTGGTGCGGGCTTCGATGCCTGGTCCGAGGCCTTCGCTGCCGACTGGATGCGCCTGTCGGCCGAACGCGTGACCTTCAGCCAGTACTTCAGCGGCGCCGAGCAGGCCGCCTTCGAACGCCAGCTGACGCCGCAGACGCCCGACCGGCGCGTCAAGACGCGCGACCTGGCCCGCGCCGGCCTGGCGCGGCTGGCGGTGTTCGAAGCCGGCCCGCTGTCGTCCAACCAGCGCACCGAGGCCGCCACGCTGCGCTGGTCGCTGGAACGCACGCTGGCCGGCGAGCCCTTTGAGGATCTGGGCTTCGTCTTCAACCAGCTCGGCGGTCCGCAGGTCAGCCTGGTGACCTTCATGAGCGAAGCGCACCCCATGCGCACGCCCGACGATGTGGCCGCCTTCATGGCGCGGCTGGCGCAGGTGGACCTGCGCATGGACGAAGCCATCGCCCGCGCGCGCACCGCTGCGGCCAAGGGCTATATCCCGCCGCGCTTCATCCTGGACCGCTCGCGCACCCAGGTGCAGTCCTTCCTGAAACCGCCGGCCGAGCAGAACCTGTTCGTGCTGGCACTGACGCGGCGCAGTGAAAAGATCGAAGGCCTGCCGGCCGACACGCGCCAGCAGCAGATCGCCGAAGCCACCGCCTTGGTGGCCACGCGCATCCGCCCGGCCTGGCAGCGCGTCGACGCCTTCCTGGCCGAAATCGAACCGCGCACCACCGCCGACGCCGGCCTGTGGCGCTTCCCGGAAGGCGGCGCGGCCTACGCGGCGGCGCTGGCGCTGTACACGACCACGACGCTGACGGCTGACGAGATCCACGCCTTCGGCCTGCGCGTAGTTGCGCGCATCGAAGGCGAGTTGGACAAGGTGCTGCAGACGCTGGGCCGCAAGGACGGCACGGTGCTGGACCGCATGACGGCGCTCAACGCCAGCCTGCAGCCGCCGGCCGAGCCCGACCCGCGGCCGGGCTTGATTGCCAAGCACGTCGAGTACGTGCGCGACAACACGCGCCGAAGCCAGGCCTTCTTCAACCTGCTGCCCAAGGCGCCGGTGGAAGTGCGCCGCGAACCCGCGCTGACCGAGAAGACCGCCGCCGCCCACTACAGCACGCCCGCACCCGACGGCAGCCGCCCCGGCGTGTTCTGGGCGCCACTGCCCGGCCCGGTGTTCAACATCGCCAACATGCGCAGCCTGGCCGTGCACGAGGCCATCCCCGGCCACCACTACCAGCTGGCCATCCAGCAGGAACAGACCCAGCTGCCGCGCTGGCGCCAGCGCCGCGTCTTCGGCGGCGGCAGCGCGCACAGCGAAGGCTGGGGCCTGTACAGCGAACGCCTGGCCATCGACAACGGCTGGTACGACGGCGACGCGGTGGGCTTGCTGGGTGCGCTGGACAGCCAGCTGTTCCGCGCCCGGCGCCTGGTGGTGGACACCGGTCTGCACGCCAAGAAGTGGACGCGCGAACAGGCCATCGCCTACGGCATCGGCGCGCAGGAAGTCGAGCGCTACGTGTCCAACCCGGGCCAGGCCTGCGCCTACATGATCGGCATGCTGCGCATGCTGCAGCTGCGCGAAGAGGCCCGCAAGACGATGGGCGCCAAGTTCGACGTCAAGGCCTTCCACGACGTGCTGCTGACCACCGGTTCGGTGCCGCTGGATGTGCTGGGCGACGTGATGCGTCGCTGGGCGGCCGGCACCGCATGAAGTCACTCGGCGCCAGCGCGGCCCAGCGCGCGGCCGGCCTGCGCGGCGAGCGCATGCAGGACAGCGCGCAGTGGGTGAAAGGCGCGGCCGACGCCGCCGCCGGCGGCTTCCGCAACATCGCGCCGATACGCGTTGGCCTGCGTGACCCCAACGTCAAGTTCCCGTCGCTGACCGATTTCCTCTGCGGTGGCACGCGCCGCGTGCCCAGCGCCCCGCTGCCCGCGCTGAACCCGCTGGCCGGCTGGCGCAAGGCCCCTGACAGCGGCCTGCGCGCCACCTGGCTGGGGCACAGCACGGTGCTGGTGGAAATCGACGGCGTGCGCGTGCTGACCGACCCGGTGTGGGGCCTACGCGCGTCGCCCTCGCAACTGGCCGGCCCCAAGCGTTTCCAGCCCATGCCGGTGGCCTTGAAAGACCTGCCGCCGGTGGATGCGGTGCTGGTCTCGCACGACCACTACGACCACCTGTGCTACCCGACGATGCGCGAGCTGGCGAAGACCCAGATTCCATTCATCACATCATTGGGCGTGGGCGCGCACCTGCAGGCCTGGGGCATTGCGCCCGAGCGCATCACCGAGCTGGACTGGTGGCAGAGCCATCGCCTGCCGGGCACTGAAGTCGAAGTCACGGCCGCGCCGTCTCAACACTTCTCGGGCCGGGGTTTGAAAGACCGCAATTCAACGCTGTGGTCCAGCCTGGTCATCCGCGGGCCGAAACACCGTGTCTTCTTCAGCGGCGACACCGGTCTGACCGACCAGTACACCGCCATCCGCGACCGCCTGGGGCCGTTCGATCTGGTGATGCTGGAAGTGGGCGCCTTCCACCCCGCCTGGGGCGACATCCACCTGGGTCCCGAACACGCGCTGGAAGCCTTGCAGCTGCTGGGCGGCGGCGCCTTCCTGCCGGTGCACTGGGGCACCTTCAGCCTGGCCATGCACGCCTGGGACGAACCGGTGGAAACGCTGCTGAAGCTGGCGCCGCAGCAGGGCGTGCACCTGCTGCTGCCGCAGCTGGGGCAGGTGATCGAGCCGGTGCAGGTGGACAGCGTCACGCCGTGGTGGCGCAGCGTCGAGCTCAGCGCGACCGCATCCGCGCCGCCCGAGCCGATGAGCTGGCCCAAGGCGGCGGCCTGGCCGATGGATTGAACCCGCCACCCCGAAGGACACCCGCGATGAAGTCGGTTGAAGCGCTGCTGGCGCAACTGGTGCAGACGCCCAGCCAGGCCCTGGTCAACGACCTGGGCGCCATCGTCCAGGTCATCACCCGTTGGCTCGACGCCCACGGCGTGGCCTGCACGCTGACCACCAACGCCGCCGGCCAGCCCGACGCCATCGTCATCAACCCGCCCGAGTCGGATGCGGAAGAGGTGTGGATGCTGAACGCCTGCGTCGACACCGCGCCGGTCGGCGACCTGGGCCAGTGGCGCCACGCGCCCTTTGCGGCCACGGTGGCAGACGGCTGGCTCTACGGCCGGGGCAGTTCCGATTCCAAGGCCGCGGTGGCGGTGTTCTGCGAAATCGCGCGCAGCACCCAGCTGACCGGCCGCGCGCCGAAAAAGGGCTCGACCGAACGACGTCGCCGCGTCACCGTGGTTTTCGACTGCGACGAACATTCGGGCCGTTTCGGCGGCATCCGCTCGGCCACCGCGCGTTTCGGCTTTCCGCAGCATTGCGCCATCGGCTACCCGGGCCTGGGTGAAATCGTCACCGGCTCACGCGGCTTCCACCGCAGCACGGTCACGCTGCGCGGCGCCATGGGCCATTCCGGCGCCGAAACCGTGCCCGGTGAACTGGCTGCCGACAAGCTGCAGCGCCTGCTGAAAGCGGTCAGCGACTTCAACGCCCGCCCACCGACGGGCCGGCACGCCGCCACCGCCGATTTCCCCATCCCGCCGCGCGCCTCGGTGACCGGCTTGCGCACCGGCGCGAAGACGCATTCGGTGACGGCCTCGAAGATCGAATGCCTGCTGGACATCCGCGTCACGCCGGCCTGGGGCGTGGCCGACGCGCAGGCCTGGCTGGATCAGACGCTGGCCAATATCGCCCGCGCCTGTGGCGACGCGCACCCGTCGTCGGTCAGCAAGCCCAACACCTGGCCGCCGTACCACACGCCGCACGACGCGCTGCTGCCGCGCCTGATGGAAAACGCCGCCGCGCACGTGTTGGGCGCGGCACCGCCGCTGGTGGTGTGCGGGCCGGGCAACATCGGCAACTTCCTGTCGGCCCACGGCACGCAGGTGCTGTGCGGTTTCGGCGTGGAATTCAAGAACGCCCACGGGCCTGACGAATGCGCGAAGCTGTCCACGCTGGCGCCGGTGTTCAAGACCTACCAGGCGGCGGTCAAGGCCTATGTGGGCGGGGCTGTTTGATGGCGCTGGGTGTCGGGCCGCGCGCGGTGGCGCTGGGGCTGGCGCTGTCGATGGCGCGATGGATGGCGCTCGGCATGGCCCTGACCGCCGCGACCGCCGCGCAGGCCCTTGAGCAGCGGCTGCTGATCGCGCCACGCCTGACCGACGACCGGCTGGCCGAAGGCGAAGCGCCGCACCTGGTGCTGCACGAAACCGACCGCGCAGCGGGCACCGATGCGCCGCTGCTGGTCTGGCTGCCCGGCACTGGCGGCCAGCCGGCCACCGGGCCGCGTGGTTTCTTTGAGACCGCCTTGCAACAGGGCTACCGCGTGCTGGCGCTGTCCTACCTGAACACGCCGGCGGTGGCGCAGGTTTGTGTCGGCGCCACGCTCAGGGCCCAGCCCGCCTGTGCCGGGCGACTGCGCCAGCAGCGCGTCTGGGGCGAGCCGCAAACCCGCCTGGTGGACGACCGCCCCGAAGACGCCATCGTGCCGCGCCTGACGCGCCTGCTGCAGCACCTGGCCCGCAGCGACCCGGCCGCTGCGTGGGCGCAGTACCTCGACGGCGACGGGCCGCGCTGGAGCCGGCTGCTGCTGGCCGGCCAGTCGCAGGGTGGCGGCATGGCGGCCTACATCGCGCAGACCCGCCGCGTGGCGGGCGTCATCGTGTTCTCGGGCGGCTGGGACTTGCGGGCCCGGGGCGACATCGCCGATTGGTACAGCCGTCCCAGCGTGACCCCGGCACAGCGCTGGCATGCCACCTTCCACACCCAGGAGGCACAGGCCGACACGATGGCGCAGACCTACCGCCGCCTGGGCCTGCCGGCCGAGCACATCCACGCGCTGGCCGAGCCGGTGCTGGGCCGCCAGCCGCATGGCGAGGGCATCGCCAACCCGGCCTACCGGCCGCTGTGGACGCAGATGCTGCAGCTGCAGCCCTGATCGCCGACGCCGACGTGCCGCGTCAGGCCGCCAGGCCGTCGAACAGCGCCAGCGTGCGCAACAGCGCATCGGGCCGGGCCACGCCCTGCCCGGCGATGTCCATCGCGCTGCCGTGGCCCACGCTGGACAGCAGCACGCCCGCGCCGATGCTCAAAGCGCTGGCCGCCTGCGGCGCCAGCAGCTTCACGGGGATGTGGCCCTGGTCGTGGAATATGGCCACGTAGAGGTCGTGTGCGCGGTCGGCCAGCAGGGTGTCGGCACCGGCGGGGCCGCCGAGGTGCAGACCTTGGGCGCGCAGGGCCAGTGCCGCCGGCACCGTGACGGCGGCGTCTTCGGGGCCGAAGAGCGTGCCTTCCGAGGCATGCGGGTTGATGCCGAACAGCGCCACCCGGGGCTGCGCCACGCCCAGCATCGCGCAGGCGTCCACCCCGGCCAGCGTGGCCCGCTGCACCAGCTCGGGCGTCAGCCGCGCCAGCGCCGTGGCCACGCTCTCGTGCAGCGTGACGTGCACGATGCGCAAGCCGCCGCCCACCAGCATCAGGAAGACGTGGTCCTGCGGCAGGCCGCAGACGCGCGCCACCAGCGACGGGTAGCCGCTGAAGGCGATGCCGGCCTGGTGGATGGCGGTCTCGTTGTGGGGTGCGGCGATCACCGCCGCGTAGGCGCCGCGCTGGCAGGCCTTCAGCGCGGCCGTGGCGGCTGCCACGGCGCTGGCGCCGGCCTCGGCGCAGACCACGCCGGGGCGGTGCCGGCTGGGTGGCATGGGGCCGGCTGCCTCGATGTGCAGCTGTTTCAGCAAGGCTTGCAGGCCCAGCGCGGCGGCCGTGCGGTCCAGCACCGCCGGCGGGCCGAAGACGGTGACCCGTTTGCGCCATTCAGGCGCCGCCTGCAGCGCTTTCAGCACGATCTCGGGGCCGATGCCGTTGGGGTCGCCCAGCGTGACGGCCAGGCGCGCCGGCGCGGGGCTCACAGCGGCAGGGCCAGCAGCGTGTCGGTGCGGCTGCTGTCGCAGACCACCAGGCGCTCGGCCAGCAGCAGGCCACCGCCGGGCGAGCCGTCCGCGGCATCGCGCACCACGCGGTCGATGTAGACGCCGCTGGCGAACACCATCTGCTCGCCGGTGTGCATCGTCCGCACCACCACAAAAGGCGTTTCGGCCTGCGCGCTGTGGGCGTCGGCGGCCAGCAGGTGCGGCCAGCCCAGGATGTGGCGGTAGCGCTGGCGTTCGTAGATGTTGGCCTCGCGCAGCGCCGCGATGCGGTCTTCCAGCATCGCGCGGCTGTCGGCGTAGACCAAGCCGCCGGGCAGGCCGGCCGCGTGGTCCTCGGCGTGGGTGATGCGGTAGCGGCAGGCTGCGGTGAAGAAGGCCGGCCAGGTTTCCAGCGCGTCGCTGTCGATGGCGCGGGCGTAGGCCGCGTGGAAGGCGGCCAGGTCCAGCGCGGTGATGGCGGCCGCCGTGATGGGGGCCGCAGCGGTCGGGGGCAGGTTCGCGTTCATGCCGGCACACCCATGTGCTGGCGGTAGGCTTTCCAGAAGCCGCGCACGCTGGTTTCGGTGGCGCGGCCTTCGCCGCTGACGGCGTCGGCGCCGCCCATTTCCAGCACGCCCTGCAGCCCACCAGCACCGGCAATGCCGCGTTGCACGAAGCCGCCCACCGCGCCGTCTTCCATCGAGATGAAACCGGCCGGGCCGATCAGGTTGCCCTGCTTCAGGCGCACCTCGCGCTGCGCCGGCGTGTCGTCGGCGTAGCCCAGGATGGTCCAGTGCAGGTCGGTGTTCGTCAGGCCGCGCGGCAGCACCTGGCGCACGGCCAGGCAGTTCTGGATCTGCTGCAGCACGAAGCCCGGGAACACCGACAGGATCTGCAGCGTGATGCCATCGTCGTATTCGCTGAAGCCGGCCAGCACGCTGGGGTCGCGCAGGCGGTAGCGCTGGGTGTCGGCGCGCAGGCCCTGGTCGCGGTAGCTGCTGTCGGCGGTGCGGGTCTTGTCGGCGTCAGCATGGGGGTGGGCGTGGGCGACCGTGGCGGCTGCGCGGTCGGTCATCGAATAGCTGACGTGGTGGCCACCGCAGTCGCTGACGATGACGCCGCCCTTCTGCGACAGCCGGTTCAACTCGAAGGTGGTGAAGAACAGGTGCAGCAGGCTGGCGTGGTAGCTGTCCTTGACGTTTTCGACGTACAGCTTCCAGTTGTTCGGCAGCGCCTGCGTGTAGCGCGCGATGACCTGCACCGGCTTGTGCATCACGCGCCGGATGCGCGCGCAGATCGCGGCGCCCAGGTGGGTTTCGATGTCGACCGTGGCGTCGGAAAAAGTCCCGAAGACCAGCCCGCAGTAAGTGGTGATGCGCAGCTTGCGCGGCCCGTGGTCGGCGCGCTGGAAGCTGGCCGGCATGCCGCCCGCGCCCTTGACGCCCTTCTGGAAGGCCACGCCCGTCAGGCTGCCCTGCAGGTCGTAGCTCCACGCGTGGTACACGCACTGGAAGCCCTTGTCCGTGTGGCCGGCCTTGTCCAGCACGATGAGTGCGCCGCGGTGGGCGCAGCGGTTTTCGAAGCCGTGCAGCGTGCCGTCGGCGTCGCGCGCCACCACCACCGGCGTGCTGCCGATGTGGCTGCTGCGGTAGCTGCCGGCTTCGGGCAGTTCGACGTCCAGACACAGGTAGTTCCAGGTCGGCCCTTCGAAGATGCGTTGCTGTTCCTGCGCCAGCAGGTCTTCGCTTTGATAGGCCGCGAAGGGCACACGGGTCAGGCCTGGTTGCCAGGGGATGTCGCTTGCAGAGCGGGGCATGGTCATTCCACCTTCACGTTCGCTGAACGTATCACCTGACTCCATTTCTCGCGCTCGGCCTTGAAGAAGGCGCCGGTGCGTTCCGGCGACCAGCCGCGTGGCACCGCACCCTGTTCGCCGTAGCGGCGCTGCACGTCGGGCTCGGCCAGCGCGTCGGCGATCTGCTTGCCGATGGCGGCCACCAGCGCGGGCGGCGTGCCGGGCGGTGCCACGCCGGCGAACCAGGTCACGGCCACCATGCCGGGCAGACCGGCTTCGGCGAAGGTCGGCACCTTGGGCAGAGCCGGCGAACGCTGCTCGTCGGCGACGGCCAGCACGCGCAACTTGCCGGCCTCGTGCTGCGGGCCCGACGAGCCGATGTTGTCGAAGAACACATCGACCTGGCTGCCCATCAAGTCCACCAACGCGGGTGAAGTGCCCTTGTACGGGATGTGCGTCATCTGCGTCTGCGTCAGCGCCATGAACAGGTGGGCCGTCAGGTGCGAGGTGCTGCCGTTGCCCTGCGACGCGTAGCTCACCTTGCCCGGGTTGGCCTTCAGGTGGGCGATGAATTCACGCAGGTTGGCCACCGGCAGCTTGGGGCTGGCCGCCAGCACATTGGGCACCGTGGCCAGCACCGTGATGGGCAGCCACTGGTTGGCGTCGTAGCCCAGCTTGGGGTACAGGAACTGGTTGATCGCGATGGGTCCGGGCGGCGCGAACAGCAGCGTGGCGCCATCGGCCGGGCTGCGGAAAACGGCCTCGGCGCCGATGTTGCCGCCAGCCCCGGCGCGGTTGTCCACGACCACGCCGCCGGGGTAATGCGGCTGCAGCTTCTCGGCCACGATGCGCGGCAGGATGTCGGCCGTGCCGCCGGCCGGGAAGGGCACCACCAGGCGCAGGGACTTGGGCGCGGTCTGCGCCATCGCGCCGCCGAATGCGGGCGCAGCCACAGTGGCGGCGATGCCGCGCAAGACGCTGCGGCGGGTGGTGCGGGACGGACGTTGCGGGTGCATGCGGCGGGTTTCCTCGGTGGCCCGTCAGTGTGGCGGCAGCGCCCCGCCGGCCGCAATGTGGCTACTACTACGCGCCCGTACCGCGCACCGTGTGGCGGGCCCACCCGCTGGCCGCTGAGCGAACGCCCGTTCCTGGCCGAAAAGCGCTTTCGATGCGCGCGACAGATCGCCGCCTGGTAGACCTCTTGCTGTTGGGTTTTGCCGGGCCGACTTGACAGCGGTGGCGTGCGGTCCGGTTGAAGATGTCGGTCGTCTTTACACCTGGAGTTCGGGACGGAGAGCCGCCTTGCGCGAACGGGTCCAAGTGGATGATGAGCTTGGAGAATTATTCATTGGCACGTGATTTGCAAAGCGTTTTCCCCGATCAAGGGCTGTCCCAATTTCAGAAAGAGACGCACATGCAGAACCGTATTCGGGCCATTCTGGCGATGGGTTTGCTGTCAGGGACCATGGCCGCGCATGCTGCTACGGTCAACTTCAACATGAGCATCCTGAGTCCGAGCCCGAGCTATGACTCGGTCTTTCTCGACCTCAACTTGGGCGCGTTGTTGGGATCGGGCTCCGTCGCTTGCCAGGTTTTTGCCGGCCTGGGTCTGACGGGCGGGTTCGTCAGTGGCTGCGCGGTCCCCTCAGGGTTGACGCTGACCAACGCCGGCGTTCTTGACGGGGTGTTCTCGATATCCTGGACTCAAACCGGATTTGTGCAGGACGGCATGCCTTTCGTCGTGGGCGTCAAGAACGGCATCCAGACGGCCAGGCTGTTCGCGGACGGAACGGTAGAAGGGGGCGTGATTCCTGAACCGGCCACGCTCGCGTTGGTCGGCCTGGCGCTGGCCGGCATCGGCTGGGGCCGCCGCAAGCCTGCGCCGTGAACGCCTGAGGCCCGTTCAGCCATCAGGCCCCGGCCACAGCGTGTGGGCCGGGGCGGCTCAGACCGCCGCGCGGTACCCGCGCGGTATCGCCGCCAGCAAGCGCTTGGTGTAGTCCTCTTTCGGCGCCGCCAATATCTGCGCAGCGCTGGCCTGTTCCACCACCACGCCGTCCTTCATCACCAGCACCTCGTCGCTGATGAAGCGCACCACGGCCAAGTCGTGGCTGATGAAGACGTAGCTCAGGCCGAACTCGTCCTGCAGGTCCTTCAGCAGGTTCAGCACCTGGGCCTGCACGCTGACATCCAGCGCGCTGACGGCTTCGTCCAGCACCAGCACTTCCGGGTTCAGCGTCAGGCAGCGGGCGATGGCCACGCGCTGGCGCTGGCCGCCGGAAAATTCGTGCGGGTACTTGCCGAAGGCGCGGCCGTCGAGGCCCACCTTTTCCAGCAGCGCGCGGGCGCGCTGTTCGCGTTCCGCCGTGTCTTTGCCGATGCCGTGGATGACCATCGGCTCCAGCAGCGTCTGCCCGATGGTGAAGCGCGGGTTCAGGCTGGCATACGGGTTCTGGAACACGATCTGGATGCGCCGGCGCATCACCTGGCGTTCCTTGTCGGACAACTTCAGCAGGTTCTGGCCGTCGAAGATGACCTCGCCGCCGGTGGGTTCGTGCAGGCGCAGCAGCGTCAGGCCCATCGTCGTCTTGCCCGAACCCGATTCACCCACCACGCCCAGCGTGTGGCCCTTCTTCAGCTGGAAGTTGACGTTCTGCACGGCCTTGAATTCGCGCTTGCCGAACACGCCTTGCCTCAGCCAGAAGCTCTTGGCCAGGGCCTTCACTTCCAGCACCACGGGCGCGTTGGCGTCCTTGGCCTTGAAGTTGTTGGACGCGTCTCTGCCGGCAATGTGGTCGTCGATCACCATCAGCCGTCGCGGGTTGCCTTCCAGGCTGGGGCGGCAGGCCAGCAGGGCCTTGGTGTAGTCGTCTTTCGGGGCTTCGAAGATCTGCGACACGGGACCCTGTTCGCGCACGATGCCGTTGCGCATCACCACCACGCGGTCGGCGATTTCGCCCACCAGGCCCAGGTCGTGGCTGATGAAGAGCACGCTCATGTGGTGGCTGCTCTTCAGCTTGCCCAGCAGTTCCAGGATCTGCCGCTGGATGGTCACGTCCAGCGCCGTGGTCGGCTCGTCGGCGATCAGCAGCTTGGGCTCGCAGGCCAGCGCCATCGCGATCATCACGCGCTGCTGCTGGCCGCCGCTCATCTCGTGCGGGTAGCTGCCCAGGCGGCGCTTCGGTTCGGGGATGCCGACCTCGCCCATCAGTTCTTCGGCGCGTTTCAGCGCGGCGCTGCGGCTCAAACCCATGTGCTTCATCAGCGGTTCGCACAGCTGCTGGCCCACGTTGAACACCGGGTTCAATGAACTCATCGGGTCCTGGAAGACGCAGGCGATTTCCTTGCCGCGCATGGCCTGCAGCTCGGGCAGCTTCGCCTGCAGCAGGTCGCTGCCTTTCCACAGGATCTTGCCGGTGCGTTCGGCGTTGTCGGGCAGCAGGTTCAGCACGCTCATCGCGGTGACGCTCTTGCCCGAACCCGATTCACCGACCAGCGCGATGGTGGTGTTCTCAGGGATGTCGAAAGACACGCCTTTCACCGCTTCGGCCTTCACGCCCTTGCCCATGCGGAAGGCGACCTTGAGGTCTTGGATGCTCAACAACATGGCTTACTCCAGACCGCGCAGCTTGGGGTCGAGGGCGTCGCGCAAGGCGTCGGCCATCAACGAGAAAGCGGTGACGAAGACCGCCATGAACACCGTCGCCGCGACCAGCTGCCACCAGTGGCCCAGGATCAGTTCGGCCTGGGCTTCGGCCAGCATCGTGCCCCAGCTGACCTGGTCCACCCGCACGCCCAGGCCCAGGTAGGACAGGATGACTTCGAACTTGATGAAGGCCACCACCATCAGGCCCATGCGCACCAGCACCACGTGGCTGACGTTGGGCAGGATGTGCTTGAACATGCGGCTCATGGTGCTGGCGCCGATGGCCTCGGCGCTGCGCACGTATTCGCGGCTGCTGTGCTTGATGAATTCGGCGCGCACCTGGCGGTACATGCCGGTCCAGCCGGTCAGCGCCAGGATCAGCACCACACCCTGCACGCCCCGGCCCACCACCGCCGCGAACGCGAAGATCAGCAAGATTTGCGGGATGCTTTCGAAGACGTTGTAGACCCATTCCAGCAGGTCGCCGACCTTGCCGCCGAAGTAGCCGCCGAAGGCCCCCAGCACGGTGCCCAGGCCGGCCGCGAACAGCGCGGCGGCCAGGCCCACGAAGACCGAGATCTCGGTGCCCTTGATGGTCTTGCTGAGCACGTCGCGGCCCAGGCGGTCGCCGCCGAAGGGCAGGGTCGCGGACTTCACCGCTTCGGTGGTCTGGAACTGCTTGGCCCGTTCGGCCCACTCGGCGTAGCGCGGGGCCAGCGGGTCGATGTCGCTGAGGTCGACATTCGGCCCTTTCGGCGCCTCGATGACGCCGACCACCTGCGCCTCGGCCGGGCCCATGAAGGCCGGCGGCGCGTCGGGCACGCCGACTTCGGTCTGCCAGCCCTTGGCCACCAGGCCCAGGCTGGACGCGATGATCAGCAGCAGGTAGGCCGCCACCACCACCAGCGAAACCAGGCCCACGCGGTCGCTCTGGAAGCGGCGCCAGGCGGCGTGCCAGACGCCTTCACTTTGTTGCAGCGCGTCGCTGGGCGCGCCGTCGGCGGACAAGACGGCGGTATTCACTTGAGCACCACCCGCGGGTCAACGACCTTGTAGGCCAGGTCGGTCAGCAAATTGATCAGCATGGTCAGGAAGGCCAGGTAGATGGTCACGGCCTGGATCACCGGGAAGTCGCTGCGGTTCACCGCCAGCAGCACCTCGCGGCCCAGGCCCGGGATGGAGAAGAAGACCTCGATCAGGAAGCTGCCGACGAAGATGCCGGGCAGCTGCAGGCCGATGTTGGTCAGGATCGGAATCATCGCGTTGCGCAGCACGTGCCTGAACAGCACCACGCCTTCTGTCATGCCCTTGGCGCGCGCGGTGCGCACGTAGTCCTGGCCCAACTCATCGAGCAGGAAGCTGCGGTACAGCCGCGTCTGCGGCGCGATGCCCACCGCCACCGCCAGCATCACCGGCAAAGGCGCGTAGACGGTCAGGTTGGTCCAGGTGCTGTCGCTCCAGCCCTGCACCGGGAACCAGCCCAGCTGGAAGCCGAAGACGTACTGGCCGACGATGACGTAGACCAGGAAGCTGATCGACAGCGCCACCGTGGTGGCCACCATGATGGCGCGGTCGGTCAGCGTGCCGCGCTTGTAGGCCACCCACATCGCGATGGGCATGGCCATCACCACGTCCAGGATCAGGATGGGCAGCATCACCGTCAGCGTGGCCGGCAGGCGGGTGGCGAAGAGGTTGCTCACCGCCTCGTTCGTCGCCCAGCTCTTGCCCCAGTTGAAGGTGAGGATCTGCTTGACGAAGATCCACAGCTGCACCCACACCGGTTCGTCCAGGCCCAGTTGCGTGCGGATGGCTTCGACCTGCGCCTTGCTGGCGTTCAGGCCGCCCAGCACCTCGGCCGGGTCGCCACCGAAATACTTGAACAGGAAAAAGACCAGCAGCACCACACCGGCCAGGGTGGGCACCATCTGCCAGAGGCGGCGTATCAGGTAGGCAAGCATCGGGTTTTTGCTTTCGGCTCCCACCGCTTGTGGCGGCAGGCATGATTTTTGGATGCGCGAGTTTAGGGTCGGCCCTGCAGGGCTACGGGCCGTGGTTTCCCCGCTCGAGTGCGGGGGATCACGGGCGCAGCAGGGGCCGCAGCGCCTCTAGACTCAGCAGCTTTCATGCCATTCGGGCCACCATGAACACATGCAACCTGCGCGGCTGGGCCACAAGCCTGGCCCTGGCGCTCACCGTCGGCAGCGCGGCTGCTGCGGCGGCGGACACCCCGCCCGCATCGGCAGCACCGGGCACCCAGGTGCTGCCGAATCCAGAGGCGCAGCCCCGCAAGGTGCTGCGCTACGCCTTCCTGATTGCCGAAAGCACTTTCGACCCGGCGCAGATCAGCGACCTGTACTCCAACACCGTGGCCGCCGGCATCTTCGACGCGCCGGTGGAATTCGAATTCCTGGCCAAGCCCGCGCGCATGCGGCCGAACACCCTGGTGGCCATGCCCGAGGTGTCCGAGGACTTCAAGACCTTCACCTTCAAGCTCAAGCCCGGCATCTACTTCGCCGACGACGCGGCCTTCAAGGGCAAAGACGGCGTGATGAAAAAGCGCGAACTGGTCGCCGAGGACTACGTCTACAGCCTGAAGCGCCACTACGACCCGAAGTGGAAAAGCCCCAACCTCTACCGCCTGGAAAACGCCCAGGTGCTGGGCCTGTCCGAGCTGCGCAAGAAGCTGATGGCCGAGAAGAAGCCCTTCGACTACGACACCCCCGTCGAAGGCCTGAAGACGCTCGACCGCTACACCTTCCAGATCAAGCTGGCCCGCACCGCGCCGCGCTTCGTGCTGACCGAAATGACCGACCCCAACGTGGCCGCCGCGCTGGCCCGCGAGGTGGTGGAGCTGTACGGCGACAAGGTCGGCGAACACCCGGTGGGCACCGGCCCCTTCCTGCTGAAAAGCTGGAAGCGCTCGTCGCGCATCGTGCTGGCGAAGAACCCGAATTTCCGCGAGGTCTACTACGACGAACACCCGCCTGAAAGCGGTCCATTCAGCGACGCCCGCCTGACGGCCGTGGCCGCGCAGCTGAAGGGCCGGCGCCTGCCGCTGCTGGACGAAGTGGCCATCAGCATCATCGAAGAACCGCAACCGCGCTGGCTCAGTTTCCTGAACAAGGAACAGGACCTGATGGACCAGTTGCCGCAGGACTTCGCCAACACCGTCATCCCCAACAACCAGCTCGCGCCGATCTACGCCAAGCAGGGCATGTTGATGGTGCGCTACCCGCGCGCCGACGTGTCGGTGTCCTTCTTCAACATGGAAAGCCCGGTGGTCGGCGGCTACACCGTTGAGAAGGTGGCGCTGCGCCGCGCCATCAGCCTGGCCGTGGACGTGGACCGCGAAATCCGCCTGGTGCGGCGCAACCAGGCCATCCCCTCGCAAAGCCCCATCGCGCCCGGCACCTGGGGCTACGACCCGGCCTTCAAGAGCGAGATGAGCGACTTCAGCCGCGCCCGCGCCAAGGCGCTGCTCGACCTGCACGGCTACAAGGACATCAACGGCGACGGCTGGCGCGAATTGCCCGACGGCAAACCGCTGGTCATCGAATACGCCACCAGCCCCGACCAGCAGAACCGCCAGCTGGTGGAACAGTGGCAGAAGAACATGACGGCCATCGGCATCAAGATGGACTTCAAGACCGCCAAGTGGCCCGAGCAGTTGAAGGCCAGCCGCGCCGGCAAATTGATGATGTGGGGTGTGGGCTGGAGCGCCAGCGCACCCGACGGCGACACCTTCCTGGCGCTGGGCTACGGCCCCAACAAGGGCGGCGCCAACCACAGCCGATTCAACCTGCCGGCCTTCAACACCCTGTACGAACAACAAGCCCGCCTGCCCGACGGCCCCGAGCGCCAGGCGGTGATGGACGAAGCCAAGAAACTGATGGTGGCCTACATGCCCTACAAACTGCACGTGCACCGCATCTTCACCGACCTGGCCCAACCCTGGGTGGTGGGCTACCAGCGCAATGTCTTCGTGCGCCACTTCTTCAAGTACGTCGACATCGACCCGGTGCTGCAGCAGCAGCGCACAGGGGCCGCGCTGTGAGGCGGCGCAAGGCCCTGGGCCTGGCCGGCGCGCTGGCCGGTTCGTCGGCCTTTGCGGGCCTGGAAGCCTTTGCCCAGACCGCCAAGGTGCAGACCGCCGCCGACGGCCAGAAGGTGCTGCGCATCGTCTTCCCGGTGGCTGAAACCGGCTTCGACCCGCCCAAGGTGCAAGACCTGTATTCGCGCACCGTCACGGCCCACATCTTCGAAACCTTTTTGACCTTCGACCACCTGGCGCGGCCGGTGAAGCTGCGCCCCAATGTGGCCGTGGCGATGCCCGAGCACAGTGCCGACTACAAGGTCTGGACGGTGAAGATCCGCCCCGGCATCCACTTCGCCCCCGACGAGGTCTTCACCGACAAGAACGGCAAGCCCTACAAGCGTGAACTGACGGCGCAGGACTTCATCTACACCTACCAGCGCTTCGCCGACCCGGCCACGCGGGCGCTCAGCTGGTCGGCCATCGAAGAGCAGGGCATCGTCGGCCTGGCGGCCACCCGCGCGAAAGCGGAGAAATCGGGCAAAGACGCCAAGGCCTACGACTACAACGCGCCCATCGAAGGCCTGAAGGCGCTGGACCGCTACACGCTGCAGTTCACGCTGGAGCATGGCAACCCGCGCTTCCCCGAGAACATGGCCGACGGCGGCTGGGTGGGCGCGGTGGCGCGCGAGGTGGTTGAACACTACGGCGACAAGATCACCGAACACCCGGTGGGCACCGGCCCCTACCGGCTGACCAAGTGGCGGCGTTCTTCGCAGATCGTGCTGGAGCGCAACCCCAATTTCCGCGACGAACCCTGGGCCGCCGAGCCGGCGCCCGACGACGCCGAAGGGCAGGCCATCGCGCAGCGTTTTCGCGGGCAGAAGCTGCCCATCGTCGACCGCGTCGAAATCCAGATCATCGAAGAGGCGCAGCCGCGCTACCTCAGCTTCGTCAACCGGCAGATCGACCTGCTGCTGGTGCCGCAGGAATTCGTGCCCACGGCCACGCCCGGCGGCGTGCTGGCGCCGCACCTGAAGAAGAAGAACGTGCAGTCCTGGCGGGTGCTGCTGCCCTATGTGCAGCTGGCCTTCTTCAACATGGAGAACCCGCTGGTGGGCGGGCTGGAACCGCACAAGGTGGCTCTGCGCCGCGCGGTCTGGTTGTCGCTGAACCTGGAGCGCGTGGTGCGCCTGGGCTTTCGCGGTCAGGCCGTGCCGGCCGAGTCCATCCTCTTGCCCGGCACCACCGGCTACGACCCGAACTTCCACAGCGAGAACGGTGAATACAGCCCGGCCAAGGCCAAGGCCTTGCTCGACCTGTACGGCTACGTGGACAAGGACGGCGACGGCTGGCGCGAGACACCCGACGGCCAGCCGCTGGTCATCGAATGCGCCAGCCAGCCCGACGGCCTGAGCCGTCAGCTCGACGAGCTGATGAAGAAGGACCTCGACGCCGTGGGCATCAAGGTGGTCTTCAAGACCGCCAAGTGGCCCGAGAACCTGAAGGCCGCGCGCAACGGCAAGCTGATGCTGTGGCGCGTGGGCAGTTCGGCGTCCGTCACCGATGGGCAAGAGGTGTTGCAGCGCCTGTACGGGCCGCAGTCGGCCCAGGCCAACCTGGCGCGCTTCAAGCTGCCGGGCTTCGACGCCCTGTACGAGCAGACGCTGAACATGCCCGACGGCCCCGAGCGCAACGCGCTGCTGCAAAAGGCCGCCAAGCTGGCCATCGCCTACGCGCCCTACAAGGTCTACCTGTTCCAGTACGCCGACCTGCTGGCCCAGCCCTGGCTGCACGGCTACCGCCGGCCGCTGTTCTGGAACCAGTGGTGGCACATGGTGGACGTGGACATGAGCCAGCGCCCGGCCACGGCGTGAAGCCGCAGCGGGCGGGCCGACCTTCAGCGCCGCGCCCGCCGGCTACAGCGCGGCCTTGCGCGGCCCGCTGAAGGCCTGGCGCGCTTCACCCACGTCGAACTGCAGCTTGACGAAGACTTCCTGGCTGCGCGTGGGCGTGTTGCTGAAAGCCTGCTGGCGCCCGCTGCTGGCGCCCACGTAGAGCAGCGTGCCGGCCGATTCACGCCAGGTGTAGGTCAGCGACGTGACCTGGCCGCGGTCGTGCGCGGCGCCCACCCCGGGTTCGCTGCGTCTGTCGTAAGCGGTGTTCTGCACGATGCCGCGCAGCGTGTGGCGGGCGTTGAAGTGCCACACGCCCAGCAGTTGCGTCGCCGTCTCGCGGTAGGCCAGCGCACCGGCGTTGCGCAGCCAGGCGGCGCTGGTGCTGGCTTCCAGTTCCAGGTGCGACAGCGGCCGCAGCTTCACTGCCCAGCGCGTGTTGCCGCCAGGGCGCACTGCGTTGGCCGCCGTGTCGGCCAGCCGGCCGTAGACCAGCTTGCCTTCCAGCGTGGGAAACCAGGCCGCCGGGCTGAAGTTGAAGCCGGTGGCCCCGAATTGTTCGGCCAGCAGCGGTGCGCTGGCCGCCGTGCGCAATTTCGAATGGCTGAAATATTCGACCCAGGCTTCCAGCCCGCTGCCGCCACGCGCCCACAGGCCCGGCCGCCACGACGACTGCACCGTCTGGCCTTGCTGCGCGCCGCCCTGCGCATCGGCCGTGTGGTCGAACTCGACATTGGCCCAGGTCTCGTCGAACAGGCTGCCCGCGCTGCCTTTGTGGACCACGCGGCTGTACCAGCCGTGCGCATGGCGCACGCCGGCCTGGTTGACGAAGCCGCTGTCGTGGCGAAAGCGCGGCGTGGCGTCGTCCAGGCCGATGTTGCCTTCCACCTCATTGCCTTGGTAGAAGGCGCGCGCAAAGCGTTTCTGGCCGCCCTGCGTGTCGCCCTGGCGCAGCACGCCGCTGGCATCGGGCAGGGCCGAGGTCTGCGACAGCAGCCATTGCCCGCGCAGCCGCCAGGCGTCGTTGATCTGCCAGGCGACATCGGGCCCCAGCACCGCGTTGTCGCCACCGCCTTGCACGTACTGGCGCGCGGCGGCCACGCCACCCCACTGCACGGCGCCGCCGCTGCTGTTGTTGTTGCTGCTGCCGGCGCCGCTGTCCGTGCGTGCCCGCAGGGCCACGGCGCGTGAAGCCGGCTGCGCCGCCGCGCCGGTGCCGTAGGTGCCGGGCAGCAGCACCAGGCCGCCGCCCTTGTCGTTCAGGGCCAGGGCCGTGCCGGCCCAGTCGGCGTCGCGCCAGGTGGCACGCAGGCCCCAGCGCGGCTGCGTGTAGCTGCGCGTGTAGAAGGCTTCGGTGGGCGTGCGCAGCAGGTCGGCCGATTCGAAAAAGAAGGGCCGCTTTTCCGGAAAGTACAGCGCGAACTGCGTGTTGCCGGCCAGTTGCGGCACGTCCAGCGCGACCTGCG
The DNA here is from genome assembly GCA_031424355.1 of Betaproteobacteria bacterium. GTDB lineage: Bacteria > Pseudomonadota > Gammaproteobacteria > Burkholderiales > Burkholderiaceae_C > Rubrivivax. Next base: position 36,014 of record JANPHI010000084.1, read on the forward strand.
AAAAGTCGGGGTTGAGGGTCGCGTCCACCACCAGTTCGGCGCGCGGGCGCCACTTGGCGTCCAGGCTGGTCTCGAAGGGTTGGCTGCCGTCGTTCGGGGCGTCGGGGCCACTGGCCTTGTCGTGGCGCAGCGTCACGCTGGGGCGCACGTTCAGGAACTGGCTGTCCTGCGGGATGGCCACGCCGGTCAGTGGCTGCAGGGTGTGGATGAAGCTGGGCACATCGCGCGGGATGGGCGCCGACGTCATCAGATGGAACTGGTCGCGCGGCAGCCGTCGGCCGACCAGGATGCGCCAGTCGTGGTTGCCAGGCGCATAGCGCAGCGACGCAAAAGGCAGGCGGAAGACGGCCGTCCAGCCGCGGTGGCCGCTGGCGTGTTCGTGCGGCCCGGGGTGTGACTGCGCCACCCGCGAAACGGCGGCGTCCCAGTCGAAGTCGGGCGAGAAATCTTCGTTGTCGTCGGCAGCGGTGTGCAGGCCGTCGGCGGTGCTGCCGGCGGCGTTGATGCGGAAGAACTGCGCGCTGCGCTTGCTGCCGATGGCGTCGATGTAGACGACGATGAAGTCCTGCGTGCGCCGGACCTGGTCGGTGCGCACGATGGGGTCGCGGATGTGCTGCGGCGCGTCGTCGTGCGCGATGACACCGACATACAGCGCCTGCTCGTCGAAAAGCACGCGGAAGGCCGTGCGCTGCGGTGGCGCTTCGCCGTAGACCGGGTCTTTGGCCGTGAAGCTGCGGTGCGCCGGTGCCCGCTGCCAGGCGGGGTGGTTCAGCGTGCCGTCGAGCACGATGCGTTCGCCGGGCAGCAGGCGCACCGCGCGCACGGTGTCGCGGGCGTCGTCGACGGTGGGGGCGGCCGTGGCCGTGGCTGTGGTGGTCGGCAGGGCGGGGTCGGCGGCGGGCCCGGTGGCCGCCGCATGGGCCAGCCCCAGCAGCTGGGCGGCGACGACACCGGCGTGCGGCAGGGTGCTCAAAGGGCGGAGTGGCTTCACGACAAGGGCGGCAACGGTGCAAAGGACCGCAAGGCTAGCGCAGCGCCAAGCCCGCGCCCGCCGCACCGGCAGCGCCCGCCGCTACAGTCGCCCATCGTTGTTGAACAGCGCGCTGCCGCGCGCGGCCGGCCGTGAAGAAAGTGTTGTTGGTGGACGATCACGCCTTCCTGCGTGACGCTCTGGCCGAAGTGATGCGCCGTCAGTTCCCCCAAGCCCAGGTGCTGGAAGCGGGCACGCTGCAGGCCACCCGCAGCCTGTTGGCCGTGCACGCCGATGTCGAACTGCTGCTGCTGGACCTGAGCCTGCCCGACGGCAACGGCCTGCAGGCCCTGCCCGGCCTGCACCGGGCGACGGCGGCGCGCATCGTGGTGATGTCGGCCGATGAGCGCATCGAGACCGTCAATGCGGCGCTGGAAGCCGGCGCCGCCGGCTACCTGCCCAAGACGCTGGGTGGCGACAGCATGCTGGCGGCCGTGCAGCGCGTGCTGGCCGGTGGTGTCTACGTCCCGGCCCTGGCCTTCGGTGCCCGTGCGGCGCTGCCCTTGACCGAGCCGGCACCCACGCTGTCGCCGCGCCAGCGCGACGTGCTGGGCTGGCTGGTGGCCGGCGCCGCCAACAAGGTCATCGCCCGGGAACTGGACATCGCCGAGGCCACGGTGAAGTCGCATGTCACGGCCATCTTCGAGGCCTTCGGTGTCGCCAACCGCACCCAAGTGGTGGTGGAAGTCGCGCGCCGGGGTTGGCTGGTCGAGCCGCAGCGCAAGCGCGCGCCCTGACGCCCCTTTGGCGTCGCGTTGGCGCCACGCCGCCTTCACCCCGCGCGTGCCGCCAGCGCGGCTTCCACGGCCGCCAGCAAGGCGGCGTCCGAGGCCGGCTTGGCCAGCACCGGCACGCCTTGCCGGGCCAGCGCCTGCGCCGGTGCGCCCGCCGCGTCGCCCGTCACCACGACACAGGGCACAGCGGCGCCCACCGCCCGCCGAAAGCGGGCCACGGCGTCCTGGCCGCTGCCGTCGTCCAGGCGCTGGTCGGTCAACAGCAGCGCGGGCGGGGCCTGCCGCGATGCCGCCACCGCGTCCAGGCTGGCCTGCAAGGCGGCCAGCGACGACAGCGGCCGCACCTGGGCGCCCCAGGCTTGCAGGCGCCAGACCAGCACCTCGCGCAGCTCGTCGTCGTTGTCCAGCACCCACACGCAGCGGCCGCGCAGCGGCTGGTCGTTGACCTTGGGCGTGGCGCTGACGCGGGTCGGCGGCGGTGCGCCGTCGCGGGCGCCTGCGGCACCAGGCGCCCGCGCGCGGGCCAGCGCGAGGGTGAAGCACGAGCCCCGCCCTGGCGCCGAGCGCAGGCTCACGCTGGCGCCCATCGCCGTGGCGCTGCGCTGCACGATGGACAGGCCCAGCCCCTGGCCCAGACGCCGGTCGCGCCCGGGGTTGCCCAGCTGCACGAATTCCTCGAACACGCGCGCCTGGTCGGGCGCCGCGATGCCGATGCCGGTGTCCCAGACCTGCAGCCGAACGCCGCCCGGCCCGTGGGCCCGTGCCGCCACCAGCACGCCGCCGCGTGCCGTGTAGCGCAGCGCGTTGCTGACCAGGTTGCGCAGGGCCTGTTCCAGCAGCAGCGGGTCGGCGTTGACCTGCAGCGGGGTGGGTCGAAAGCGCAGGCGCAAGCCCTTGCGGTCGGCCTCGGCCTGCTCGTGCTGGGCGATGGCGTCGAACACCGCCTGCAGGGCCACGCTTTGCGGACGCGGCGCCACCAGCTGCGGGTCCAGCCGGGACAGGTCCATCAGGCCGTTCAGCAAGGACTCCAGCGACTGCGTCGCGCCGTGCAGTTTGTCCAGCAACCGCTGCGTGGCGGCCGGGTCGGCTTCGGTCGCGGTCGCGGTCGCGGTCGCGGTCTCGGCGGCGGCATCGGTCGACTGCCGGCGCAGCAGGCTGACCAGCAGGCCGATGGTCATCACCGGCTGGCGCAGGTCGTGGCTGGCCGCGCTGAGGAAGCGCGCCTTGGCGGCATTGGCCTGCGACAACTGCTGCGTGCGCAGGGCCACGCGCTGGTCCAGCTCAAGCGCCAGGGCTTCGGCGGCGCCGGTGGCGGCCACCATGCGCGACACCAGGTAGACCGACATCGCGCCCATCACCATCGGGAACACGTAGGGCTGCACGTACTGCGTGGTCAGCACCACCTGCCCGGCCTGCACCGCGTAGTCGTGGGTGGCGCCCAGCAGCAGGGCGCCGATGCCCACCGCCAGGGCCACCAGGCTGCGGCGGGGCTGCTGCCGCGCCATGCCCAGCATCCAGCCCACCGCCGGCAGCAAGGCCAGCAATAGCAGCGGGTAGGTCCAGCGCCGCAGCGCGCCCATGCGGCTGGCGGCGTGGCTCAGCGCCAGGCGTTCATTCAGGTTGGCGTAGTCCAGCGTCGCGCAGACGGCCGCCAGCGTGGGCAGCACCAAGGCCAGCGCCCACAGCAGGCGCACATAGGCGCGGCCCCGGTGGCCGGCCAGCGCGCGGCCGAACAGCCCGAACAGCACGGTGTTGGCCACGTGCGAGGTGTAGAACAGCGCGTCCATCAGCCCGGGCGGCGTCAGTTCGATCTCGATGAAATAGGCCAGGTTGCGCAGCGCCATGATCAGCGACGCGCCGCCGAAGCAGCCCAGCGCCACCTCGCTGGGCCGCCGCAGTCACACCGTCAGCATGAACAAGGCCAGGCCCAATGAGCCCAGGTTCAGGAACTGCGGCAGGTCCACGCTGACCACCTCTTCCAGCGCCTGGGCGCGCCGCAGGCGGTCGGTGGGCCCCAGCAGCGCGGCCGACAGTTCGCCCTTGCCGGGGTGCTGCACCTCGATCAACAGTTCGTTGCGCCCGGCGCGCAGCAAGGCCGGCGGCAGATCAACCAGCGTCGGTGTCGCTATCCGCCGGTTGACGTGCTCAGGCCCGTCGCCGCGTTGTCGCAGCAACTGGCCGTTCAGGCTGATGCGGTGGTGGCTGCTCAGGCGGTCGAAGGCCAGCGCCATGGGCAGTGTCGGGACGCTGGCCAGATCGACCTGCAGGCGGTACTGCGCATCGGCGCGGCCTTGCTGGCCGCGGCGGGCCCAGCGGTCGGGCAGGCTGACGGCCAGCCAGGTCGCGCCGCCGTCGTGCGTGACCTCTGCCTCGGTCAGGCGCAGCGGCACGGGCACCGGGCTGGCCGACGCTGCCGACGCTGCAGCAGGGGCCGCATGAACCGGCAGCCCTGGCAGCACCAGGCTCAGCAGCCAGGCCGCCAGCAGCAGGGCGCGGGTGGGTGCAAACGGGTCGCGGTTCATCGTGTGCGCAGGCGGCGTGGCGGTGCGCCGCATGCTAGGGCCCGCCGGGCGGCGCGAGCCCTTCGGTCAGGGGGTGCAGGGGGTACTTTCAGACCTTCGTCGGATAGGACAGCGTCGGCCGCCTGCCTAAGCTCGCGGCACTTTCAAGTTTGTTGGGGCGTTGATGTATCAAGCAAAGAAGATGGCTGCGATGGCGGGCGTGCTGGCGGCTGGGCTGGTGCTGACGGCGGGTGCCGAGGCCGCGCTGGTGAACCGTGGCGGCGGCATGGTCTACGACAGCGCCTTGAACATCACCTGGGTGGCCGACTGGACCGCGGCCAAGACCAGCGGCTACGACGCCGACGGCATGTTCAACGACTGGCAGGCGGCCAAGCTCTGGGCCGACGACCTGGTCTTCGGCGGCTACAGCGACTGGCGCCTGCCCGTCACCGCGCAGCCCGACAGCACCTGCTCCGCCATCGCCACCATCAGCGGCTTCCCGTACTACGGGGGCTATGGCTGCACCGGCGGCGAGCTGGGCCATCTGTTCTACGTCGACATGGGCGGCACGGGCGGCACCTACCTGCAGGATCAGACCGGGCAGACTCCGCAGCAGCTGGCCAACCGGGCCCTGTTCGGCAGCGCCGTGCCTTTTGGGGTCTATGCGTCGGGCACGGATTACGTCGGTGACAGCAACTACACCTGGGCCTTCGGCACCGAAGGCAGCCAGGGCGTCGTCGTCAAGACCGGCGGCAGCCCTTACTTCGCCTTGGCGGTGCGCAACGGTGATGTGGCGAGCACCGCCGCCGTCGTGCCCGAGCCGCAAACCCTGGCCCTGGCGCTGGCCGCGTTGGGTCTGGCTGGCGTGATGCGGCGGCGGGGTGTGCAGGCGCCGCAACCCGACACCGCGTCATGAACGGTGTCCGCGTGCTTGCCGGGCGTGGGCAATGAATCGGCCTTGATGCCCGTGCCCGAACCCAGCGCCGCCCTGTTGATGCTGGGCGGCTTGGCCGGCCTGCTGGTGGCGCGGCGCCAGCGCACCGCAGTCAGCCGGGTCTGAGCCGGCAGCCGGCCGGCGCACGGGGGGCGCGTCGATAGACTCGACGCCACCCCGCCCGACCTGGACCTGCCATGCCGACAGCTTCGACGCACCGCGTTCCCCGCATCACGCGGTACCAGCACTTTCTGCGTGACCGCCACGGTCTGACGTTCAAGGACTACGACGCCCTCTGGCAGTGGTCCATCACCGACCTGCCCGCCTTCTGGCAATCGATCTGGGACCATTTCGACCTGCAGTCGCCGACGCCGCACACCGCCGTCATCGAAGCCGCCGTGATGCCCGGCGCCAAATGGTTCCCCGGCGCCCAGGTCAACTACGCGCAGCAGGTGCTGCGCCATGCCGACGCCGCGCACGCAGCGGGCCACCCGGCCATCGTGTTCCAGAACGAAGGCCTGCCGGCGCCGGTCGAAATGCCGTGGCCTGAATTGCGCCGCCAGGTCGGCGCCTTTGCCGCGCAACTGAAGGCCGCTGGCGTGGTGCGCGGCGACCGGGTCGGTGCCTACCTGCCCAACACGCCGCACACTGTCGTGGCCTTTCTGGCCGTGGCCAGCCTGGGCGCGCTGTGGAGCGTGTGTTCACCCGACATGGGCCCGGTGGCCGTGCTCGACCGCTTCCGGCAGATAGCGCCCAAGGTGATGCTGGCCGTCGATGGCCAGGTGTGGGGCGGCACGGTGCACGACCGGCGCCCGGTGCTGCACGAACTGCTGGCCGGTTTGCCGAGCGTGCAGCACCTGGTCTTTCTGGCCGACGTGGACCCGGCAGCCTCGGCGCAAGACTTCGCGGCGCCGCACCGGCAAGCCCACACCTGGGCCGACTGGGTGGCCGGCGACCCGGGCGTCTACGGCGTGGACTGGCAGCCCGAGTGGCTGCCCTTCGACCACCCGCTGTGGATCGTCTACAGCAGCGGCACCACCGGCCTGCCCAAGCCCATCGTGCACGGCCACGGCGGCATCGTGCTGGAACTGCTGAAAGGCACGCTGCACAACGACATCGCGCCGTCGGTCGAGTTCGGCGAACGCTTCCACTGGTTCAGCAGCACCGGCTGGATCATGTGGAACGCGCAGGTCAGCGGGCTGCTGAACGGCACCACGGTCTGCCTGTACGACGGCAACCCCGGCGGTCCTTCCAAGTCACCCGACTGGGGCGTGCTGTGGCGCTTCGCCGCCGCCACCAAAGTGACCTGGTTCGGCGCTGGCGCGGCCTACTACGCCAGCTGCCTGAAGGCCGGTGTCGAGCCGATGCAAGAAGCGGAGCCGTGCGGCGGCCTGCACCGCCTGCACGCCATCGGCAGCACCGGCAGCCCCTTGTCCGACGAGTGCTACCAGTGGATCTGGGACCACCTGCCGAAGGTGGACGGGCAGGACATCTGGCTCAACCCCATCAGCGGCGGCACCGACTTTGCCGGCGCCTTCGTGGCGGGCAACCGCACGCTGCTGGTGGTGAAGGGCGAGATGCAGTGCCGCTGCCTGGGCGCGGCGGTGCAGGCCTACAGCGAAGACGGCCGCGCCTTGATGGACGAAGTGGGCGAACTGGTCTGCACGCAGCCGATGCCGTCGATGCCGCTGTATTTCTGGAACGACGAAGGCGGCCAGCGTTACCGCGACAGCTACTTCGACATGTACCCGGGCATCTGGCGGCATGGCGACTGGATCCGCATCACGCCCCACCCCGAATCCGGTTCCTGTGGCGCCGTCATCTACGGCCGCAGCGACGCCACCATCAACCGCCACGGCATCCGCATGGGCACGGCCGAGCTCTACCGCGCGGTGGAGGTGCAGCCCGAGGTGCTGGACAGTCTGGTGGTGGACCTGGAATACCTGGGCCGCGACAGCTACATGCCGCTGTTCGTGGTGCTGCGCGAAGGGCAGCTGCTGGACGACGCGCTGACCCAGCGCCTGCGCCTGGCCATCCGCACGGCGCTGTCGGCGCGGCACGTGCCTAACGAGATCTTCCAGGTGGCCGCGATACCGCGCACGCTGTCGGGCAAGAAGATGGAATTGCCGGTGAAGAAGCTGCTGATGGGCGCCGACCCGGCCCTGATCTTCAACCGCGACGCGATGGCGAATGCGCAGGCCGTGGACTGGTTCATCGACTTCGTGCGCCGGCGCGCAGCTGGCTGAAACCGCGCTAGATGAAGCCGCGCTAGATCTGCACCCGGGTGCCCAGTTCGACGACGGCGTTGTCGGGCAGCTTGAAGAATTCCGGGATGCCGCCGGCGTTGCGGCTCATCGCAGCGAACAGCTTTTCGCGCCAGTGCAGCATGCCGCCGCCCGGCGTGGGCACCACGGTTTCGCGGCTCAGGAAATAGGTGGTCTCGAAGGCCGGCAGGCGCAGGCCGAGGCGCTCGGCCGCAGCCAGGGCTTGCGGCACGTCGGGCGTGTCCATGAAGCCAAAGCGCAGCGTGGCGCGCCAGAAGCCCGGCCCCAGCTGCTGCACCACCAGGCGTTCTGCGGCCGCGACGAAAGGCACGTCGGCGAAGGTCACCGTCAGGATCACGTTCGTCTCGTGCAGCACCTGGTTGTGCTTCAGGTTGTGCAGCAGCGCCAGCGGCACGGTGCCCGGGTTGGCCACGGCGTAGACGGCGGTGCGCGGCACGCGGTGGGGGCCGTGTTCGGTGTCGGCCGTCAGGTTGTCGATGAAGGGCTGCAGTTCCAGGCCTTCGCTCTGGATGCTGTCCATCAGCAGCGCCCTGCCGCGCGACCAGGTGCTCATCACGCCGAAAAGCAGCAGCCCCAGCGCCAGCGGGAACCAGCCACCGTCGAAGAATTTCACCGCGCAGCCGGCCACCAGCAGCGCGTCCACGCCCAGAAAGAAGAGGGTGGCGGTGCCGGCCAGTACGGGGTTGATCTTCCAGCCGTCGCGGATGACGAACCAGGTCAGCACGGTGGTGATCATCATCGTCAGCGTCACCGCGATGCCGTAGGCGGCGGCCAGCGCGGTGCTGCTGCCGAAGCCCAGTACGGCCGCCACCACGCCGCCCAGCAGCAGCCAGTTCACGGCCGGCACGTAGATCTGCCCGGCGGCGTGCGCCGAGGTGTAGCGCACCGTCATGCGTGGCAGAAAGCCCAGCTGGATGGCCTGCTGGGTCATCGAATACGCGCCCGAGATGACGGCCTGCGACGCGATGATGGCGGCCAGCGTGGCCAGCACCAGTGCCGGTATCAGCAGGGTCTGCGGGAACAGTTTGTAGAACGGGTTCTCGATGGCCGCCGGGTCACGCATCAGCAGGGCGCCCTGGCCCATGTAGTTCAACGCCAGCGCGGGCAGCACCAGGCCCGTCCAGGCCAGCTGGATGGGTTTGCGGCCGAAGTGGCCCATGTCGGCGTACAGCGCCTCGGCGCCGGTCAGCGCCAGCACGATGGCGCCCAAAGCGGCGAACAGGTGCCAGCCGCGCGAGGACAGGAATTCCCAGGCGTGCAGCGGGTTCAGCGCCGCCAGGATGGCCGGCGCCTGGGCGATCTGGATCACGCCCGTCACCGCCAGCGTGCCGAACCACAGCACGATGACCGGCCCGAAGAACTTGCCGACGAAGCTGGTGCCCAGGCGCTGCACCATGAACAGACCCACGATGATGGCCACCGAGATCGGCAGCACGTAAGGCTTGAGCGCCGGCGTGGCGACTTCCAGCCCTTCCATCGCGCCCAGCACCGAGATGGCCGGCGTGATCACGCTGTCGCCGTAGAACAGCGTGGCGCCGAACACGCCCAGCAGCAGCAGCGCGCTGCGCAGCGCCGGCCGGTCATTCACGGCACGCGCGGCCAGCGCCGTCAGCGCCAGGCCGCCACCTTCGCCGTGGTTGTCGGCGCGCAGGATGAGCACCACGTACTTCAGCGTCACCACCAGCATCAGCGCCCAGAAAATCACCGACACCGCGCCGATCAGGTTGTAGGCATTCAGCGCCACGCCGGTGGCCGGCAGGAAAATTTCCTTGACGGTGTACAGCGGGCTGGTGCCGATGTCGCCGTAGACGACGCCGATGGCCGCCAGGGTCAGGGCCGCCGTGCCCTGGCGCGCCGGGTGAACGGTCGGCGCAGGGGCGGTGGCGAGGGCTGCAGGTGGGGACGTCGGCCGCTGTGTGCTCATGGTGCAATGATGGTGCATATTGGGCTGCAGCTCCGCAGACCGATGCCCAGCCCGGAGTTCTGCATGCCCGCTGCAATGCCCCGACACGATGAGGCGTCCAGCCAGGCCGCTCTGCACGCCCTGCATGTGCTGGACAGCCCCCCCGAGGCCGAATTCGATGCCCTGGTTCGCGTGGCCGCGCTGGTCTGCGGTGTGCCGATTTCGCTGATCAGCCTGATCGACGCCGACCGCCAGTGGTTCAAGGCCCATGTCGGCCTGCCCGGCTTGCAGCAGACGCCCCGCGACGTGTCCTTCTGCGCCCACGCTGTGCTGTCCGGTGAACTGATGGAAGTGCCGGATGCCCAGCAGGACCCGCGTTTCAGCGACAACCCCCACGTCACCGGCGCCCCCGACATCCGCTTCTACGCCGGCGCGCCGATCCAGCTGGGCGACGGTTCCCGCGTGGGCACGCTGTGCGTCATCGACAGCGAACCGCGCCGGCTGGACAGCCGGCAGCGCAGCGTCTTGCAGCAACTGGCGGTGGCCGCGTCGCACGCGCTACAGGGCCGGCGGATGGCGGCGGCCGACATCGCCGAGCGCAAGCTGGCCGAAGCCTTTCTCGACCGCACCGGCCGTGTCGCGGGGGTGGGGGGTTGGGAGGTGGACCTGCGCACCGACGTGTTGACCTGGTCGCAGCAGACCCACCGCATCCATGAAGTGGAAGCGGGCTACGTGCCGGTGGTGGCCACCGCCATCCAGTTCTACGCCGAAGCCGCGCGGCCGGTGATCACGGCTGCGGTGCAGGCCGGCATGGACCACGGCACGCCCTGGGACCTGGAGTTGCCCCTGGTCACCGCCAAGGGGCAGGCGATCTGGGTGCGTTCCCAGGGCGATATCGAGTTCGAGGACGGCCGCCCGGTGCGCCTGATCGGGGCCATCCAGAACATCACCGAGCAGCGGCGCCGGCGGCTGGAATTGCAGCAGGAACACGAACTGCGTTTGCAGCTGGAAGCGCAGATGCAGCAGACCGAACGCCTGCTGCGCGAACGCAGCGAAATGCTGGACGTGATGGCGCATGAAGTGCGCCAGCCGCTGAACAACGCGTCGGCGGCCATGCAGAGTGCCGCGCTGGCCCTGGGCGGGCTGGACGAGCAGTTGGCCACGCCGCGCCTGCTGCGCGCGCAGGCCGTGCTGGCGCAGGTGCTGGCCAGCATCGACAACACCCTGGCGGTGGCCGCCTTGCTGGCCCGGCCCGATCCCATCGCGCGCGCCGACACCGACATCGACGCGCTGCTGAGCGTGGCGGTGGCCGACATCTCGCTGCCCCAGCGCCTGCGCATCCGCATCGAACGCCACACCGGCACGCGCACCGCGTCGATGGACATGAGCCTGATGCGGCTGGCCTTGCGCAACCTGTTGAACAACGCGTTGCAGCACAGCCCGCCCGACGCCCCGGTGCTGCTGCGCGTGGCCGACAGCGACGAACCGCTGGCCTTGCTGGTCGACGTGGTGGACGCCGGCAGCGGCATTGCCGCCGACCTGGTGCCGCGCCTGTTCGAGCGCGGCATCCACCGCGGGCGGCTGCGCTCGCAGCTCGGGCAGGGCCATGGCCTGGGGCTGTACATCGTGCGCCGGGTGATGGAATTGCACGCCGGTGCGGTGCAGCTGCAGGCCAACAGCCTGCAGGGCGTGACGATGCGCCTGGTCATCAGCCAGCCGCACGGCGACTAGCGGCAGCTAGATCGCCGACAGGCCGGCCCGAAACACATAGCCGATGCGGGCCTTGGACTGCAGCGGCACCGGCAGCGGCGTGGCCCTTTCGATGCGCCGCCGCAGGCGGTAGACGATGGCGTTCAGGCCGTCCGGCGCGTCGCCGTCGGCGGTGCGCCCCAGGCGCTGGCACAGCGTGTCGCGCGTGACGGGCTGGCCGTGGGCTTCGACCAGGCAACCCAGCACCGTCAGATCGATGTCGCTCAGGTCGACGCAGACGCCATCGGGCGCGATGAGCTGCCGGCTGCGGCGGTCGACCTGCCACGGCGCGTCTGCGCGCAGCGCACTGTCGGCGCGGCGCTGTACCGCTTCGATGGCGGCGGTGACCTGCTCGAACTGCACCGGCTTGGCCAGGTACATGTCGGCCCCGGCCCGCACGACCTGCTGAAAGACCTCGGGCGCCAGGCGCCCCGACACCACCACCAGGCCGGCCGTGCTGCGCCGGCGCAGCACGGTGATCAGGTCGGCCCCGTCGATGCCCGGCAGCATCAGGTCGACGATGTAGAACTCGAAGGCGAAGGCGCCCTGGTGGGCCAGCAGGTCGTGGCCGCTGGGGAACACCGTGACCGCGATGCCTTGGTCGTCCAGAAACTGCGACAGGAACTCGGTGTACTCGGGGTCGTCGTCGATGAGGGCTAGCGTCTTGGGCAGCATGGCGTGGGTCGGTCGGAAACGCGGCAGCTGCCGTGGCGAAGATTGCAGCACGCCGGTTGCTGCCAGCCTGCGTGGAGATGTCGGGTCTTTGCCCTGCTGTTCGCGGGCTGCGAACAAATCACTTCAGAAATCATTTCTTCTCACCGATATGGATGAAGCAACGCCCAGCTGTTGGCGCTGCCTGCTTTCGATCGAGGAGACCTGCAGATGAAAACCTTGCGCGCCACCCTGGTGACGCTGATTGCCGCCGGCGTGTTGGCGCTGGGCCTGTTCGCTGCCACGTCCACCGTGGGCAATGTCCTGGCGCAACGCGCTGTGGCGCGCAGCCTGAACGCCAAGGACCTGGTGGCCGACATCCTGCCGCCGCCGCTGTACCTGATCGAACTGCGGCTGGTGCTGGGCATGGCCGTTGAAGGCGCGATGACGGTGGCCGATGCCGAAACGGAGCGCACCCGCCTGCTCAAGGAATACGCCGAGCGGGTGGCCTTCTGGACCGAGCACCCGCCCTACGGCCTGGAAAAGCTGCTGCTCGGGGCACAGCACGCCGAGGGGCAGCGCTTCATCGAAGCCTCAGCCGGCGTGCTGAAGGCCGCCTCCGGCCCCGATCCCGAAGCGGCGCGTGTGGCCTTGAAGGCGGCCCATGCGCTCTACCTGCAGCACCGGGCGGGCGTGGATGCCACGGTGAAGGCGGCCAACGCCTTGGCCGACACCGCACTGGCCGACTACAGCGCCACCAACCGCAGCGTGGAATGGCTGCTGGGCCTGGCCTTCGTGGCGGCGGCCGCCGCCCTCGGCGCGCTGGGTTGGTGGACGTTGCGCTCGGTGCTGCGGTCCACGGGCGGCGAACCCGCCGAGGTGGCGCGCATCGCCAACGCCGTGGCGCAAGGCAACCTGACCATCCCGGTTGCGGTGGCGGCCGGCGACGAGACCAGCGTGATGGCCGCCATGGCTCGCATGTGCCAGACGCTGCGCGAGATCGTGGCCAACGTCAGCGCCAGCAGCGATGCCATCGCCACCGGCTCGCAACAGATCGCCAGCGGCAACCTCGACCTCAGCGTGCGCACCGAGCAACAGGCGGCCAATCTGCAGCAAACCGCGTCGGCGATGGAGCAGTTCTCGGGCACTGTGCAAACCAGCGCCGCCACCGCGCGCGACGCGGCGCTGCTGGCCGCGACGGCCAGCCAGGCCGCCCAGCGCGGCGCCCAGGTCGTCGGCGCGGTGGTGACCACGATGGACGACATCGCACTGAGTTCGCGGCGCATCGGCGAAATCACGGCCACCATCGACGGCATCGCCTTCCAGACCAACATCCTGGCGCTGAACGCGGCCGTTGAAGCCGCGCGGGCCGGCGAACAGGGGCGCGGCTTCGCGGTCGTGGCCAGCGAGGTGCGCAGCCTGGCGCAGCGCTCGGCAACGGCGGCCAAGGAGATCAGCGACCTCATCGGTCAAAGCGTGAGCCGCGTGCAGGCGGGCACCCAACTGGTGGCCGACGCCGGCTCGACCATGACGGACATCGTCGACCAGGTGCAAAGGGTCACCGACCTGATCGCTGAAATCTCCACGGCCACCGCCGAGCAGACCCAGGGCATCGCCCTGGTCAGCACGGCGATGAGCCAGTTGGACGGCGCCACCCAGCAGAACGCGGCGCTGGTCGAGCAGTCGGCCGCAGCCGCCAGCAGCCTGAAGGACCAGGCCAAGGGGCTGGTCCGCACGGTGCGCTATTTCAGGGTCGAGGCGGCGTGAGGGCGGCGGCTTTTTCGGCAGCCAGCCGGGGCAGCCACTTCGTCTTCCACAGGTTCCAGCTGCGCACGTATTCCTGCCACACCACGTTGGCCGCCACCTCGCTGTCGTCCATGTAGACCACCGCGTCGTCGCGGTAGCCGGTCATGGCCATGGCCTGGGCCTGCATCTTGGCGTTGTGGTCGAGGTAGACGGTGCGGCCGACGGCGATCTGGATCTTCTCGCCCACCACCACCGAACCGTGGCCGCGCATCAGCGCCGCCGGGTACGCGCCCAGCTTGGCCGCCAGCGAGGCGCCCAGCGTGCTGTTGCGCACCAGCATGTCGCTGCCGGCCTGCGATTCGCGGATGTCCCAGTTCGGGATGCCCAGGCCGATGAAGGCGGCCATGTGGAAGATGGGGCGCAGCTGGCAGCTGGTGCAACTGAAGGGCACCACCGAATGCGAGTGGTTGTGCACGATGGCCATCACGTCGGGGCGGGCCTTGTAGATCTCGCCGTGGATGTAGCGCTCGTTGTAGCCCGGTGGGCTGTTGGCGTGCACCGGACGGCTGTCCAGGTCGTACTCGACGAGGTCGGCTTCGGTGATCAGTTCGGGCGCCACCTGGCGCGCCATGAAGTAGCGGTTGGCGTCGGTTTCCGAGCGCGCACTGACGTGGCCGTAGGCGTCGATGACGCCGGCTTCCACGCACACGCGGCTGGCGATCACCAGGTCTTCAAGCAGGCTCATGCGTCGGCTTTCGTGAGGATGTTCGCTGGGGTTGTCATTCGGTCTTGATCTGCGCGCTGGCGACCAACTTGGTCCAGCGCGCGATGTCCAGCGTGACCAGTTGCTGCAGGCGTTCAGGCGTGCCGCCGGCGGGCACCACGCCCTGCTTGGCCAGCGCCTCGCGCACATCGGGCAGGCGCAGCAGCGCGTTCAGTTCGGCGTTGATCTTGGCCACCACCTCGGGCGGCGTGCCGGCCGGCGCCATCACGCCGTACCAGGTGTCCACCACCAGGCTGGACAGGCCCAGTTCCTTCAACGTGGGCACCGCCGGAAAGGCCGGCGAGCGTTCTTCGCTCATCACCGCCAGCATGCGCAGCTTGCCGCCGCTGATCAGCGCACCGGCGGTCTGCAGCGATGACACGCTGGCCTGCACGTGGCCGCCGATGACGTCGGTGAGCGCGCCCGACGAACCCTTGTAGGGCACATGGACCAGCTTGGTGCCGGTCTCCTGCATGAAGAGTTCCATCGCCAGGTGCTGCACGCCGCCGCCGCCCGGCGTGCTGTAGTCCATCTTGCCGGGCCTGGACTTGGCCAGGTCGATGAACTCTTTCAGCGTGCGCGCTTCCACCGTGGGCGCCACCACCAGCGCCATCGCGCTGGTGCCCAGCAGCACCACGGGCGCAAAGCTCTTCACCGGGTCGAAGGGCAGCTTGGGGCGTATCGCCGGCACCGTGGAATGCGAGGTGGCGGTGAACATCAGCGTGTGGCCGTCGGGCGCGGCGTTGGCCGCCGCTTCGCTGCCGATGACACCGGCTGCGCCGGCCCGGTTGTCCACCACCACCGCCACGCCCCAGCGCTCGCTGAGCTTGGCGCCCAGCAGCCGTGCCAGCGTGTCGGCGGTGGTGCCGGTGCTGTAGGGCACGATGAGCGTGATGGCCTTGCCGGGGTAGCTGCTGCCCTGCGCCTGCACCGGGCCCGGCGCGCCCAGGTTGATGGCGACCCCGGCCGCCAGGGCCAGCGCGGCGGTCATCAGCGTGCGTCGAATGGGCGGGGGCTGGTGCATCTCTACTCCTGAACGAGCCGGTGGCAAACCCGGGTTTTCATACGTTCTGATATGCGGAACGATGGTCCATTGTGAAGAATTCGGCGTAAAGTGCAACCCCGGTAAACGAGAGGTTGCGCCGTGAAGATCACCCGCTTTGACCAGGGCCAGGTTGGCATCGTTGTCGGCGACCGCATCGTCGATGTGTCGGACGTGGTGGGTGGCGACGTGCATGCGGGGCCGCCGGTGGCGATGAACCGCCTGATCGCCGATTTCGCGCGGTTCCGCCCCGCGCTGGAGGCCGCCGCGCAGCGCCCCGGCGTGCCGCTGGCCAGCGTGAAGCTGTTGACCCCGGTGCCGGCCGCCAGCAAGGTCATCGCCTATCCCATCAACTACCACGACCACGGCATCGAGATGGGCCGCGAGACGCGCGCCACCAACCTGGGCTTCTTCCTGAAGCCGCCGTCGTCGCTGTGCGGCGCGGGCGACGACATCGTGCTGCCGGCGCTGCCCGAACGCCGCATCGACCACGAATGCGAACTGGCCATCGTCATCGGCACGCGCTGCCGCGACGTGCCGCGTGCAGACTGGGCTTCGGTGGTCTTCGGCTACTCGTGTTTGATGGACATCGTGGTGCGCGGCAAGGAAGAGCGCGTGGCGCGCAAGGCCTACGACACCTTCTGCCCGGTGGGGCCGTGGATCGTCACCGCCGACGAACTGGGCGACCCCAACGCACTGCGCGGCCGGCTGTGGGTCAACGGCGAATTGCGGCAAGACGCCAACACGCGCGACCTGGTGCTGGACATCCCCGGCATGATCGAAGTGGCCTCGCACATCATGACGCTGGAACCCGGCGACCTCATCGCCTGCGGCACGCCGGCCGGCGTCGGCCCGATCAAGGGCGGCGACGTGGTGCGCATCGAGTTCGAGCGCATCGGCGGCATGACGATGAAGGTGGTGCAGAGCGCCGGCGGCCGGGCGTCGATCTTCTTCCCGCCGCCGCCATGAACAGCGAAGCCGCCTCGGCAGGCCCAGCCGCGACGGCGGTGACTGTCGCCCCTTCTGCCCCTTCGGCGCTCGCCGCGTTCTCGGCGGACATCTCGCGCTTCGACCTGTCGCCGCTGTGGGAACGCAAGGCGCGGCTGGTGCCGGGCTCAGCCTGCGTGCCCGCGCTGTGGCGCTACGAAGACCTGCGCCCCTTGCTGGCACAGAGCGCCGCGCTCATCACCCAGAAGCAGGCCGAGCGCCGCGTGCTGGTGATGGAGAACCCGGCGCTGCGCGGCTCGTCCTTCATCACGCACGCGCTGTACGCCGGCCTGCAGATCATCCTGCCCGGCGAGGTGGCGCCTTCGCACCGCCACACGCCGGCCGCCCTGCGTTTCGTCGTCGAAGGCGAGGGCGCCTACCTGGCCGTGGCCGGTGAGCGCATCGCGATACACCCCGGCGATTTCGTCATCACCCCGGCGTGGGCCTGGCACGACCACGGCAACCTCGGCAGCGGCCCGGTGGTCTGGCTGGACGGGTTGGACACGCCCTTCGCGCAACTCTTCGGCGCGCACTTCCGCGAGAACCACCCCGACGACCAGCACCCGGCGGTGGATGCCGCCAGCAGCCCGCTGGTCTTCCGCTTCGACGCCACGCAGGCGCGGCTGCGGGCGATGGCCACCACCGCAGGCGCGGCGCCCGATGCGGTGCACGGCCACCGCCTGCACTACCGCCACGCGGCGCCCGGCGCGCAGGCCTTGCGCACGATGTCGGCCTGCATGCAGTGGCTGCCTGCGGGCTTTCGCGGCCAGCCCTATCGCAGCACCGAAAGCCAGGTCTTCAACCTGGCCAGCGGCCGCTGCCGCGTGGAGATGGGCGGCCGCGTGCACGGCGTGCAAGCGCACGACAGCTTCGTCATCCCGCCCTGGGAGCCCTACCGGCTGGAAGCCGATGCGGACAGTTTTCTGTTCAGCTTTTCCGACCGCGCCGCGCAGGAAGCGCTGGGCTATTGGCGCGAAGAACGCCTTTGAAAGCCGACCCGGACACCGTCCCGATGAAACCCGAATTCGTCATCAACGATCCTGCCAACCAGGACTTCCAGGTCAACCGCCGCGCACTCGTCGACCCGGCGGTTTTCGAAGCCGAGATGCGCCGCATCTTCGACACCTGCTGGCTCTACGTCGGCCACGAATCGGAAGTGCGCGAGCCGGGTGATTTCAAGACGCGCGACGTCTGCGGCCGGCCCATCATCTTCTGCCGCGATTCCAAGGGCGAAATCCGCGCCTACCTGAACGTCTGCCGCCACCGTGGCGCCATCGTCTGCCGCGAACCCGAGGGCAATGCCAAGGGCTTCTTCTGTTTCTATCACGGCTGGTCTTACAACCGCGACGGTGAACTCGACGGCGTGCCGGGCGCCGCCAGCTATCCACCCAGCTTCGACCGCTGCAAATTGGGCCTGGCCGAACCGCCGCATGTGGCCAGCTACCAGGGCTTCGTCTTCCTGTCCTTCAACCCCAACGCACAGCCTTTGGTGGACTACCTGGCCGGCGCCAAGGAATACATCGACCTGATCGTTGACCAGTCGCCGACGCGCCGCATGGAAGTGATACGCGGCACGCAGGCATACGACATGAAAGCGAACTGGAAGCTGCTGGTGGAAAACAGCTTCGACGACTACCACCTGATGACCACGCACAGCACCTGGTTGAACTACATGAAGCGGTCGGGCGTGGAGATCAAGCGGCCCGACAAGACGCAGGTCGGCACGACGATGCCGGCACATGGCGTGGGCAAGGCGCTGGGCAACGGGCACGCGGTCATCGACAACGTGAACTTCCGTGGCCGGCCGGTGGCCAAGTGGATCGCGCTCTACGGCGACGCCGCCAAGCCCGAGATCGAGCGCATCCGCGCCGAGCTGTTCGAACGCCTGGGCGAAGCGCGCGCCACGCGCGTGGCCGACACCAACCGCAACCTCGTCGTCTTCCCGAACCTGGTGATCAACGACGGCTCGTCGGTGACCATCCGCAGCTTCCAGCCGCGCGCGGCCAACCTGATGCAGGTTCGGGCCTGGGCGCTGGGCCCAGTGGAAGAAACGCCGACCGCGCGCGCCATCCGGCTGGACAGCTTCCTCACCTTCTACGGCCCCGGCGGCTTCGCCACGCCCGACGATGTGGAGGCGCTGGAGTCGGTGCAGCAAGGCCTCGCCTCGTGGCGTGAAGTGCCGTGGAGCGTGATGTCGCGCGGCATGGCGAAAGAGGGCGAACAGCTGAACACCGACGAGCTGCACCTGCGGGCGTTCTGGCTGCAGTGGGCCGAGCTGATGGGGGACGTGGCATGAACAACGCCGCCCACATCACACGCACCCACGTCGAAGACTTCCTGTTCGAAGAAGCCGCACTGCTCGACGCCTGGCGCCTGGACGACTGGCTGCTGCTGCTGACCGACGACGCCACCTACCGCGTGCCCAGCAACGACGCGCCCGACTCGCAGCCGGCCGACGCGCTGTTCATGATCGCTGACGACATCCGCCGCATCCGCGAACGCGTGCTGCGGCTGAAAGACCGCAACGCCCACGCCGAATTTCCGCATTCGCGCACGCGGCGACTCATCAGCAACGTGCGCATCACCGCCCGGGCCGGCGACGAACTGCACATCGAGGCCAATTTCGTCGTCTACCGCCACCGCCGCAACGCCGACATCCGCACCTTCGTCGGCCAGTACCGCCACGTGCTGCGCGACACCGCCGACGGCCTGCGCATGGCCCAGCGCAAGGCCGTGCTCGACGCCCACGAACTGGGCGACATGGGGCTGGTGAGCTTCATCCTCTGAAACCGACCGGAACCTGCAGCATGCACATCCAACTGCCCGACCCCGCATCCACGCGCCGCCCGGCGGCCGTGCCCTACAAGCGCATCGCCACCGAAGAAGCCTTCGCCCCGCCCGAGATGCTGGACATCTACCGCCGCATGTTTGAAGCACCCGACGTGGACCCCGGCTTCAAGGGCCTGATGGGCTTCTACATGAGCAGCCCCAGCGACCGGGCCCAGCACATCATGCGGTGCCTGACCGACATGGACGCGCTGCGGCTGCGGCACATGGACGAGGCCGGCATTGCGATGCAGGTGCTGGCGCTGACCTCGCCCGGCGTGCAGTTCATGGACACCGCCACCGCTGTGAGCTTCGCGCGCATCGCGAATGATTTCCTCGCCGATGCGATCCAGCGCCACCCCACTCGCCTGGCCGGCATGCTGGCCGTGGCGCCGCAAGACCCGGCGGCGGCGGCGAAGGAGATCGAGCGTGGCGTCACGCAGCTCGGCATCCATGCGGTGGTGATCAATTCGCACACCCAAGGCGAATACCTGTCCGACCCCAAGTTCTGGGACATCTTCGCCGCCGCCGAAGCGCACGACGCGCCCATCTACCTGCACCCGAATTCGCTGCCCGCCAACATGCTGCAGCCGTTCCAGGAATGCGGGCTCGACGGCGCCATCTACGGCTTCGGCGTCGAGACCGGCCTGCACGCGATGCGCATCATCACCGCCGGCGTGTTCGACCGCTTCCCGAAGCTGCGCATGGTCATCGGCCACATGGGCGAGGCGCTGCCCTTCTGGGCCTACCGGCTGGACTACATGCACCGCGCCACCGTGAAGGCGCAGCGCTACGCCAGCGTGAAGCCGATCAAGCAACTGCCCAGCGACTACCTGAAGCAGCATTTCTACGTCACCAACAGCGGCGTGGCCTGGGAACCGGCGGTGAAGTTCACGCAGGACTTCATGGGCATGGACCGCGTGCTGTACGCGATGGACTACCCCTACCAGCACGCCGTCGATGAAGTCAGCATGATGGACAACATGGCGCTGTCGCCCGAAGACAAAAAGCGCTTCTTCCAGACCAACGCCGAGGCGGTGTTCAAGATCAAGGCCTGAATCCGTTCGGTCATGGGGGACTGCGCACGGAATAATTGGTCGCAGCCATCCGTACCCCTACCGTGCAGGCGCCTCCCGCTTTCCGACGCCAGCTGCTGGATGCCATCCCGCGGCTGCGGCGCTATGCGCGGTCGCTGGCCTTCGACACCGCGCTGGCCGACGACCTGACGCAGCAGACGCTGGAACGCGCACTGTCGCACTGGACGCAGTTCGACCCGCAGCGCGACATGACGGTGTGGCTGCTGTCCATCGCCCACAACGCCTACCTCGACGGCCTGCGCCGCGATGCACGCACCACGGTCACCGACCCGGCCGACCTGGGCCGCGTGCAGGACGCGCGCGGTGGCGACCCGGGCGTGGACGTGGGCCTGCGCATCGACCTGCTGGCGGCGCTGCGCCTGCTCAGTCCCGAGCAACGCGAGCCGCTGCTGCTGGTCTGTGTGGAGC
>JANPHI010000085.1:0-10351 GCA_031424355.1 Betaproteobacteria bacterium
GGCGTGATGACGGCCTGCTCGCGCGCGGCCCATTCGGCCACGCCCACCAGCGCCTGCAGCGTGCCGGCTTCAGCGTCCAGCCGGATGAGGTCGCCATCGCGGACCTTGCCCAGCGGCCCGCCAGCCAGCGCTTCGGGGCTGACGTGGATGGCGGCCGGCACCTTGCCGCTGGCGCCGCTCATGCGGCCGTCGGTGACCAGCGCCACCTTGTAGCCCTTGCCCTGCAGCACGGCCAGCGGCGGGGTCAGCTTGTGCAGTTCGGGCATGCCGCAGGCCTGCGGCCCCTGGAAGCGCACCACGGCCACGAAGTCGCGTTCCAGCTCACCGGCCTTGAAGGCGGCCAGCAGCTCTTCCTGCGTGGTGAAAACGATGGCCGGCGCTTCGACGAGGTGGCGGTCGTCGGGCACCGACGAGGTCTTGATGACGGCGCGACCCAGGTTGCCGGTCAGCAGCGTCAGGCCGCCGTGCTCGCTGAAGGGCGCGCTGGCGGTGCGCACGATGCTCTCGTCGCGGCTGACCACGGGCAGGCTGTGCCAGGTGATGCCGCTGGTGGCGGCCGTGCCTTCGGCGGTGGCGCTCGCCGCTGCGGGCACCTGGCCGTAACGCAGCAGGCCACCAGCTGCCACGGTGGCCACGTCGGCGTGCATCAGCCCGGCGTCGAGCAGCTCGCGGATGATCCAGCCCGGCCCGCCGACGGCCTGGAACTGGTTCACGTCGGCGCTGCCATTCGGGTAGACGCGGCACAGCAGCGGCGTGGCATGCGACAGGTCGGAGAAGTCGCTCCAGTCGATCAGGATGCCCGCCGAACGCGCCACCGCCACCCAGTGGATCAACTGGTTGGTGCTGCCGCCGGTGGCCAGCAAAGCCAGCATGGCGTTGACGATGACGCGCTCGTCCACCAGCCGGCCGATGGGCAGGTGGCGCTGCGGCTGCGCGATGTCCAGCACGGTGTCCACGGCGGCGCGGGTCAGTGCGTCGCGCAGGCCGTCGTGCGGGTGGATGAAGGCCGCGCCGGGCACGTGCAGGCCCATCGCTTCCAGCAGCATCTGGTTGCTGTTGGCGGTGCCGTAGAAGGTGCAGGTGCCGGCGCTGTGGTACGCCGCCTGCTCGGCCTGCAGCAGTTCGTCTCGGCCCACCAGCCCCTGCGCGTACTGCTCGCGCACCTTGCCCTTGGCGTTGTTCGACAAGCCCGTGCCCATCGGGCCCGCCGGCACGAACACGCAGGGCAGATGGCCGAAGTGCAGCGCACCGATCAGGAGCCCCGGCACGATCTTGTCGCACACGCCCAGCAAGAGTGCGGCGTCGAAAACATCGTGGCTGAGCGCCACCGCCGTGCCCATGGCGATGGTGTCGCGCGAGAACAGGCTGAGCTCCATGCCCGGCAGGCCTTGGGTGACGCCGTCGCACATGGCCGGCACGCCGCCGGCCACCTGCACCGTGGCGCCGCGCGTGCGGGCATGTTCGCGGATCAACGCCGGGTAGCCCTCATACGGCTGGTGGGCCGAGAGCATGTCGTTGTAGGCCGTGACGATGCCCACGTTGGGCGCCTTCTGCGCCACCACGCGCAGCTTGTCGTTGCTGGGCAAGGCCGCGAAGGCGTGTGCCACATTGGCGCAACCCATGCGGTCAGGGCCGCGCGGGCGCTGCAGCAATCGCGTGATGCGGCCCAGGTAGGCGGCGCGCGTGGCGGCACTGCGTTCGGTGATGCGCTGGGTGACTTCGAGAACGGCGGATTTCATGGGGCGACCTTGTAACCTGTCGATCAATTGTTGAGTAATCGAGTTACACCGTCAAATCAAGCGGCAGTGCTCAGGCAGTGCAAGCATTGGCCGTGCCGACCCTGCCGCGACGCCACGCGCCACGCGCCACGCCCGCTGGCAGCGCCCGCTCACGATGCGGTCAGAGGTCTTGCGCCTTCAGCCTGGCAACCTGGGCGTGGGCCTGGCGCAGCGCGTCCAGATCGGCCGGGGTGTCGATGTCGAGCAGCACGCCCGGGTCTTCGACATCCTGCCCGTGTGCCGGGTAACGCAGCATCACGCGGCGCGCACCGTCATCGCTGTTCAGCTGTATCAATTCGGAATACAACTCGGCCGCGAAAGCCACCGGGTGGCCGCGGCGGCCCCGGTACTGGGCGTAGGCCACCGGGTGCTGGTCCAGCGCGCCGGCCACCGCCAGCATGGTGCCGGGCTGTACCAGCGGCATGTCGCCGGGCAGCACCAGCCAGCCGGGCGCGCCCGAGCGCTCGACGACACCGGTGGCGATGGACGCCCCCATGCCGCGCGCGGCCTGCGCCTCGCTGAGCACGACGATGTCGCGCTGCGCCAGCACCCCGGCCAGTGCAGCGGCACGGCCGGCGGTGGTCACCACCACCACGGGCAATTGCGTCTGAATGGCATGTCGCACCGTGGTCACCAGCACC
This sequence comes from Betaproteobacteria bacterium, assembly GCA_031424355.1. Taxonomy (GTDB): domain Bacteria; phylum Pseudomonadota; class Gammaproteobacteria; order Burkholderiales; family Burkholderiaceae_C; genus Rubrivivax. The sequence goes on from JANPHI010000085.1 coordinate 2,420, forward strand.
GTGGCGCCGTCGAAGGCCTGGTCCAGCTTGTGCACCGCACCACCAAAGCGGCGGCCCAGGCCGGCGGCGGTGACGATGATGGCGGGACGGGATCGCATGGGCATGGGCAGACCGGGTGGGCGCACAACTGAAACGTTAGCAAGTCGCGCACCGCGACCCGGGACCCGAGGATGAGCGCCGTACGCCCTGAACGACAGTGGGGCCATCACTTACGGCCTACCACTTACGGTCCATCACTTACGGCCTATCACTTACGTCCTTCCACCTAAGGGTGACCCAGCCCCGACCTACACTGCCACGCATGGACCCCATTGCCCACCTGCGCAAGAGTTACGAGCGCGATGAACTCGACGAGACCGCTTCGGCGGCCGACCCGCTGCAACAGTTCCAGCACTGGCTGGACCAGGCGCTGGCCGCACAACTGCCCGAGCCGAATGCGATGACGCTGGCCACCGTGGGCGCCAGCGGCCGCCCCAGCACGCGCATCGTGCTGATCAAGGGCGTCGATGCGCGCGGCTTCGTCTGGTACACCAACTACGAGAGCCGCAAGGGTACGGAGCTGGCCCTGCACCCCTGGGCGGCCCTGCAGTTCCACTGGGTTGAACTGGAACGCGTGGTGCGCATCGAAGGCCGCGTCGAGAAAACATCGGCCGAAGAGTCTGACGCCTACTACGCCACGCGCCCGCTGGATTCGCGCCTGGGCGCCTGGGCTTCGCCGCAGAGCCAGGTCATCCCCGGACGCGGCATGTTGGTGGCCGCAGCCGCCAAGGCCGCTGCGCAGCATCTGCTGAACCCGCCGCGCCCGCCGCATTGGGGCGGTTACCGCCTGGTGCCCGACACCTACGAATTCTGGCAAGGCCGCAAGAGCCGCCTGCACGACCGGCTGCGCTACCGGCTGGCCGACGGCGGCTGGCAGCGCGAGCGGCTGGCGCCCTGAACCGACGCGGGCTGCGGCCCGCGCGCCGCAGCCCCTGCAAGCCCGTCAGAAGCGGCTGCGCAAGCCCACCGTCAAGGCCCGCCCCGGCAGCGGCGACAGGCCACGCATCGTCGCAATGGTCGATGCATTCAGGGCCAGCTTGTCGCTGACGTTGTTCAAGCGCGCGAACCAGTTGCTGTCTTCGCCCCAGGCGACACGGCCGCTGGCCCACAGGTCCAGCAGCGTGTAGCCGGCGGTGGCCGTGTCGCTGGCCGGCACGCGGTCTTGGCGGGCCACGCCGCGCAGCGTGGCACCGCCCCGCAGGCCGTTCCAGGCCGCTTCCAGGCCCAGGCGTACACGGCGCGGCGCCAGGCGCGGCAGGGGCTCGCGGGTGTCCAGGTTGTCGCCGCGCACGGCGTCCAGGCCGGCGCTCAGGTCCAGCGTCACCGGCCCTTGCAGCCAGCGCGTTCGGCCTTCCAGTTCGAAGCCGCGCATCTGCGCGCGCACGGCGCGGAAGGCGTAGATGGGCACGCTGCTGTCGGCCGCCCCGTCGGCGCCTGCGACGGTGTGCACCGCGCCGATGGCATCCAGCGAGATGAAGCGCGAGAACTGCGTGTCGAAGGCGTTGGCCTTGAAGGACTGCGTGCCCCGCGTCCAGGCCAGGCCGAGTTCGGCGTGGCGGCTGCGCTCGGTGGCCAGTTGCGGGTCGCCGCGCTCGTAGGCGGCCGTGGCCACGTGCACCCCATCGGCGAACAGTTCGTAGTAAGCCGGCGCGCGCTCGGTACGTCCCAGCGAGGCGCTCAGCTGCCAGCCCGGCAGCGGGCTGATGCGCCCGCCCAGCGACAGGCTGGTGGGCGTGTAGCGGCGCTCGGTGGCCGCACCAAATTTAGCGACACCGCCGCCGGGCGTGTCGCCCGCCGAGGCCACGCTGACCCGTTCCGCCCGCGCGCCCGCATTCAGTGTCACGGCGCCCAGCGCCAGCTCTTCCACCGCAAACAGCGCGCTGCTGCGCGTCTGGGTCGGCGGCACGAAGGCTTCGGCGCCCAGCGCCTGGAAATCCAGGCTTTCGGCCTGCATGCCGAAGACGCCCTGCAGGCCCAGAAGGGGGGCGTGATGGGCCTGCACGCGAAATTCGTCACCCTGGCTGGTGAAGGTGGTGCCGACGGCGCCACCGCCCTCGACCTCTTCATGCCGGTACTGGCTGTGACTGGCCTGCGCCGACACCTGGGTCAGCGCGCCGGGCAGGGCCCGCCACTCGCCGGCCAGCGCGTAGCGGTCGCGTTGCATGCGGATGGTCACGTCCGGTTCGACGGTCACGCCGTAGCGGCTGCGCGTGCTCTCGGCCGATGCGCCGAGAAAGGCGTGCTCCGAAACCCACGAAGCCCCCACCGCGCCGCCTTCGGCACGGGCCGCCGAATTGCGCACGCGGGTGGCGGGGTCGAGCGCGCCGCCCTCAGCGTCCACCGGTGTGTAGCGCGGCGCACGCTGGTCACCGGCCTGGCGGACGTAGCCGTCCACATGCCAGGCCAGGCCGCCGGTCGCCTGGCCACTGCCGCCTTCCAGCACCAGCGCGCCCGAGCGTTCGCGGGCCGCGCCGCCCAGCCGCACTTCGCTGCGGCCCGACAGGCCCGCCGTGGCGGGCGCGCGCGGGATGCGGTTGTCGATGCTGTTGACCACGCCGCCGGTGGCGTTGCCGCCGTAGAGCAGCGCCGCCGGGCCGCGCAAGACTTCGATGCGTTCGGTGATCAACGGGTCGCTGGCGCTGGCGTGGTCGAAGCTGAGGCTGGACGCATCGACCGATGCGCCGCCGTTGTCCAGCAGGCGCACGCGGTCGCCGTCCAGGCCGCGAATGACGGGCCGGCTGCTGTTCGGGCCGAAGGCGCTGGCGCTGACGCCGGGCAGGCCGTCCAGCGTCTCGCCCAGCGTGCCGGCGCGGCGTTGCTGCAGGCCGTCGCCCGACAACACCGAAACCGCTTGCGTGGCGATGTCGCGGCCCAGCGGGTTGCCGGTGATGACGATGGTTTGTGACGCGATAGCCGGCGTGGTGACCGCGGCCGGCGCAGCGGCGGCGGCCGGCGCGGGTGCCGACACGGCCTGGGCGTGAGCCGCGAAGGGCGATGCGGCAGCGGCCAAGGCAGCCAGCCACACGGGATGGAAATGGAAGGGGGTGTTCACAGGAGTCACTCGCAAGCGGTGCGCCGCACAAAGGGTGCAGCGCGGGTCTGTCGGGGCCTGCGCAGCGCCCAGGGGCGGGCGTGCGCGCGTCGGGATCAGCAGGGCCGGATGCGGAGATCCGGCCCGTTGCCATCAACCGAGAGGCGGCCCGCGCGCGAGATGCTGCGGCGCCGGCCGGGCGCGAACCGCCTCGGCGGCCAGCGCCACGGCGGTGGCGGCAGGCGGCAGCAGCGGGGCTGCGGCCAGCGCGCCGCCGCACAGGACATCGGCGTGGGTGAGTTGATCGACCAGCCGGCAGTCGGCGCTGCCGGCCTGGTGATCGGCCTTCCAGACGGCCTGGGCCGTGGTGCCGCCGGCGGGCGTGGCGTGGGCGATGCGGTGCGCCAGGCCGGTGGCCTGGGACACCAGCAGCAGCATGGCCAGCAGCCAGGCGCGCAAAGGCGTCATCAAGGGGGTGGTGGCGCGCAGGGCTTTCACACTGCGCAGCGTAGCAGGCCTGTCAAGCCGGCTGCCCAGCCCACCCACCAGCCCGCATCAATTCGGCGGCCGGGTGGCATCGGGCACGGCAGGCGCAGGGGGCATGGCGGTGGCAGGGCCAGGGGCCGGATCCGCAGCCCGGTCGGTACCGGCTGCAGGCTCGGCCACAGCCCCCGAACCGGTCGCGAAGGTGGGCGGCTCGGGCAAGGTGCGCATCACGCGCTGCGGGAAGGGAATCTCCACACCGGCGGCTTCCAGCGTGCGCAGGATCGCCAGGTTCACCGCCGAGCGTGCATTGCCCTGGCCGTTTTCCGGGTCGGCGATCCAGAACGCGATGGTCAGTTCCAGGCCGTCGGCGGCGAAGGCCGACAGTTGCACCGAGGGCACGGTGTCCGCCACCACGCGGGGCACCGCCGCCACGGCCGCCGACAACTGCGGCATCAGGGCATCCAGGTCGGTGCCGTAGGCCACCTGCACGGTCGTGCTGAGCAGCACCCGCGGGTCGGCCAGCGACGAGTTCTCGACCCGCTGCGTGATCATCATTTCATTCGGCACGATGGACTCGCGGCCGTTCAGCGCGCGGATCACCGTGTAGCGCGTGCTGATGTCGGTGATGCGGCCTTCGAAGCCGTCCACCTTCACCAGGTCGCCGATGCGCATGCTGCGTTCGGCCAGGATGACGAAGCCGCTGACGTAGTTGGCGGCCAGCTTCTGCAGGCCCAGGCCGATGCCCACGCCCAGAGCGCCGCCCAGCACGCCCAGCGCGGTGAGGTCGATGCCAGCGGCCTTCAGCGCAAAGATCAGGCCGACCAGCAGCAGCACCGCGCGCAGCGCGTTGGCGGCGATCTTGCGGCTGCTGATGTTGTCGGTGGCGCCGCGCAGCAGCCGCTCTTCCAGCGTCGATGAAATCGACAAGGCGGCCATCAGCACCACCACGGCGGTGAGCGCACCTTCGATGATGTTGCGCACGCTGACTTCGCTGCTGCCCATCTTCCAGCTGATGGCGTCCAGCTCCTGCAGGATCAGCGGCAGCACGCCGGTGATCCACAGCGCCACGGCCGCCCAGGCGAACCACGACAGGCTGCGCTCGAAGTTGCGCATGAACACCGATTCGGGGAAGGCCCGGCGCAGCACGCGGCCGGCCAGGCGGATGGCCGCCAGCGACACCAGGATGGGGATCACCAGCTTGAACACCGCGATCGGCACCAGGCCCTTCCACAGCGTGGCCAGGGCCCAGCGCGCCAGCAGCGCGAACAGCAGGGCCAGCAGCGGGAAGAGCACGCCGTCGACAACGCCACGACCGAACCAGATCGAACCGCGCAGCGGCGTCGGCCCGCGCACCAGGCGCAGCAAACCCCAGGCGGCGACCAGGCAGGCCGCGAACAGCGCCACCTCGATCAGCGCGGTGGGCTTGAGCAAGGCCTGGCCGAGTGCGACCAGGTCGTCGGCGGTCATGCTCTGGTTCAAACTCTGGGCCATCACGGTGACCCTCCGTCAGCGGCGCGGGTCAAGACCGGGCGGTTCAAGACAGGCCAGCCAGGACCTTCACGTGGGCGGCCACGCTGCGCGCCAGAGCGCTGAGGTTGTAGCCACCTTCCAGGCACGAAACGATGCGCCCCTGGCTGTGCTGCGCGGCCAGGGCCACCAGCTTGCGGGTGATCCATTCGTAGTCGGCTTCGACCATGCCCAGCTGGCCCAGATCGTCTTCGCGGTGGGCGTCGAAACCGGCGCTGATGAAGACCATCTGCGGCTTGAATTCGTTCAGCGCGGGCATCCACAGCGTGTCGATGGCGTCGCGGATGGCCGGGCCGCGCGTGTAGGGCGCCAGCGGCACGTTGACCATGTTGGTGCCTTTGGGCACGCCGCCGCTGTAGGGGTAGAGCGGGTGCTGGAAGAAGCTGCACATCAGCACGCGCTCGTCGCCGGCGATGATGTCTTCGGTGCCGTTGCCGTGGTGCACGTCGAAGTCGATGATGGCCACGCGCTGCAGGCCGTGCACGTCCAGCGCATGCCGCGCCGCGATGGCCACGTTGTTGAAGAAGCAGAAGCCCATCGCCTCGTCGCGCGTGGCGTGGTGGCCGGGCGGGCGCACGCAGCAGAAGGCCGTTTCGGCGCGGCCGGCGATCACGTCGTCAGTGGCCGCCACGGCCGCACCGGCGGCGCGCAGCACGGCGGCCAGCGTGCCGGGGCAGGCGATGGTGTCGGGGTCCAGCGCGCGGGTTTCGCCTTCATCGCGCACGTGTTCCAGCACGTCGCTGATTTCGGTGGCGTAGCCCGAGGTGTGGGCGCGGCCGATTTGCGCCAGCGTGGCCAGCGGCGCGTCGCGGAAGTCGAGTGCGATGTCCAGGCCGGTGGCCAGCAGGTGGTCGGCGATGGCGTCCATGCGCGCCGGGCATTCGGGGTGACCCGGGCCCATGTCGTGCAAGCGGCAATCCGGGTGGCTGTAGAACACGGTGCTCATCGGGGGATCGCGTCTCGAAGTGTTGGGTTATGGTGCCGCGCATGGAAGCAAACCTTGCGCGCCAGCTCTCGCTGCTGGTCGATCAGATTAGCACGATCGTGGTGGGCAAACGCCCGCAGATCGAGGACTGCATCGCCTGCCTGCTGGCCGGCGGCCACCTGCTGATCGAGGACGTGCCCGGCGTCGGCAAGACCACGCTGGCGCACGCGCTGGCGGTGAGCCTGGGACTGGATTTCCGGCGTGTTCAATTCACCGCCGACCTGATGCCGAGTGACCTCATCGGGGTCAGTGTGTTCGAACGCGCGAAAGATGCCTTTGTCTTTCATCAAGGCCCGGTGTTTGCGCAGGTGCTGCTGGCCGACGAGATCAACCGCGCCGGCCCGAAAACCCAGAGCGCGCTGCTGGAAGCGATGGAAGAACAGCAGGTTTCGGTCGAGAACGAAACGCGCCCGCTGCCCCAGCCCTTCTTTGTCATCGGCACGCAGAACCCCAGCGACCAGCTGGGCACCTACCCGCTGCCGGAAAGCCAGCTCGACCGCTTCCTGCTGCGCATCACGCTGGGCTACCCCGACCGCGCGGCCGAACGCGAACTGCTGACCGGCGGCGACCGCCGTGCCGCCGCGATGCAGCTGCAGCCGCTGCTGCCGCCGGCCGCGCTGGCCGCCGCGCAGCAGGCGGTGCTGCAGGTGCGCGCGTCAGAACCGCTGCTGGACTACCTGCAGGCTTTGATCGCCGCCACCCGTTCCGGCGCCTGGTTCAGCGACGGGCTGTCGCCGCGCGCCGGCATCGCGGTGCTGCGCGTGGCCAAGGCGCGTGCGCTGATGGCCGGGCGCGACTACGTGGCGCCCGACGACATCCAGGCCATCCTGCCGCAGGCCATCGCGCACCGTCTGACGCCGGTGGCGGGCGCCGGCCGTGGACCGGTCGAACAGGTGCGCGCGATGGTCGAGGCCACGCCCATACCCTGACCGGCATGTTGACGCCACAAGCCTGGTTCAGGGCCTGGTGGCAAAGCCGCCTGCCGCTGACCGACACCTGGGTGCTGGGCCAGCGCAACGTCTACATCCTGCCGACCAAAGCCGGCATCACCTTCGCCGGCACGCTGGCGGTGATGATGCTGGCCTCGATCAACTACCAGCTGAACCTGGGCTTCGCGCTGACCTTTTTGCTGGTCGGCGCGGCGCTGGTGTCCATGCACATGACGCACGGCAACCTGCGCGGGCTGACGCTGCACCTGCGGCCCGCCGCCCCAGGCTACACGGGTGACGCGGCGCTGCTGGAAGTGACCATCACCAACCCCGGCCGCGAGCGCCTGGCGCTGGCCCTGCACTTCGAAGACCGCAGCGCCCACGGCCGGGCTTTCGACTGGAGCGACGCGCCGGCCCAGGGCCAGACCACGGCCCACGTCAGCATCGCGCCACCGCGTCGCGGCTGGCACGCGGTGCCGGCGATGGTGGTGGAAACCGTCTTCCCTTTCGGCCTCTTCCGCGCCTGGACGGTGTGGCGGCCGGCCGGCCGCGTGCTGGCCTGGCCGCGGCCCGAAACCACCCCACCGGCCCTGCCCAGCGGCGGCACGTCGGCGTCTGACGAACGCGCCACGCGGCGCAGCAGCGGCAGCGAACTGGACGGCGTGCGACCCTGGCGGCGCGGCGACAGCATGCGCCAGGTGGCGTGGAAAAAAGTGGCGCGCAGCGGTGAACTGGTCAGCCGCGAAACCGCCGGCACCGTGCAGCGCGAACTGTGGCTGGACTGGGCGGACACGCACGGCAGCGACATCGAACTGCGCCTGTCGCGCCTGGCCGCCTGGGTGCTGCTGGCCGAACGCGAAGGCCGCATCTGGGGCCTGCGCCTGCCGGGCGGCGACCTGCCACCCGGTCAGGGTGACGCCCAGCAGCGCGCGGCG
>JANPHI010000086.1:0-5992 GCA_031424355.1 Betaproteobacteria bacterium
GATCTACAAGGAAGCCACCAACCGCAGCTTCCGGCAGGCCGTGGACTACACCGAAAACCGCAAGGTGAAGAACAGCCGCCAGGCGCGCGCCATGGCCAAGGGCACCAAGTACGGCCGCCAGCAGCAGGAAGCCGCCTGGCAGAGCGCCGAGGTCGATGCGCTGTACCGCCTGGCCGGTGCCGGCGTGCGCGTGCCCAAGCCCTACAACTTCTTCGAAGGCGTGCTGCTGATGGAACTGGTGGCCGACGCCAACGGCGAAGCCGCCCCGCGCCTGAACGACCTGCCTTTCACCGCCGACGAAGCCCGCGCCCACCACGCCACGCTGCTGCGCGAAGTGGTGCGCATGCTGTGCGCCGGCGTCGTGCACGGCGACCTGTCGGAATTCAACATCCTGCTGGCGGCCGACGGCCCGGTCATCATCGACCTGCCGCAGGCCGTGGACGCCGCCGGCAACAACCACGCCCCGCGCATGCTGATGCGTGACGTCGACAACCTGCGCCACTTCTTCGGCCGCAGCGCGCCCGAACTGCTGGCCACGCAATACGGCCCCGAGATGTGGGACCTCTACGCCGCCGGCATGCTGCACCCCGACACGCCGCTGACCGGCCGCTACGAACGCAAGCCCGGCGCGGTGGACCTGAGCGGCGTGCTGCGCGAGATCGAAGACGCGCGGCTGGACGAAGCCGCGCGCCTGCTGCGCATGAGCTGACGCGCACGATGCCGCCGCCCCGACGCATGGAAGACGCCCGCCGCCACAGTGCCGCCGCTGAACGCAACGGCCCGCCCATCCTGGCGCAGCTGCAGCGCGTGTTGCCTGCTCGGGGCCTGCTGCTGGAAATCGCCAGCGGCACCGGCCAGCACGCGGCCTTCTGCAGCGCCGGCCTGCCGGGTTGGCAGTGGCAGCCCACCGACCGCGACGCCAGCGGCTTCGCCTCCATCGCCGCCTGGTGCGCCGGCCTGCCGCGCGTGCGGCCCGCGCTGACGCTGGATGTGTTGTCCCCAGGCTGGCCCGGCGCGCCCGCAGAAGTCGACGCCCTCTTCTGCGCCAACCTGCTGCACATCGCGCCCTGGGCCTGCACGCCCGCGCTGATGCAAGGCGCCGCACGCCATCTGGCGCCCGGCGGCCTGCTCATCACCTACGGCCCCTACCTTGAAAATGAGCGGGAAGGCGGCGTGCCCACCGCACCCGGCAACATCGCCTTCGACGCCGACCTGCAGGCCCGTGACCCCGCGTGGGGTCTGCGCCGCCTGAGCGACGTGGCCGCACAGGCGCACGCCGCAGGCCTGGCGCTGCGCGAGCGCGTGGCCCTGCCGGCCAACAACCTGCTGCTGGTGTGGGGCCGCGTGGCGGGCGCCGGCAGCGTGGCGTGACGGCGCTGAACTACCTGCACGGCTACCCCCCTGCGCTGCTGGCGCAGGTGGACGGTTTGATCCGCGAGGGCCGCCTGGGTGCCAGCGTGGCGCAGCGCTACCCCGAGATGCACACGGTGCGCAGCGACAAGGCGCTGATCGCCTATGTCGGCGAGATCAAGGCCCGCCACCTGAAGAGCGCACCGCCTCTGGCCAAGGTGGCTTACGACAACCACTTGCACGTTGCACGGAACGCACTGGGCACGCACACCGCCGTGTCGCGCGTGCAGGGCGGCAACCTGAAGGCCAAGCGCGAACTGCGCGTGGCCAGCCTGTTCAAAGACGCGCCAGCCGCCTTCCTGCGCATGATCGTCGTGCACGAACTGGCGCACCTGAAGGAACGCGAACACGACAAGGCCTTCTACGCGCTGTGCACCCACATGGAAGGCGATTACCACCAGCTGGAATTCGACACCCGGCTGTGGCTGACGGCACGGGAACTGGAAGGTGTGGGCAACGCCGCCGATCCGGTTTGAGCTTTTTGTCTGAGCCTTTTCCCGGAAGCAGGCGGCGTAGACCCGCAAGCAGGCCTCTTCATGACAACCCACCCACCCCACACCGCGATACGCACCCTCTGCGCCGGCGGCCTGGTCTGGGCCCTCGGTCTGCCGGCCGCCTGGGCCTGCAACACGGTGCCCGAATGCAATGTGAAGGGGCAGTTCAACCGCGCCATCGCGCTGGACCTGCAGCGCAGCTACCCGCGCACGGGCAGCAGCCCGGGCACGTTGGGGTCAGGGTCGGGGTCGGCGCTGTCCAGCGCCCTGGCCAACAGCTTCCAGCGCTGGGAGGCCAGCCGCAACGCGGAATCGGACGCCGTCCAGGCCCGCTACCGCGCCCTGGACCGCGAGGCCAGCCAGAAGCCGGTGGTGCGTTTCACGGAAGCCGACATCGCGAACGACCGCCGCAATGTGTTGATCTTCGGCGCCGAAGAGGGCCGCGCCCTGCGCCAGAACCAGCTGGGCGTGGCGCTGTTGACCGGCGAACTGGGCTTTGAAGCCAATCCGCAAAAAGCGATGTACTGGCTGCGCAAGGCGGCCGCCCAAGGCGACCACAACGCGCTCAGCAACCTGGCCGACATCCTGACCAGCGGCGAATACGGCGTGCCGGCCGACCCGGTCAGCGGCTTGCAGATGCACGCGCTGTTCATCGCTTCATCGGGGTTGAGCCCGGCCGAGCAAGCCTCTTTCCTGATGAACAAGTCCATCGAGGTTTTCAAGAAAGATGACCGCTACTACCCGCACCTGATGGCCGCCAGCCTGAAGGCCCAGGCCCTGGGTGTGGCCCACGCGCCGCAGGTCATCTACAAGCTCAGCCTGGTGGCGCCGCCTTCAACGGCCGACGCGCCCTTGAAGGCCTTGCTCAGCGCCCCGACGAACGACCCGTATCTGCGCGCCACCCTCGCCTTCGCCACCGCCGTGGGGCGCTTCGGCGTGACCAAAGACCGGGCGCAAGGGCTGGCCCTGCTGCAGGCCGAAGTCGCAGCGGGGCAGCAGCCGGCCGTGGATTTCCAGTTGCTGTTGCAGTGCTTGCAAGCGGCCCAGAAAACGGGCGACCAACAAGCCTGCGAACCCCTGATGCAGCCGTTTTACCTGTAGACGCACCAAGGAAAATCATGACCCTCACCCGCAGCCACACCCCCACCCGCACGCTGACGGCCCTGTCCGCCCTGGCCCTGCTGCTGACGCTGTCAGCCTGCGCCGCCAGCCTGCCGAAAAATCCGGACGACATGAATTTCGAGCAGGCCAAAGGCGAATACGAAAGGCTGAAAGCCGGCATGGGCCCCAAGGAAAGCGATGCGCTGTTCAGCAAGTGCGCCAAATCGGCGTCCAACAGCATGTCGGGCCGGAATTCGCTGAACGACTACATGCTGCCGACCTACATCTGCTACGTCAAAGGCGCGAGGTAGGCGGCCGGCCCGGCGGCCCGGTCCTCAACTGGGCGGTCATTCGAACAGTCAGTCGGGCGGTCAACCGGGCCGGCGGAAGTCGTTGGCGATCCAGGCTTCGACATTCGCCGTGCTGAAGCGGAAGTTGGCCCCCACCCGCACGCGGGCCAGTTCGCTGCCGTCGGCGTCGAAAGCGGCCAAGGTGGCGTAGGGGTCGTCTTCGTCGGGCGTGATGTCCAGCGTCACCTGCACGCGGCCGTTCTCGGTCATCACCGCTGTTTCCTTGTGCAGCAGCGCGTGCTGCGCCTGTTCGTGCCGGCGCACCACCTCGTGGGCCGTTTTCACCAGCGTGTTGAAGGCATTCGTGTCCAGCGGCTTGGGGTTCTTCTTGTCGCGGCCCATGGTCCAGGGGCCGGTCAGCGCGGGTTCGGGTTCGCCGGCGCGGATCATCTCCACCGCCCAGCCGTCGTCGTCGTTGTTCTTGATCACCCGCGCCGTCCAGCCGTTGTCGCGCCACAGGCGCGGTTCGTGGATGGGCTCGTCGGCGGTGGTTTCGTTGCTGTTGTCGTTCATCTGCGGATTGTCATCGCGCCCATGCGGCATCCGCGATGTTGCGCTGCACAATATCGCTTTCGACCCCAGCGGAGAACGGCATGCGGCGCGTTGTGTTCAACCAAAAAGGCGGCGTGGGCAAGTCCACCATCACCTGCAACCTGGCAGCCGTGGGCGCGCGCGCGGGGCGCCGCACGCTGGTCATCGACCTGGACCCCCAGGGCAACACCAGCCGCTACCTGCTGGGCGCCACCGCCGACGGCGAACACGCCGAAGCAGCCGGTGCGGCGGGCTTTTTCGAAAGCACGCTGAAGTTCAGCATCCGCACGCCCGGCGCGGCCGATTTCATCGTGCCCACACCCTGGGCCAACCTGAGCCTGATGCCCGCCGGCCCGGCCCTGGACGAACTGCACAGCAAGCTGGAAAGCCGCTACAAGATCTACAAGCTGCGCGAGGCGCTGGAAGCCCTGGCGGATGACTACGACGACATCTGGATCGACACGCCGCCGGCCTTGAATTTCTACACGCGCTCGGCCCTGATCGCCGCGCAGGGCTGCCTGATTCCCTTCGACTGCGACGACTTCTCGCGCCGCGCGCTATACGGCTTGCTGGACAGCGTCAAGGAAATCCAGGCCGACCACAACCCCGACCTGGTGGTCGAGGGCATCGTCGTCAACCAGTTCCAGCCGCGCGCCAGCCTGCCGCAGCGCACGGTGCAGGAGCTGGTCGATGAAGGCCTGCCGGTGCTGCAGCCCTACCTCAGCGCCAGCGTGAAGATCAAGGAATCGCACGAGCAGGCCCGGCCGATGATCGAGCTCGACCCCAAGCACAAGGTGACGCTGGAATTCGTGGCCCTGTACGAGACGCTGACGCAGCCCCTGTCGTCCGCCAAGGCGCGCAAGAAACGCGCAGGCTGAGGGCGGGGCCGGAAGCCCGGGCCGAGCCCCGATAACAGCGGCGCGACGCAAGAAAACGCAGCCGCAAGGATCACATGACCACCCCTCAGGGCCCGGGATGGCGTGCGGGCCAGGGCTGCTCTAGCCTGAGGGCATCGGGTCGATACCGACTTGGCGCTCAGGGGTTTTCCATGTTTTCAATGCAGCAGTTCGCACGGGCCGGCGTTGTCGTCGCCGCACTGGCCACCACGGCGGCCGGCGCCTCGGCGGCCACCTTCGATTTCGAGAGTGTGGCGCCGCCGGCCTTCACCGGCACGGTGGTGCCCGACGGCTACGCCGGCGCCACCTGGACCGGCCTGGTCCTGCGCCGCACCACCGACAGCGGGCTGGCCGGCGCCGGCTTCATCCTGAACGGCACGACCATGGCGCTGGGCACCGACACGGCGCCCAGCATCACCTTCGCGGCACCCACGGTCTACGGCGGCGCGCTGGTGGGCAATTCGGCCGTCGGTGGCAGCACCGTGTCCTACGACCTGTACCTGGGCGCCACGCTGGCCGCCAGCAGCGGCGCCATCGGCTTCAACGCCGCCTTCCTGCCCAGCGTCTACAGCGGCGCCATCGACAAGATCGTCTTCCACGTGGCCGGCAGCAACCGCTTCAGCTTCGACGACTTGCAGGCCACCGCTGCCGTGCCCGAAGCGCAGACCGCCTGGATGCTGATGGCCGGGCTGGCCGGCGTGGCCGGGCTGGTGCGCCGCCGGCTCGGCTGAGGCGGGTCGCAGCGCCCAGCCCGGCTGCGAAGGCTGGCGGCTACAGTGCCGCCATGCCCATCGCCTACGCCCGCTTCCTGACCGGCCACCGCCGCACCGTGGCGGCCAACAAGCAGCTGGGCTGGGTGCTGGCCTTTGTCGCCGGGGCCATCAACGCGGGTGGTTTTCTGGCGGTGCGGCAATACACCTCGCACGTCACCGGCATGGTGTCGGCGGTGGCCGACAACCTGGTGCTGGGTGACCTGGCGCTGGTGCTCGACGGCCTCGTCGGCGTGACGGCCTTCCTGCTGGGCGCGATCTGCTGCGCGGTGATGGTGAATTTCGCGCGGCGCCAGGCCCTGGCCAGCGAATACGCGCTGCCGCTGCTGCTGGAAGCCACGCTGATCCTGGTCTTCGGCCTGCTGGGTTCGCAGCTGGCGCGCTACGAAGGCCTGCTGGTGCCTTTCACGGTGCTGCTGCTGTGTTTCATCATGGGCCTG
>JANPHI010000087.1:0-4953 GCA_031424355.1 Betaproteobacteria bacterium
GCTGCTGCGCGAGATGCCCAAGGCCGAACTGCACATCCACATCGAAGGCTCGCTGGAACCCGAGCTGATCTTCGCGCTGGCCCAGCGCAACGGTGTGGCGCTGGCCTACCCCAGCGTGGAAGCGCTGCGCGCGGCCTACGCCTTCAGCGACCTGCAGAGCTTTCTCGACATCTACTACGCCGGCGCCAGCGTGCTGCTGCAGGAACAAGATTTCTTCGACATGGCCTGGGCCTATTTCCTGCGGGCCCATGCCGACCACATCGTCCACGCCGAACTCTTCTTCGACCCGCAGACCCACACCGACCGTGGCGTGCCCATCGCCCACGTCATCCACGGGCTGAAGCGCGCCTGCGACCGCGCGCACCGCGAACTCGGCATCAGCGCCAGCCTGATCCTGTGCTTCCTGCGCCACCTCAGCGAAGAGGCGGCCTTCGAAACGCTGGAAGCCGCGCTGCCCTACCGCGACAGCTTCATCGGCATCGGCCTGGACAGCAGCGAGCAGGGCCACCCGCCCGAGAAGTTCGCCCGCGTCTACGCGCGCTGCCGCGAGCTGGGCCTGCACCTGGTGGCCCATGCCGGCGAAGAAGGCCCGCCGGCCTACATCTGGGCCGCGCTGGACGTGCTGAAGGTGGAACGCATCGACCACGGCGTGCGCAGCGTGGAAGACGCCGCCCTGATGCAGCGCCTGGCGGCGGACCGCGTGCCGCTCACCGTGTGCCCGCTGTCCAACGTCAAGCTCTGTGTCTACAAGACCATGGCCGACCACCAGCTGCCGGCCCTGCTGGAAGCCGGCTTGTGCGCCATGGTCAACAGCGACGACCCGGCCTACTTCGGCGGCTACCTGAACGACAACTTCATCGCCACCTTCGACGCCTTGCCGCAGCTGGGTGCCGCCCAGGCCTACACGCTGGCCGCCAACAGCTTCGAAGCGGCCTTCGCGCCGGCCGCCGACAAGGCCCGCTGGATGGCGGCGCTGGACGCGCGCTTCGCGGCGGTACGGCCGGGCTGACCACGCGGCGCAACCAGCCGTCACCCGCCGGGCGGCTTGTTTCAGGTCTGGCCCTCTTGCGCCGCCGGGCTGCCTCGCGCACAGTCGGCCGGCCCCCTCGGATGAGGGGTGGAGCGCTGCATGATCAAGTTGTTCGCGGGTCTGCTTTTCGGTTGTGTGCTCAGCCTTCCGGCCCTGGCGGCGGGTGAACCGCTGCTCATCCACCACATCGGCCCCTACACCGGCGTGCTGGCAGCGTCGAACAAGGAATCGGTCGAAGGGGCCACGCTCTTCCTGGACGCCTACAACGCGCGCGGCGGGCTGGCCGGCCGCCCGGTGAAACTGGAAACGCGCGACGACGCGCAAGACCCGCAGCGCAGCGTGGCCCTGTTCGAGCAGCTGCTGGCCGAAAAGAAACTGCTGGCGCTGCTGCTGCCGCGCACCACGCCGTCGATGGAGGCCTTGCTGCCCGGCGTGGCGCGCAGCGGCATCCCGGTGGTCGGCCCGCAAACCGGCGGCTCCTTCGTCAACCAGCCACCCAAACGCGAGCTGTTCACGCTGCGCGCCAGCTACCAGAAGGAAGCCGAAACGGCCATCCGCCTGCAACACAGCATCGGCGTGCGCAGCTTCGGCCTGCTGCTGGCCGACGACGCCTTCGGCCGCGACACCCAGGTGGCCATCGACCGCGTGTTCAAGGAGCTGCAGATCCAGCCGGTGGCCAGCGCCAAGATCGACAACCGCAAGCCCGATGTCACCGCCGCAGTGACGGCGCTGCTGGCCCAGCGGCCGCAGGTGGTGCTGTTGATCGTGTCCAGCAAGGCGGGCTCGGACTTTGTCAAGGCCTACCGCCAGCAGGGCGGCAGCGCCACCTTCATGGCGCTGTCGAACTGCAGCAACAACGACTTCCTGAAAGGCCTGGGCGACCAGGCGCGCGGCGTCATCGTGATGCAGGTGCTGCCGTCGCCTTTCGCGGCCACCACGGCCCTGGCGCGCGAATACAGCGCGGCCGCTGCCAAGGCCAAGGTCGGCGTTTCGTATGCCGGGCTTTACGGCTGGGCCAGCGCCAAGTTGTTGACCCTGGGCCTGGCCCGGGCCGGCCGTGAACCCACCCCCGCTTCGCTGGTGCAGGCGCTGGAAGGGCTGGGCGAGGTGGACCTGGGCGGCTTCCGCGTGCGCTACGGGCCGGGCGAGCGCAGCGGTTCGGTCTACGTCGACTCGACCATCATCACCGCCGACGGCCGCTTCAGGCGCTGAACGCCGGCGCGGCCCCGCTCAGTGGGCCCGTTCAGCCGGCGCGGCGGCGCACCAGCCCGGTGATGGCGGCCAGGCCGGCCAGCAGCAGCCAGCCGGCCTGCGGTTCGGGCACGGCGGTGACGCTGCCGATGCGCAGGTTGTCGTAGGCCGTGTCGACCTGCCAGCCGCGGTCCACCGTGGTGGTGATGTAGGCGATGGGCGTGGTCGAGGTGAAGCCGATGAAGCCCAGGCTGGACACGGCCTGCGGCACGGCGATGGACTGGATCAGCACCGAACTGCTGTCGAACAAGGCGAAGACCGGCGAACCGTAGGGGTTGGCATAGAAGTCGAAGCCTATGGAGCCAAAGGTGCCGCCGGCGGCCAGCTGGAACCTGAAGTTCTCATCGCCGTTGGCCGTGAGCACGGCGCTGGTGTTGGGCACGCCGAAAAACGCGCTGCTGGCTGGCGCGATGTACACGTCGTGTATCGCATGACCACCCGTCAGGCTGGTGATGGTGATGCCGCTGGTCGTCAGCGTGGCGCCGCGCGAGCCCGTGGTCAGGCCTTCGAAGGTGGCGAGATTCGTCGTCACGGTATCCGCCAGAAAGCTGGCCGACGACGTGTAGGTCGTGACGGCAGCCTGGGCGCCCAGCGTGAAGAACGCGGTGGCAAGCAGGCCGCTGGCGCGGGCGAAGGTACGGCCGGGATGCTGGTTCATGTCGAGAATTCTGCGGATTCCAGATGCCGCCACAACCCCGCGACTGCGCAGCCCAGCCGTGAGCCTTTGCGCTCGCCTTTGCTGCGTAGGCGGCGCTGCTGTTCCATGCAACGCCAGTCGGCCGCAGCGCGTCAGTGGCGTGGTGGCTGGTCGGCCAGCAGCGCGGCCCCCGTCCCGAAGGCATAGCTGTCCATGCCCAGGTCGCCGAATTCCAGGCTGGCGTGCACGCGCTCGGCCGGGCCGGCGCCCGGGTGCGTGCCCACGCCCGCACCGGCGGCCACGAAGAAGGGCAGCAGGTGTTCGTCGCTGGGGTGCATCAGCGCGGCGTGCGGGGCTTGCGCGCGGTAGTCCAGCAGGGCCGGCCAGTCGGCGGCGGCCACACGGGCCGCGAACCACTCGCGGAAGGCCGTGCTTTCGGGCGTGGCTGCGCGGTCCACCGGGTGCATGCCGCCGCCGGCGAAGACGCGCCGCAGGTTGTGCGTGATGGCGCCGCTGCCGACGATCAGCACGCCTTCGTCAGCCATCGGCGCGAGTGCGGCGCCCAGCGCGTACAACTGCGCCGGCGTCCAGTTGGGTGGCCAGCCCAGCGGCAGCACGGGCACGCTGGCGTCGGGGTAGACGTAGCGCAGCGGCGTCCAGATGCCGTGGTCCAGCCCGCCTTCGTCCACGCGGTGCACGGGCAGGCCGGCGGCTTGCAGCAGCGCCGCCACGCGGTTTGCGAGTTCGGGCGCACCGGGGGCGTCGTAGCGCATCTGGTTCAGGCGCGGGTCGAAGCCGCCGAAGTCGTAGACGGCCTGGTGCTGGCTGGCGGCCAGCAGCACCGGCTCCCGTGTCAAGGTGTGCGCTGAAGCCACCAGGATGGCCTTGGGGCGGCCGAACGCGGCGTCGATGGCCGGGCCCAGGCGCTGCATGAAGGCGCCGGCCGCACGCGGCTCCAGGGCGATCATCGGCGAGCCGTGCGACAGGAAGAGCGACGGCAGGCGTGTGGGCGGGTGTGGGATCGGGCTGTGCAGGGTGTTCATGCGCCATTGAAGCACCGGCGGCGGACCGGCGGCTTCAGCCGACTTGCACGCCGCGTTCAAGCGCACCGCAGGGCTGCGGGTTTTCCGCTACCGTCCCCGGGATGAACACCCCGACCTTGCCCGTTCCTGTTCCCAGTCCCAATCCCAAGCCCGTTCCGCCGTCCATCTTCACCCTGGCCTGGCGCCAGACCCGCCGTGATTTCCGCGCTGGCGAACTGCGTTTGCTGGTGGTGGCCGTGCTGCTGGCCGTGGCCGCGCTGACCGCCGTGGGTTTCTTCGCCGACCGCCTGAACGCCGGGCTGCAGCGTGACGCACGGCAGATGCTGGGCGGCGACGCCGTGGTCAGCAGCGACCAGCCGGCGCCCGCCGAACTGCTGGCCCAGGCCGAGAAGATGGGCCTGCTGACCTCGCAAAGCGCCGGCTTCCCCAGCATGGGCCGTGCGCCCGACGAAAAGGGCGGCGCCACGCGCCTGGTGGCCGTCAAGGCCGTGGGCACGGCCTACCCGCTGCGCGGTCAGCTGCAGTTGCAGGACGCACCGGGCGCGCCGGTGCAGACCTTGGCCGCCGCGCCGGCACCCGGCACGGTGTGGGTGGACGCGGCGCTGCTGGACGGCCTGCAGCTGAAGGTCGGCGACCCGCTGCTGCTGGGTGATGCCGCGCTGAAGATCGCCAAGATCATCGCCATCGAACCCGACCGCGGCACCGGCTTTTCCACCTTCGCGCCGCGCGTGATGCTGGCCGTGGCCGACCTGGAAGCCACCGGTTTGATCCAGCCGGCCAGCCGCGTCAGCTACCGCCTGGCGGTGGCCGCACCCGCGCGCTTCAGCGGCAGCCAGGGCGACGCGCTGGTGCGTGAATTCGTGGCCTGGACCGAAGCCCGCATCAAGACGGCCGCGCTGCACGGCCTGCGCGTGGAAAGTGTCGAAAGCGGCCGGCCCGAGATGAAGCAGACGCTGGACCGCGCCGAGAAATTCCTCAACCTGGTGGCGCTG
>JANPHI010000088.1:0-2288 GCA_031424355.1 Betaproteobacteria bacterium
GCCCACCTGCCAGTACCGCGGCGTGGGCCACCCGATTGCCTGCGCCGTGACCGAAGCGCTGGTGGACGGTGTGGCCGCCAAACTGGGCATCGACCCCATCGTGATGCGCCAGCAGAACGTCATCCCCGACGACGCCTACCCGGCCACGGGAGCGTCGGGCATCAAGCTCGAAGTGCTGTCGCACGAAGCCTGCCTGCGTGAAGCGCGGCGGGTGTGCGACTACGAAGCGCTGCGTGCCGAACAAAGCGCGCTGCGCAAGACGGGCGTGTATCGCGGCATCGGCGTGGCGGCGCTGATCGAACTCACCAACCCCAGTGCTGCGTTCTACGGCGTCGGTGGTGCGCGCATCGCCAGCCAGGACGGCGCCACGCTGCGGCTGGAACCCAGCGGCGCACTCACGGTGATGAGCAGCGTCGGCGAACAAGGGCAGGGCGCTGAAGCCATCTTTGCGCAGATTGCTGCAGACGCGGTGGGCGTGGGCATCGAGCGCGTGCGCGTGGTCACCGGCGACACCGACGCCACGCCGTATGGCGGCGGCACCTGGGCCAGCCGGGGCGCGGGCATCGGCGGCGAGGCGGTGCTGCTGGCCGGCCAGGTGCTGCGCGCCAACATCCTGGCTGCGGCAGCGGCCATCCTGCAGCGTGATGCCGCCAGCTTGCGCGTGCGGCGTGGCGTGGTGGTGGATGCAGACACCGGCGCGGCATTGCTGGACTTCGCCGAACTCGGCCGCATCGCCTACTTCCGCAGCGACACGCTGCCGAAGGACTTCACGCCCGAATTGATGGTCACGCGCCACTACGCGCAGCGCGACTATCCATTCATCTTCACCAACGGCGTGCAAGTGAGCCATGTGGAAGTGGACATGGACACCGGCTTCGTGAAGCTGCTCAAGCACTGGGCCGTGGAAGACTGCGGCCGCGTCATCAACCCGATGCTGGTGGACGAGCAGATGCGCGGCGCCATCGTGCAAGGCATTGGCGGCGTGCTGTTCGAAGAGTGCCTCTACGACACCGACGGCACGCTGCGCAACGGCAACATGGCCGACTACCTGGTGCCGATGGCCGCCGAGATGCCCGACATCGTGGTGAGCCACGTGCAGAGTCCGACAAAGAGTTCACTGCTGGGTGCGAAGGGCGCGGGCGAAGCTGGCACGGCCGGCGCACCCGGCGCAGTGATGAACGCCATCAACGACGCGCTGGCGCCGTTCGGTGCGCGGGTGACGTCGCAGCCCATCACGCCGGAGAAGATCCTGCGCGCGCTGGGCAAGATCTAGCTACGGAAGAAGGCTCTTCTTCAGCATCGCGTGGACGCCGCGGTGCGTGTTCACCGTCTGCGTCACGCGGAAGTCCACTGCGAGGCTGCACAGCGTGTAGGCGTCTTCGCGGCTCAGGCCGCCGCGCTCGACGATGAAGGCAATCATCTGCCGCAGCGCGATGGCCAGGCACTGGTCCAGGCTCGGGTCCATGCCCATGGTGATCCAGTGCGTGGGCGTTTCGGCGCGCGGGTAGGCCAGCGCTGCAGCGTCGGCAGCACGTTTGTGCAGCACCAGTTCGAAGCGGCCCTGCAAAGCCGTTTCGATGGCCGTGGTGCAGACCTCGCCGTCGCCCTGCGCGCCGTGGCCGTCGCCGCAGGAGAACAGCGCGCCAGGCACATGCACGGGCAGGAACAGCGAACTGCCGGGCCGGAGTTCGGTGTTGTCCAGATTGCCGCCGTGGGCACGCGGAACGATGGTGCCGATGCGCCCCCAATGCGCCGGCGGGGCCACGCCCATCACGCCGAAGAAGGGGTGCAGCGGCAGGTCCAGGCCCCAGGGCATGCGGGCCGTCATGCGCCGGGCGTCCAGCGGCAGGGTCAGCATGCGGGCGCTGTCGAACTCGTCGGGCAAGGTGCCGGCCAGCGGGCGGATGACGTTGTAGCCCCAGTCCTGGCGCAGTTCAACGGATTGGATGCGCACTTCCAGCGTGTCGCCGGGTTCGGCACCATCGACGAACACCGGGCCGGTGAGGATGTGCCCCGGCATCAGCGGCTTCAGCTGCGCGTGGATCTGCAGCAGTTCGGGCGGCACATGGAAGCCCGCCGGCGGCAACGCATCTGGCCCGCCACTGACGCTGTCGATGACCACCGTGTCGCCGCTGGCCACGCGCAGCACCGGCTGCAGCCGGGCGTCGAACACGCCCCAGTGGCAGGTGGCCACGCTGGCGGGGAGGTGGTGGGTGCGGGGCTGAATCAGGAGTAGCGGGGTGTGCATGCGCAATGATGCCCCGGCCACGCCTTGGCGCTACAGCAAC
>JANPHI010000089.1:0-8937 GCA_031424355.1 Betaproteobacteria bacterium
CGCGACACCGCCCGAACCCACGCACCCCGAGGAGTCCCCATGAGCCGTCTGCAACGCCCTGTTCACGTCGTCGGCGTGGGCATGATCCCCTTCACCAAGCCCGGCACCAGCGAGCCCTACACCGTGATGGGTGCCAAGGCCGCACAACTGGCGCTCGACGACGCCGGCGTGGCCTACGGCCTGGTGCAGCAGGCCTACGTCGGCTATGTATACGGTGTCAGCACCGCCGGCCAGGCGGCGATCTACGGCGTGGGCTTGAGCGGCATCCCGGTGTTCAACTTCAACATCTACTGCAGCACCGGCTCCAGCGCCTTGGTCCTTGCGCGCCAGGCGGTGGAGAGCGGCATGGTCGAATGCGCCATCGCGCTGGGCTTCGAGCAGATGCAGCCGGGCGCGCTGAAGAGCCAATGGGACGACCGGCCTTCGCCGATGCAGCGCTTCGCCGACGTGATGCAAGACCACCAGGGCTACCTGCCCGAAGCGCCGCGCGCCGCGCAGTTCTTCGGCGGCGCGGCGCGCGACTACATCGCGCAGCACGGCATCCGCAAGGACACCTTCGGCCGCATCTCGGTGAAGGCGCGCCAGCACGCCGCGCGCAACCCGCTGGCGGTGTTCCGCAACACGCTGACGCTGGACGAGGTGATGGCCTCGCCCACGGTCTTCGACCCGCTGACCCGCTACCAGTGCTGCCCGCCCACCTGCGGCGCCGCAGCGGCGGTGGTCTGCTCGGCCGAGTTCGCCAAGAAGCACGGCCTGAACCAGAACGTGGTCATCGCCGCGCAGGCCATGACCACCGACACCGCCAGCACCTTCGACAGCGACGACATGCAGCGCGTCGTCGGCTACGACATGACGGCCGCCGCCGCCAGGCAGGTCTACGAGGACGCCGGCATCGGCCCCGAGGCGCTGGACGTGGTGGAACTGCACGACTGCTTCACCGCCAACGAACTGATCACCTACGAAGCCCTGGGCCTGACGCCGCCGGGCACGGCCGAACGCTTCATCGTCGACGGCGACAACACCTACGGCGGGCGCGTCGTCACCAACCCCTCGGGCGGCTTGCTGTCCAAGGGCCACCCGCTGGGCGCCACTGGCCTGGCGCAGTGCTACGAGCTGACGCAGCAACTGCGCGGCCGCGCCGAGCAGCGGCAGGTGGAAGGAGCACGCCTGGCGCTGCAGCACAACCTGGGCTTGGGTGGCGCCTGCGTGGTGACGCTCTACCAGGCGGTGTCATGAAGCCCCCAAGCTCGCTGGCGCTCGCTACCCCCCGAGGGGGCCGTCCGCCAGCGGCCTGGCAAAGCCAGTTCCGCGGCGGGAAGCTTGGTCGCAGGAGCCAATGACATGATCGACCGCCGCCACATCGGCACCGAATTCCCGCCCTTCACGGTGGGCGTGGAAGCCGGCCGCCTGCGTTTCTTCGCCAAGGCCACCGGGCAGACCGACCCGGTCTACACCGACGAAGCCGCAGCGCGTACGGCCGGGCACCCGGCCTTGCCGGTGCCGCCGACCTTTCTGTTCTGCCTGGAAATGGAAGCGCCCAACCCGGCGGCCATCCGCGAAGCGCTGGGGCTGGACTACAGCCGCATCCTGCATGGCGAACAAGGCTTCACGCTGCATCGCACGGCGCATGCCGGCGACAGGCTGACCTTCCGCCAGCGCATCACCGACATCTACGACAAGAAGAACGGCGCGCTGGAATTCATCGTGCGCCTGACCGAGGTCAGCAACGCGCAGGGCGAGCCTGTCGCCGAGCTGCGCTGCGTCACGGTCTACCGGAACCCCACACCGTGAAGGCCGCCATGAAGACCCTGCCCGACTGGGACAGCCTGCAGGTTGGCGACACGCTGCCCCCGCTGCAACTGCCGCCGCTGACCCGTCTGACGCTGGCCCTGTACTGCGGCGCCAGCGGTGACCACAACCCCATCCACGTCGACAGCGATTTCGCCAAGGCGTCCGGCATGCCCGACGTGTTCGCCCACGGCATGTTGTCGGCGGCCTGGCTGGCGCGGGTGCTGACGGACTGGGTGCCGCAGTCGGCCATCCGCTCGCTGGACGTGCGCTTCGCGGCCATCACGCAGGTCGGCGAACGCATCACCTGCACCGGCCGCGTCACCGAGAAGCTGGACCGTTGTGCCCGCGTGCACCTGCAGACCGCGAACGCCGATGGCGTGATCAAACTGTCGGCCGAGGCGCTGATCGCCTGGCCCTGAACAACCTCAAGGAAGCACAGTCATGACCCTCAGAAAACTCGAAGGCAAGGTCGCGCTGGTGTCTGGCTCCGGCCGCGGCATCGGCCGTGAGATCGCGCTGAAGCTGGCCAGCGAAGGCGCCCGCGTCGTCGTCAACGACCTGGACGCCGAACCCGCCGCGCTGACGGTGGCCGAGATCACCGCCGCCGGCGGCACGGCGATCACCTGCACCGGCAGCGTCACCGAAGCCGGCTTCGCGGAACGTTTCGTCGCGGCCGGCGTGGACACCTGGGGCGGCCTGGACATCATCGTCAACAACGCCGGCTACACCTGGGACAACGTGGTGCAGAAGATGACGGACGAACAGTGGGACGCGATGCTGGCCGTGCACCTGACCGCGCCCTTCCGCATCCTGCGCGCGGCATCCGGCTTCATCCGCGACGCGGCGCGGCGCGAGGCCGACGAAGGCCGTTAGGTTTTTCGCAAGGTGGTCAACATCTCGTCCACCTCGGGCGTCTACGGCAACGCCGGCCAAGCCAATTACGCGGCCGCCAAGGCCGGCATCAACGGCCTGAGCAAG
Organism: Betaproteobacteria bacterium; assembly: GCA_031424355.1. Classification (GTDB taxonomy): domain Bacteria; phylum Pseudomonadota; class Gammaproteobacteria; order Burkholderiales; family Burkholderiaceae_C; genus Rubrivivax. The sequence goes on from JANPHI010000089.1 coordinate 2,770, forward strand.
GCCATGGCCAAGGAGTGGGGGCGCTACAAGGTCACCGTCAACAGCGTGGCCTTCGGACTGATCAAGACGCGGCTGACCGAGGCCGATGCCAGTGCCGGCGCCACCATCGACGTTGAAGGCAAGACCATCCGCGTCGGCGTCAACCCGCAGATCCTGAAGAACGCCGAAGCGATGATCCCGCTGGGCCGTGGCGGCTACCCGGCCGAGGCGGCGGGCGCGGTCTACCTGTTCTGCATCCCCGAGAGCAATTACGTCAGCGGGCAGGTGCTGGTCTGCGGGGGCGGCCGGCCGTGAGCATTGCAACGCTGCCCGCAAGGGCGTGGGAAACCGAAGACGTGACGCTGCTGCGCGAAACGGCGCGGCGCTTCTTCGAGCGCGAGTGCGTGCCGCACGAAATGCGCTGGCGCGAACAGCACCATGCCGACCGCCGCATCTGGAACCAGGCCGGTGCGGCCGGCCTGCTGTGCGCGAGCATTCCCGAGGCCTACGGCGGCGGTGGTGGCAACTTCCTGCACGAGGCCGTCATCTGCGAAGAGCAGTGGTACGCGATGTCGCAATGCTTCAGCAACAACGTGCACAGCGGCATCGTCGCGCACTACCTGCTGGCCTACGGCAGTGAAGAACAAAAGCTGCGCTGGCTGCCGCGCATGGCCACCGGCGAACTGGTGGCGGCCATCGCGATGAGCGAACCCGGTGCCGGCACCGACCTGCAGCGCATCCGCACGACCGCCACCCGAGCTGGTGACGACTACCTCATCAGCGGCAGCAAGATCTTCATCACCAACGGCCTGCACGCCGGCCTGGTCTGCGTGGCGGTGAAGACCGACGCGGCGGCCGGCGGCAAGGGTGTTTCGCTGCTGATGCTGGAGACCGAAGGCGAGAACGGCACGGTGCCCGGCTTCACGCGCGGCGCCCTGCTGGACAAGATCGGCCAGAAGACGCTGGACACCACCGAACTCTTCTTCGACAACGTTCGCGTGCCGGCCGCCAACCTGCTGGGCGGTGTCGAAGGCAAAGGCTTCGGGCAGCTGATGGCGCAGCTGCCGCGTGAACGCCTGCTGATCGCCGTCGGCTCGCTGGCGATGATGAAGCGCGCCATCGCCGAGACGCTGGACCACGTGCGCCAGCGCAACGTCTTCGGCGCGCCGCTGATGCAGATGCAGAACACGCGCTTCAAGCTGGCCGAGTGCGAAACGCAGGCCGAAGTGGCGCGCGCCTTCGTCGACGATTGCATCGCCAAGCTGATGAAGGGTGAACTGGACGTGCCCACCGCCGCGATGGCCAAGTGGTGGGTCAGCGACGCCTGCTGCAAGGTGGTCGATGAATGCCTGCAGTTCTTCGGCGGCTACGGCTACATGAACGAATACCCGATAGCGCGGCTGTACGCCGACGTGCGCGTCAGCCGCATCTACGGCGGTGCGAACGAGGTGATGAAGGAAGTCATCGCCCGTTCACTGGAAAAACGTGAAACCTGAACCGCTGCACTTTCGGCACTGGCCCGCAGCTGTGGACCGCGAGCCGCCGCTGCTGCGCACCACGCTGCCGGCCTGCCTGGCGGCGTCGGCCGCGCAGCGGCCCGACAAGGCCGCCATCGTCTACGGCGGCACCGAGACGGCTTACGCGCAACTGCAGGCCCGCGTCGAAGCGCTGGCCGGTTTTCTGCAGCAGCGCCTGGGCGTGCAGCCCGGCGACCGTGTGCTGGTCATCAGCCAGAACGGCCCGCAGTGGGTAGCCGCCGCCTACGCCGTGCTGCGTGCGGGTGCGGTGGTGGTGCCGGTCAGCGCGATGAGCAAGCCCGCCGAGATCGCCTTCTACGCCGCCGACAGCCAGGCCCGCGTCGCTTTCGTCGCGCAGGAGTTGCGGGTTCACCTGCCGCTGGGTGATGGACCGGGACAGATCGCTGCGGCCGTCGTGCACGCGTATTCGGATGCCATCGCGGCCGACGCGCTGGCAGCGGCCGGCGACGAACTGCCCGACTTCGTGCGCGCCCCGCGCGCGCCGCTGCACGGCGCGCGGCTGCACGGCTTCGAAGCGGCCATTGCGCTGGGCCTGAAGCCCGGTGCGATGCCCGTCGACCCCGACGCGCTGGCCGTGCTGCCCTACACCTCGGGCACCACCGGCCACCCCAAGGGCTGCATGCACACGCACGCCACGCTGCTGGCCTCGCTGGCCACGTCGGCGGTGTGGAAGCGGCTGCACCGCGACTCGGTGGTGCTGACGGTGGCGCCGCTTTTCCACATGCTGGGCCTGCAGAACGGCATGAACCTGCCCATCCTGCTGGGCGCCACCTCGGTGATGATGCCGCGCTGGCACGCAGCGACGGCCGCGGCCTTGATGGAGCGCCACCGCGTCACCGCCTGGACCGCGCCGCCAGCCATGGTGCTGGACCTGTTCAGCGCGCCCGGCACGGCGCAGCGCGATCTGTCCAGTCTGGTCTTCCTGTCCGGTGGTGGCGCGGCCATGCCCGAAGCCGTGGCTGCGATGCTGAAGCAGCGCTACGGCTTGAACTACGAAGAAGGCTACGGCCTGACCGAGACCGCTTCCTTCCTGCACGGCAACCCGCCGGCGCGCTGCAAGCCGCAGTGCCTGGGCGTGCCGACGCAGGGCGTGGACAGCCGCATCGTGGACCCGGTGACGCTGACCGAGCTGCCGCAAGGCGAGGTCGGCGAACTGATCACCCGCGCGCCGCAACTGATGCGCGGCTACTGGCTGAACGGCGGGCCCAACCTGGCGGCCGACCGCGCCGCCTTCTGCATGCTGGACGGCCAGCGCTACTTCCGCACCGGCGACCTGGCGCTGGTCGATGAAGACGGCTACTTCTTCCTGAAGGACAGGCTCAAACGCATGATCAATGTGTCGGGCTACAAGGTCTGGCCGGCCGAGGTGGAAAGCGCGCTCTACGCCCACCCCGCCGTGCACGAGGCCTGCGTCATCGCCGTGCCCGACACGCGCGAAGGCCGCAGCGCCGGTTCGGGCGAGGCGGTGAAAGCACTGGTGGTGCTGAAGCCCGAGCGGCAGCACGATGTGACGGCCGAAGAATTCATCGCCTGGTGCCGTGAACAGATGGCGGTCTACAAGGCGCCGCGCAGCGTCGAATTCGTGGCCGCGCTGCCCAAGTCGGGCACCGGCAAGATCCAGTGGCGCGAGCTGCAGCAAGCCCATCAAGCTGGTCCTACCCAGCAGAACCCGGAGTCTTCACCATGAGTGTGCAGTTCGAACGCGTGGGCGCCACCGCCGTGCTGACGCTGGCCAGCCCGGCCACGCGCAATGCCTTCACGGCCGAGATCCGCCAGGGCCTGGAGGACGGCATCGCGCAGACCCGCGCCGACCCCGACATCCGCGCGCTGGTCATCACCGGCAGCGGCGGCGTGTTCTGCGCGGGGGGCGACATCCGCGGCATGGCCGGCATGGCCACGAACGACGGGGCCGCCTGGCGCACGCGCATGCACGGCACGCAGCGCTGGATGGCCGAACTGCTGGCGCTGGACAAGGTGGTCATCGCCGCCGTGGACGGCCCGGCCTACGGCGCCGGCTTCAGCGTGGCGCTGGCCGCCGACTTCGTGCTGGCATCGACCCGCGCGCGCTTCTGCATGTCCTTCATGAAGCTGGGCCTGGTGCCCGACTGCGGCGCCTTCTACACGCTGCCGCGCGTGGTGGGCACACAGCGCGCGAAAGAGCTGATGCTGTCGGCCCGCGAGGTGGGCGCGCCCGAAGCGCTGGCGCTGGGCATCGCGATGGAAGTGCACGAGCCCGACGCCCTGCTGCCGCGCGCGCTGGCCCTGGCCGCCAGCATGGCCGGTGCTTCGCCGCTGGCCACCAGCCTGGTCAAGCGCGCCATGGGTAACCCGGGCGAACTGGCCGCGCTGCTGGACGGCGAGGCCAACGCGCAGGCGCTGGCCTTCGGCAGCGGCTACACGCAGGACGCGGTGCGCCGCTTCCTCGACAAACAAGCGCCGGCCTTTGTGTGGCCGAAGGAGTAAGCACATGACGACGAAGATGCTCGACAACAAGGTGGTGGTGGTGACCGGTGCGGGCGGCGGGATCGGCCGCGACATCGCGCTGGCCTGCGCGCTGGAAGGCGCGCGCGTGGTGGTCAACGACATCGGCGCGTCGGTGGGCGGTGACGGGCACGACGCCGGCCCGGCGCAGCGCGTGGTCGAAGAAATACGCGCCGCCGGCGGCATGGCGGTGGCCAACACCGACAGCGTGGCGGAAAGCGCCAGCGCGGCGCGCATCGTGGGTACCGCCGTCGAAGCGTTTGGCCGCATCGACGCGGTGATCAACAACGCCGGCATCCTGCGCGACCGCTTTTTCCACAAGATGAGCGCCGAGGAATTCGACACCGTCATCAAGGTGCACCTCTACGGCACCTTCCACGTCAGCCGCGCGGCCGCGCCGCACTTCAAGGAACAAGGTAGCGGCTGCTATGTGCACATGACCAGCACGTCAGGCTTGATCGGCAATTTCGGCCAGGCCAATTACAGCGCGGCCAAATTGGGCATTGCGGCCTTGTCCAAATCCATTGCGCTGGACATGAACAAATTCGGCGTGCGTTCGAATTGCATTTCGCCTTTTGCGTGGAGCCGCATGATCGGTTCGATACCGACCGAAACGCCCGAAGAGCAGGCCCGCGTGGACAGGCTGAAGCAGATGACGCCGGCCAAGATCGCGCCGCTGGCGGTGTGCCTGGCCAGCGACGCGGCCAGCGACGTGAACGGCCAGATCTTCGCGGTGCGCAACAACGAGATTTTCCTGATGAGCCAGCCGCGCCCCGTGCGCAGCGTGCACCGCAGCGAAGGCTGGAGCCCGCAGACCGTGGCCAGCCACGCGCTACCCGCGCTGAAGGCCAGCTTCTACGACCTGGACCGTTCCGCCGACGTGTTCAGCTGGGACCCGGTATGAACCGCCGTCAACTTGCGGCCCTGTTCGCCGCCGCCGCCACGTCGCTGGCCCAAGCCCAGACCGATGCCCCGCTGCGCCTCATCGTCGGCTACGCCGCCGGCGGTCCGGTGGACGGCGGCGCGCGCAGCTTCGCCCCCGTGCTGGCGCGTGAACTGGGCCGCACGGTGCTGGTGGAAAACCGCGCCGGCGCGGGCGGGGTGATGGGCGCCGACGCCGTGTCCAAGTCGCCGCCCGATGGCAACACCCTGTACTTCGGCGCCAGCCCCACGCTGACCATCAGCCCGCACGTGCTGAAGTCCATGACGCTGGACCCGGTGCGCGACTTGACGCCGATCTCGCCGCTGTTGAGCTACGCCAATGTGCTGGTCGTCAACAAGGACCTGCCGTTCCAAACGCTGGAGCAATTGATCGCCTACGCCAAGGCCAACCCCGGCAAGCTGTTCTACGGTTCGGCCGGCGTGGGTGCTTCCAACCACCTCAGCGGCGAACTGCTGGCCGCCGTCACCGGCACCAAGCTGACCCACGTGCCCTACAAAGGCAATGCGCCGGCGATGACCGATGTCATCGGCGGGCAGCTGAGCATGATGTTCGACATCACCAGCACGGCGCGCAACTTCGTGCAGGCCGGCCGCGTGCGTGCGCTGGCCGTCACCTCGCGCGAGCGCAATGCCTCGCTGCCCAATGTGCCCACGATGCGCCAGGCCGGTGTGGCGGGCTACGAGGTCATCGGCTGGTACGGCGTCTACGGTCCGCCACGCATGGCGCCTGAGTTGGTGGCCAGGCTGAACAGCGCCATCAACCGTGCGCTGGCCGACGCCGACTTGCGCAAGCTGTGGCAGGAACAGGGCTACGAGCAGTGGAGCGGCAAGCCCGAGGTGCTGGCCGCGCAGCAGGCCCGTGACCTGGAGATGTGGCGCGGCGTGACGCGCGACATCAAGGTGGACTGAGCACATGGCTTCGATGCGGCTGCACGAAGGCTTCGACGGTTGGCTGCGCCGCGACGCGGGCCAGCCCTTGCTGTTCCTGCCCGATGGCGAGCTGAGCTACGCGGACATCGGTCGTCAGGTCGAGGCCCTGCAGACCGAGCTGATCGAGGCCGGCGTGCAGCCCGGCGACCGCGTGCTGATCGTGGCCGAGAACTGCCCCGAACACGTCGCGCTGATCCTGGCCTGCAGCCGCGTCGGTGCCTGGTCTTGCGGTGTGAACGCGCGCATGGCGCCGGGCGAACTGGCGGCCTTCGCGGCCCAGGCCGACGCGCGCCGGGTC
>JANPHI010000090.1:0-21785 GCA_031424355.1 Betaproteobacteria bacterium
AGTTGCGTCAGCGGCTTCATGTAGGGCGTGAGGATGGCCACGCGCTTGGCGCCCAGTGTCTTCAAGCCATCGACCAAGGCCCCCGCACTGGTGACCACCGGTGCCGGCCCGCCGGCTTCCACGGTGCGTTCGTGCAGGCGCTTTTCGCTGACGCGGTGGTAGCCGTTGCCCATGCTCATGATGGCGACCAGGCAGGCGTAGCCCAGCACGTCCATGCGGGCGTCGGCCAGTTCCAGCGCGCAGCGGTCGGAATCGCGGTCCATCGCCGCCAGCTCTTCCTTGGTCACTTTCTGCATGCGCATGCGGCTGCTGTGGAAGGTGAAGCGCTCCGGCGCGATCAGCTCGCGGGCACGGAACAGGGCCGGCACCTCGGTCTCCATCGTGGTGTTGGAGCTGGGCACGATCTGGCCGATGCGGTAGCTGCGGGCGGTCATCAGTCTTGTCTCCTGCCGGCCCGTGTTCGGGCCTGTCTGGGTGTCTGTGAACTCGGGTGGGATGTTGACGCGCGCGGCGCTGGAACGCCCTTCGTGATGCATTGAGGTAGTCTCAACGGCGCATTGAGGACGCCGTGATCAACCTGAACCGACTCGACCTGGTGACGCTGCGGCTGTTCGTCGCGGTGCTCGACGCGGGCAGCCTGACGGCCGGTGCCGACCGCTACGGCATCAGCCTGGCGGCGGCCAGCAAGCGCATCGCCGAACTCGAGCACCACTGCGGCATTGCGCTGCTGCAGCGCAGCGCGCGCGGCGTCACGGCCACGGCCGGTGGGCAGACGCTGCACCGTCACGCCATCGAACTCGTCGCCCACCTGGAACGCATGGCGCTGGCCATCGCCGACTTCAGCACCGGCGTCAGCGGCCACTTGCGGCTGTGGGCCAACCCGTCGGCGCTGGGCGGTTTCCTGCCCACGCTGTTGGCGGCCTACGCGCTGCAGCACCCCGAGGTGCGCATCGACCTGGAAGACGCCCTGAGCGAAGACTCGGTGCGCGCGGTGGCGGTGGGCACGGCCGAGCTGGCGGTGATCGGCGAGAACACGCCCAGTGAAGGCCTGTTCAGCTTCGTCTGCGAGGTCGATGAACTGGTGCTGGTGGTGCCGCGCGGTCACGCGCTGGCGCCAGCCGACCCGGTGGCCGGCCCGGCGGCCGGGTCGGTGGAATTCGCCCGTGCGCTGGACCACGATTTCATCTGCCTGGGCCGCTCGGCCTCGCTCACCCGCAAGATCAGCGGCGCCGCCGAAGCCGTGGGCCGCAGCTTCCGCCTGCGCGTGCAGGTGCGCAGCTTTGATGTGATGTGCCGCATGGTGGCCGCTGGCCTGGGCCTGGCCATCCTGCCGCGCGCCGGGGCGTCGCTGTACGCTGACGCGCTGGGCCTGCAGGTGGTGCCGCTGCAGGGTCTGGACGCCGAGCGCAAGCTGCTGCTGGCGATGCGCGACCCAGCGGTCTTGTCGCCGGCCGCGCAGGCCTTGGTGGCGATGATGCGGGCTCGGATGGACGCGCCAGGCTCAGCGTGAAGGCAGCGGCAACAAGGGTGGGGCGCCCGTCGCGGGTGCCGGCGTGCGCGCGCTGTTCATCACCATCGACAGCAGCGTGTAGTAGCCATTGATGCCGATGAGATCGACCGTGCCCTGTTCGCCGAAGTGCTGCACCGCCTGGGCCCAGGTGGCGTCGCTGACCGCCTTGTGGGCGTGCAGTTCGCTGCAGAAGTCGTAGACGGCGGCTTCCTCGGCGCTCAGCACCGCCGGGCGGCGGCCTTCGGCGATGGCGGCGATGGTCTCGGCGGGTATGCCCTCGCGCAGCGCGATGGGCGCGTGGATGGCCCATTCGACGGGCTGCGACCAAGCGCGCGCCGTGATCAGGATGGCCAGTTCCGACAGCCGCTGCCCGATAGCGCTGCGGTAGCGCAGGTACTCGCCCATGCGCTGGGCGTGGGCCATCAGTTCGGGGCTGCGCAGCAGCGGGATGAAGGGCGAGACCAGCGCGCCGCGCGGACCGCGGATGATCTCTTCGGCGAGTTCGCGCTGGGCGGGCGTCCAGCGCTCGGGCGGTATGGGGGGCAGGCGGTCGGTGTGCATGGCGGCATTCTCACGCGGGTGGCACTAGCATGGCGCTTTGCACCCTGAAAGCGACCATGACCGCACCTTTGACCATCGCCTTCGAGCAGGCCTTCACCGCCGCCCGCACCTTCAACAAGTTCAAGCCCGACCCGGTCAGCGACGACACGCTGCACCAGCTGTACGAGCTGATGAAGTGGGGCCCGACCTCGATGAATGCGCAGCCTGGCCGCTACCTGTTCCTGCGCAGTGCAGCCGCCAAGCAGCGGTTGAAGCCGGCGCTGTCGCCGGGCAATGCCGACAAGACGATGGCCGCGCCGGTGGTGGTGGTGGTGGCCATGGACACGAAGTTCCACGAACAGCTGCCCACCCAGTTCCCGGTGATGCCGACGGCCCAGGCCCTGTTCGCCGGCAACGCCGCGCTCAGCGACGCCACCGCCTTTCGCAACAGCAGCCTGCAGGGCGCCTACTTGATGGTGGCCGCGCGCCTGCTGGGCCTGGACTGCGGCCCGATGAGTGGCTTCGACGCCGCCAAGGTCAACGCCGAGTTCTTCCCCGACGGCCGCTGGGCCGCCAACTTCCTGGTCAACGTCGGCCACGGCGACGCCAGCGGCAACTACCCGCGCGGCCCGCGCCTGCCCTTCGAGACGGTGGCGCAGATCCTCTGAGACCGTTCGCTTGTTGTGCGAATGAGAATGATTTACATTCTCACGACTTCTGTTCAACTACGCGGTTCACCCCGCCACACGCATGCGCACCACCTTCACCGCCACCGCTGCCGCCGTCGCCGCCCTGTTGTTGGCGGGCGCCGCCCAGGCCACCGGCCTGGCCACCTGCGACTCCGGCCCCAAGACCGGCTGGCAGCCCACCGCCAAGCTGGAACAGAGCCTGAAGGACAAGGGCTGGACGGTGCGCAAGATCAAGGAAGACGGCGGCTGCTACGAGGTCTACGCGCTGGACGACAAAGGCAAGAAGATGGAGGTCTACTTCCACCCGGTGACGCTGGAGCCGGTGCCCACCAAGCCGCGCTGAAGCGAGGCCTGGCGCCGTGACACTGCCCCCCGCCGCCCCGGCACCCAGCGGGCCGGGGCCTGCGGCCACCGTGCCGGTTTGGCCATGGGTGGTGCGCTGGGGCCACTGGGTGCTGGCGGCCAGCGTGCTGGGCTGCCTGCTGCTGCACGAAGGCGGCGTCTGGCATGAACGCCTGGGCTACAGCGCGCTGGCCCTGGCCCTGGGGCGCGGCGCCCTGGGCTGGCTGAGCGGTGCACGCCACTTGCGCTTCACCGCCTTCGTGCGCGGCCCGGCCGCCACCTGGGCTTACGCCCGCGCTTTGCTGACCCGCAGCGAGCCGCGCCATCTGGGCCACAACCCGCTGGGCGGCTGGATGGTGGTGGCACTGCTGCTGGCGGCCGTGGTGGCGGGTGCCAGCGGGGCGCTGTGCACCACCGACCGTTACTGGGGCGACGACACGGTTTACGCCATACACCGCGTCGCCGGCTGGGCCTTCGCCGTGCTGGTGCCGCTGCATGTGGGGGGCGTCATCGTCACCTCCATCCTGCAGCGCGAAAACCTGCTGCGGGCCTTGTTCAGCGGCCGCAAACGCTCGGCTGCTGCCGGCGACATCGGCCTGGACGCCTGAGCCGTGAACTCTGCGCGCCACACGCCCTGGCGTGCGCAGCGGCAGGGCTGGCGCCCAGGGTGTGCGTGTCAGAATGTTTCGACACCCATCCAGCGCTCCAGTGCCCCGCACGGCGCCCGCACCCACCCATGAAAGTCCTGCTCACCGGTGCCGCCGGCTTCATCGGCATGGCCACCGCGCTGCGCCTGCTGGCGCGTGGCGACGAGGTCGTCGGCCTGGACAACCTGAACGACTACTACGACGTGGCGCTGAAGCAGGCCCGCCTGGCGCAGCTGACCGCGCAGCCGGGTTTTCGCTTCGTGAAGATGGACGTGGCCGACCGCCCCGGCATGGCCGCGCTGTTCGAGGCCGAGCGCTTCGACCGCGTCGTTCACCTGGCCGCGCAGGCCGGCGTGCGCTATTCGCTGAAGAACCCCAACGCCTACATCGACAGCAACGTGGTGGGCTTCATGAACGTGCTGGAGGGCTGCCGCCACAGCGCCGTGCAGCACCTGGTCTACGCGTCCAGTTCCAGCGTCTACGGCGGCAACACCAAGATGCCGTTTTCCGAACACGACAGCGTGGACCACCCCGTCAGCCTGTACGCGGCCACCAAGAAGGCCAACGAGCTGATGGCCCACACCTACAGCCACCTGTTCGGCCTGCCGACCACCGGCCTGCGCTTCTTCACGGTCTACGGGCCTTGGGGTCGGCCCGACATGGCACTGTTCCTGTTCACCCGCGCCATCCTGGAAGGCCGCCCCATCGACGTCTTCAACGAAGGCCGGATGCAGCGCGACTTCACCTACATCGACGACATCGTCGAAGGCGTGGTCCGCGTGCTCGACCAGCCCGCCACCGCCGACCCGGCCTACCGCGCCGCAGCGCCCGACCCGGGCACCAGCAACGCGCCGTTTCGCGTGTTCAACATCGGCAACCAGTTGCCGGTGCCGCTGCTGGACTTCATCGCCTGCGTCGAGGACGCAGTGGGCCTGAAGGCCCGGATGAACCTGTTGCCGATGCAGGACGGCGATGTGCCGGGCACGCACGCCGATGTCGGCGCGCTGCGCGACTGGGCGGGCTTTTCACCGGCCACCGATGTGCGCAGCGGTGTGGCCCGCTTCGTGGCCTGGTACCGCAGCTACTACCGGGTCTGAACGGGCAGCCGGATCAGGGCGCCTTGCCGCTCTCGCTGCCGCTGCGCTGCAGGTCGCGCATCAAATCCCGCAGCAGCCCCACCGGTATGGCGTAGGTGATGCCCGAGGGGTTGGCCAGCGCGCTCTCGCGGCTGCTCTTCACCAGCACCTGGTTGACGACACCCAGCACCACGCCGCTTTCAGCGTCGATGACCGGGCCGCCACTGTTGCCCGGGTAGGCCGTGGCGTCCAGCTGCAGCACCTCGAAATTGCCTTCGCGCAGCCGCGACACGGCGCGCGGGTCGAGCTGGCGCGCGGTGGGCGCGGGCAGGGCAACGGTGGTCAGCGAAGCGATGATGCCGCGGTGGGTGACCACCGAATAGCCGAGGGTGCCGCCGATGGGAAAACCCAGCAGCGCAATGCCCTGGCCTTCGCGCGCCTGGCCGGCTTCGGCCAGGGCCAGCGGCGCCAGCGGCGAGCCTTCGATCTGCAGCAGCACCAGGTCGCGCAAGCGGTCAGTGGCCACCACGCGGGCGCGGCGCACCGGCGCCTCGCCGCTGCTGCCGCGTGCAGCCAGCACCGCCATGCGGGGGCCGCTTTCCACTTCGGCGCCTTCCGGCAGCACGTGGAAATTGGTGGCGACCAGCGTGCCGTCGCCGACCACGAAACCGCTGCCGCGAAATTCGAAGCGCGGGTTGCCGGTGGCGCTGTAAGTGCCCACCGGCAGCACCGACGTCTTGATCGCGGCGATCACGCTGGGCAGGTCGGCCGCTGCAGCGCGGCCCACCAGGCCCGTCGCCGTGCCAGCGCCCAGCAGCAAGGCCGCGGCTGTCGCCCGCAACGCGCCGCGCCGGGGCAGGGCGCCGCCGTGCCCTGCCATCACAGCGACTTCATCAAGGTGGCCACTTCAGCCTGCCCGGCGAACTTGTCGCCCACCTTGGCCAGCGCTTCCAGTTCGGCCTTGGCGCGGGTCTTGTCGCCACTCTTGATGTAGAGCTTGGCCAGGCGCAAGGCCAGGCTGTGGTCGGTGGGTTCCAGCTTGATGGCGCGGCCTTGGGCCTCGATGGCCTTGGGCAACTGGTTCTCGGCCTCCAGCGCCAGGGCCAGCGTGTCCAGCAGCGGCGCGCGGTCGGGCAGCAGGCTGTTGGCCTTCTCGGCCAGGGCCACGCCCCCGGGCTTGCCCTGGCGGGCCAGCATCCAGGCCACGTTGTTCAGTGCCAGTGCGTTGTTGGGCTGCAGTTCCAGCACGGTGCGGTAGCGCGCCTCGGCCGTGGGGTAGTCGTTGCGCGCCATCGCCACGTCGCCCTGGTAGAAGCGGAAGACCGCGTCCTTGGGGTTGTCCTTGACCCAGTCGGCCGCCAGCTTGTCGGCCTCGGCGGTCTTGCCGGCAGCGTTCAGTGCCGCGTGCAGCTTGACGGCACCGGCGCCGTCGCGGTCGCGCTGCAGGGCAGCGCGAAAGGCGGTGGCTGCAGCGTCCCAGTTCTTGCCAGCCGCCGCCACCTCGCCTTCCAGGCGGAAACCGCTGGCGTCCTTGGGGTTGCGCTTTTGCTGTTCGCGCGCCAGCGCCATCGCCTCGTCGGGCTTCTTGGCTTGCAGGTTCATGCCGATCAAGGCGGCACGCGCGGCCGACAGGTCGGGTTGCAGTTCCAGCGCCTGCTTCAGCGCCACCATCGCCGCAGCCGGGTCCTGGCTGGCGCGGTAGGCGTCGGCCAGGTGCACCAGCACAGCGGCATTCTTGGGCTGCAGGCTGTTCAGCTTCTTGAAGGTCGACACCGCGCGCTGGCTGTCGCCAGCGGCCACCTGTGCCATGCCCAGTGCGTCCTGGATTTCCAGGTTGTTGGGCAAGGCCGCGCTGGCGTCTTGCGCAGCGGCCAGGGCCGCCTTGCCATCGCCAGCGCCGATCAAGCGGTTGATCAGCAGCAGGTGCGGCATCGGCTCGCTGGGGTTGACCTTGGTGGCGTCCTTCAGCGTAGCCGCCACGGTGGCCGATGGGGCCCCGGTGCGCGCTTCCAGTTCGGCCAGCGCCAGCTTGGCCTGGTAGGCCTTGGGCTGGGCCTTCAGGTGCGCTTCGAAGCGCGTGCGGGCGGCCTCGGGCTTGCCTTCGGCCAGGTCGATGGCGGCCAGGCTGGCCACCGCCGGAAAGTAAGCCGGGTCTTTGCCCAACGCGGCTTCGAAGCTGCGCTTGGCGCCCGCCGTGTCTTTCTTCAGCAGCAGCACGCGACCGCGCAGCAAATGGGCCAGCGGTTGGTCGGGCAGCTTCTTCTCGACGGCGTCGATGGCCTTCAGGGCGCCCGGCAGGTCGTTCTGGCGCAGGCGCGCGCTGATCAGCGCCAGGTCGGCGCGCGGGCCCGCGTCGCCGGCCGCCACGGCCTCCAGTTCGGCCATCGCCGCACCGCTGCTGTCGCCGCGCGCCAATTGCGCAATCGCGGCCGAGGCGCGCACGCTGGTGTTGGCCGGCGCGGCTTTCAGCGCGCGCTTGAAGGCCTCTTCCGAACGCTTGTTGTCGCCCGTCTGCAGATAGGCCTCACCCGCCAGCGACAGGCTGGTGGCATCGGGCTCTTTGCTGTCCAGCACCGGCTGCAGCACTTGCAGGCTTTTTTCAGCCTGACCCGAACGCAGGAAGGACTGAGCCAACAGCACGCGCGGGCGCAGCAATGCCGGCGCCAGTTTCATCGCCTGCGACAGATGGGCTTCGGCATGCAGGTAATTCTTGTCGCGCAACTCGGCCGCACCGGCCAGTTCCAGCGTGCGCACGTTGTTCGGCGCCGCCTTCAACAGGCGTTCGGTCAGTTCGCGCGTGGCTTTCAGGTCGCCATCCAGAAAAGCCAGCTGGGCCTGCAGCAACAGGGTCTCCGGGTGCTCGGGCGCGCTCTTCTTCAGCAGTTCGAATTCCGCCCGCGCTTCGGGCACCTTCTTCTGCTGGAACAGGATGTTGGCCACCGCCGAACGTGCTGCCACCGAAGTGGCACGGCCCGCCAGCACCTGGCGGTAGGCGGCCAGCGCACCTTCAGGGTCGCGCTTGCCCTGCAGCAGGTATTCACCTTTCAGGATGCCGGCGCGCTCGTTGCCGGGTTCGGCTGCGATAGCCTTGTCCAGCAAGGCCAGCGCGCCGTCGATGTCGCCTTCCGAGGCGGCCACGCGGGCCTGAACGATCAACGCCGGGGCGTAAGCCGGTTTCAGGCGCAGCGCTTCTTCGAGCAAGCGTTTGGCGCCTGGCAGGTCGGCCTTCACGGCCGAAGCCGTGGCCAGCGAGGTCTTCAGGTCGGCACCGGCCGCATCGTCCTTCAGGTTCAGGCCGCCGTACTGCGTCAGCAGCTTGGCTTCGTCGCCCACCATCAGCATGCCGCGCGCAATCTCGGGTATCACCAATTCATCGGCAATCTGCAGTTCCTGCGCCTTCTGCAGCTCAACCAAAGCCGTCACCGGGTCGCCGTTTTCCAGCAGCGTCCTGCCCAGCAGGTAGCGCGCCTCGGCCGATTTCGGGTTCTTCTGGAGCGCGTTCTTCAGCTCGATGACGGCAGCTTTGTTGTCCTTCTTTTCGAGCAAGGACTTGGCCGCCGCGACTTGCTCGGCGCCGGTGCCGCTGCTGCCGCTGCACGCGACGAGCAGGGCCATCAGCGTGATGGGAAGGCTGCGGGCGAAGGCCCGCTGGAGGGTTGGTTTGTTCATGGCGTCACAGGGTCTTCAGAAGGCGCGTGACTTCGTCTTGCGCCTTGAATTTGGCGCCCAGGCCTTGAAGGCGGGTCAGTTCTGTGCGAGCCAGCTGCTTGTCGCCCGCTTGGATGGCCGTCTTGGCAAGCTGCAAGTGGAGTGGGTCAACACCGGGCGCCAACTCCACTGCTTGCTTTCGAGCGATCAAAGCTTTGTCCAATTGCTCATCCAGCGCCAGCGCAGTGGCCAGCGTGTCCAACACGCGCCAATCGTCCGGCCGAAGGTCTGCCGCCTTCTGGGCGAATTCCACGGCCCCCCGATTGCCGCGCATCAGCATAACGGTAGCTAGATTATTCAGTATCAAGACACTGTCTGGCTGTTCGGCTTGCAGTGTCAACAGGCGCGCTTCTGCCTGACCAAGTTGCTTTCGGTCTATTGCAAATTCTGCGACTTGATACGAGAAATTAGAGTCTTTGGGGTGGCTCTTCAGCCAACTCGCAGCGAAGCGATCGCCCTCATCCACACGCCCGGCTCGGACGAGCAAGCGGTAGAGCGAAAGGGCTAGATGCTCGTCGTCCGTTTTGGCAATGCCAGACCGCAATACAGCGATGGCGGGGTCGACATTTTTCAAATAGAGGTGCGAGGCGGCTTCAAGGTCGTAGCCCGATGAGCTGGTCGGTGCATCCTTTTGCAGTCGTCTGGCGTAATCCAGCGCCTCAGTCTTGCGATCAAAGTCTATCAAGAGTTGTACGAATGCAACTTGCGTAGGAAGTACGTTGGGCTCAAGTTCCAACGCTTTTTTGAGTGCCAATTCGGCTTGCTCTCGCTTACCGGTTATCTTGTAGATGTCGGCAAGGCGTGTGTAAGCCAATGCTGATTTTTCATCCGTGCCAGCCATCTTTCTAAAAGTACGGATTGCCTGTTCAACGTCGCCCGCCTCCATTTCTGCCCGGCCAACCGCATCCATCACGGCGATATTGTTTGGCAATGCGGCGGATGCCTCGCGGGCGAAATTCAGCGCGTCCTTGTACTGGCGCTTGCGGAGCGTGAGTGAGATCAGTTGCAGTCTCGGTTCGACTTCCTGCGGCGACGCTTGAATTGCCGTCTTGAGCACTTGTTTGGCGTCTTCTAGACCCGCGTCGGTTGTCAGCAGCAGCCGCGCCAACGCCATGGCAGCATAGACATTTTTCGGGTCTTCCTTGACGGTCGCCTGCAAACGCTTTTTTGCTTCGGCAGACTTCTTCTCCAGTATGTCTAGCCCTGTCAATTTCAATATTGCATCGAAGGAGCCTGGGTCAGTCTTAAGCTGATTCTCAAATTCTTTACGCGCTTGAACATAGTCGCGCCGCGCTAGGAATACCTGTCCCTTCATGGCATATGAAACAGGATTCTGAGGTTTCTTCTTCGCGATCTGGTCAGCGATCGCAAGCGCTTCATCGTACTCCCGGCGTCGCAGACGAGAACTGAACGCACTTTGCTCGGCGACAATCTCTTTGGTGTTGACTGCAACGTCAGCCAGCTCCGCGAACGCTGCGGCCGTATCGCCCTTGCTCATGTGCGCCATGGCCAGAGATGTCTTTATCCAGGCGTTCTCCGGCTCCGCTTTGGCAGCAAGGCCGAAATACTTCTCTGCAGCTGCTGCGTCACCCAGTGCAAGTTCCGCTTCACCGATCAACGCGTACACGGCTGCGGCATCGATGACTTCGGCTGGAAGTTCCAGTATGGGTTTCAGCGTCTGCAAGGCCTTCGCGGGTCGCCCCAATCTTAGATAAACCTTGCCCAGACCTTGGCGCGCCGTCACGGCAGCTGGTGCAATTTGCAGCGCCTTCGAGTAGAACGACTCTGCCTGAACATATTCACGTAACTGAAGCGCAATAGAGCCGGACAGTTGCAATATCGCGGCATTGTCAGGCGCCTTGAGTCGAAGCTGTTGCGCAATCTCGCGCGCCTTGGATAGATTGCCATCAGTCAGTGCAATCTGCGCTTCTGCGTAGATCGCAACAGGGCTCTTTGGCA
The DNA here is from genome assembly GCA_031424355.1 of Betaproteobacteria bacterium. Taxonomy (GTDB): domain Bacteria; phylum Pseudomonadota; class Gammaproteobacteria; order Burkholderiales; family Burkholderiaceae_C; genus Rubrivivax. The sequence continues at coordinate 10,472 of JANPHI010000090.1, forward strand.
ACGCGGATTTCAGGACTTCAAGTTGACTCTTCGCTGCAGTGAAATTTTTCATCTGCAGCAACAAGTTTATCAAAGCGAAATGGGCGCTGCTATTTGTTGAATCCAGTTTGATCGCTTGGCGATAACTCTCCTCTGCCAACTTGACGCCTGCCGGGGTCTGCGCTTGCAGATCGCCTTTCAAGATCCAGGCATCGTCAAGGGTTGGATCCTTGACCAATTGCTGATTGACAAGTGCAAGAGCTCCGGCAACGTCTTCTTTGCGCGCCATTTGGCGTGCCCGCAGAAGAATGGCTGGCGCGTAATCGGGCGCTAGGCTCAGAGCAGCTTCGAGTGAGGCCTTAGATTTTTCTGATTCACCCAATGCAGCCCAGGCAGTCGACATCAATGTTTGTAATTGGGCCTGCGCTGATTTCTCCTTCAGTATGGTTTTTCCATATGTACCGACGGCCTTCTTGAAGTCACCCGATTGCAACAAGGCTTTAGCAATCAGGGGGGTTATCTCATCTGCACTACCTCCCGCATCCAGCGCCTTGGTGAACTCGACTATCGCGGGTGCATTCTCGCCTCGGCCAAGGAGTGCTCGTCCAAGGAGCACCCTCGTCTCGCCCGAAGCGGGATTCGACTGCAAGGCATTCTTGAACTGTATCGAAGCGGTCTGGTAATCCCGTTTAGCCAGAGCGGCCTTGCCGTCCTGAACCAATTCCTGGGGCTTGTCTCGCGAGCAAGCAGTAACCACGAGAACAGCGACCAGCGGCAGCAACCTTTTTGCGATTGACTGGATATTCATATTTTCTCCCTGGGCCGGCCATTATTTGCTGGCAGTTTACTTGATCGACAAGCGCTTCATCAGGTCATACAGCGTCGGCCGGCTGACACCGAGCAATTCCGACGCTCGAACGATGTTGCCATTGCTGCGGGCCAATGCTGACACGATGGCCTGGCGTTCGGCGGCCTCGCGCACGGTGCGCAAATCGAGATCGGAATGCTCGCCGTTCTCTTCGCCAGCCGGTGACGGCAGACCCAGGTCTTCGCAAGTCAATCGGTCGCTTTCGGACATGATGGACGCGCGCTTGATGGCGTTCAACAGCTCCCGCACATTGCCCTGCCACGGGTTCTGTTCGATGGCGCGGATGGCGTCGTCCGAGAAGGTCAGCCCGGGCCGGCGCTGTTCCTGCGCGTAGCGCCGCACGAAGGCATGGGCCAGCAGCGCCGCGTCGCCATTGCGGGCGCGCAAGGGCGGGATGTTGATGACGATCTCGGCCAGCCGGTAATACAGGTCTTCGCGGAAGCGGCCCTGGGCGATCAGTGCTTTCAGGTCCTGGTGGGTGGCGCCCACCACCCGCACGTCCACCGGGATTTCGCTGCGCCCGCCCAGCCGTTCCACCGTGCGTTCCTGCAGGAAGCGCAGCAGCTTGGCCTGCAGCGTGTGCGGCAGGTCGCCGATTTCGTCCAGCATCAGCGTGCCGCCGTTGGCGGTTTCGAACTTGCCGGGCGTGGTCTTGGTGGCGCCGGTGAAGGCACCTTTCTCGTAGCCGAAGAGTTCGCTTTCCAGCAGGTTTTCCGGTATCGCCGCGCAGTTGATGGCGATGAAGCGGCCGGTGCGTTTGCTGGCCGTGTGCACGCCTTGCGCCAGCACTTCCTTGCCGGTGCCGCTTTCGCCCAGCAGCAGCACGGTGGCGTTACTGGATGACACGCGTTCGATGGTGCGCGCGATGCGCATCATGTCGGCGTCGCGGGTGATCAGCCCCGACAGCGCGTCCGGCTGGTGCAGCGACTGCAGGCGGCGGTTCTCGGTCTGCAGTTCGTACAGGCGCCAGGCGCGTTCGATGGTCAGCGTCAGCACATCGGGGTCGAAGGGCTTGGCCAGAAAATCGTAGGCGCCCAGGGCCACCGCGCGCAGGGCGTTGGCCTGGTCGTTCTGGCCGGTCAGCACGATGACCTTGGCCGTCGGGTCGATGGCCAGCATCTGTTCCAGCAGCTTGAAGCCTTCGGACACCGAATCGGGGTCGGGCGGCAGGCCCAGGTCCATCGTGACCACGGCCGGCTGGTGGCGGCGGAACTGCAGCAGCGCGCTTTCGCGGTCGCTGGCGGTGACGGTTTCGAAGCGGTCGAGCGACCACTTGATCTGCTTTTGCAGCGCCAGGTCGTCTTCGACGATGAGCAGCGGTGACTGGCTCATGGTGCAGCCCGTTGCATCAGGTCGGAACCGCGCTGGGTTTCGAACAGCGGCAGCAACACCGTGATGGTGGTGCCGACTGCTAGCTGACTGTCAACCTGCATGGTGCCGCCCAGTTCGCGGATGTATTGAAAACTCTCGTAGGTGCCGATGCCCATGCCGCTGTGTTTGGTGGTGTTGAAGGGCCGGAAAAGCTGGTTGCGCACGAAGTCTTCGCTCATGCCGGCGCCGGTGTCGCCGACCTGCAGTTGCACCTGCCCGCTGTAACGCTTGACCTGTATCCACACGCGCCCTTCGGCTGGCGTGGCGTCGAGTGCGTTCTGCACCAGATGCCCGACCACGCGTTCCAGGCGGTCGTCGTGGCCGCGCGTGGCCAGACGTTCGAGTTCGGTGATGTCCAAGGTTCGCCCTTGTGCCGCGACATTGGCCGCCAGACGGCGCACGATGGGCGCCAGTTCCACCCCCCGGCTGCCGCCCGGCGGCGTGGCACCTTCACGCAGTTGCAGCATCAGCCGGCGCATTTTTTCGAGCGAACTTTCGACGGTCAACAACATGTCTTGCTGGAACTCGCGGTTGTCGTGCAGGCGCTCTGCATTCTTCAACATCAAGGACAGTTGCGCGACGATGTTCTTCAGGTCGTGTACGACGAAGGCGGACATCCGGTTGAATGCCTCGAACTTGCGGGCTTCCAGCAGCGCTTCGGTGGCCTGCATCTGCGCCAGGTAGCCGGCAGCCTGGCGGCCGGCCGTCTTGATCAGGTCCAGCACCTCCCAGTTGATGCTGATTGGCGTCAGCGGCCGGGCCAGCACGACATAGCCTTGCAGCTCGTCGCCAGCCAGCAGCGGCACCACCAGCCAGGCGTTGGGCTTGGCCAGCAGCCAGGTCGGCAGGGCCAGCGTGCCATAGCGCTTGGGCGACGCGCGGAACTCGTCCAGGTCGATGACCCAGCCCTGTTCCTGCAGAAAGACACACAGCGTCGAATCGGCAGGCTCGGACCCCGTCGAGCGCGGGTGGTTCCAGGCTGCCGACTGCGTGAACTCACCCTCGGCGCCCTCGGCCCCACCGCGCGTCCACAGGCTGCCGGCCGGGCTTTCAACCATCTTGGCCAGGCCGCGCACGATCTGCTCGCCCATCTCTTGCGGCGACCTTTTCGACGACAGCATGGCCGTGAAGCGCAGCCACTCTTCGCGGTAGTCGTAGCGATAACTGAAGAAGTGCTTGCCCACGAAGACGCGCAGCCACGAACGCATCGCCCCGGAGAACACCAGCATGCCCAGGAAAGCCAGGCCGGCCATCAGCATGCCGAGTTGCAGCGCCCGGCCCCAGTCGCCACCGAAGTAGCGCACGTAGTAGCCGACGGCGGCCATGAACAGCAGGTAGGCGCCGGCCAATATCAGTGTGGCTGAATAGAAGGCGGCGGTGCGCGAGACCTGCAGCTTGACGATCCAGTTGGTGCTGCGCCTTGCGGCCACGAACAGGAAGGGGACGGCCATCGCGTGGGTCGCGCCGCGCACGCTGAAGGCGTCGGGGTCGAAGTGGCCGAAGAGCAGGGCCTCGGCATACAGGTAGATGTCGAAGGCGAACACGCAGGCCAAGCCCAGACACACCGGCTTCGCGTTCCAGCGCGTCTCCTCGCCCAGGTTGCGGAACAGCTGTTCCACCATCAGCAGGCCGAAGACCGGCAGCGCCAGGGCCACCGCCAGTTGCAGCCGTGCCGGCTCGGCGTCGCCGGCGCCGTCCCATACCCGCATGCCCAGCAGCAAGACCCCGGCGGCCACGCCGGCCCACGCGCCCCAGCGCAGAAACTGCCCGGAACTGGCCCGGGGCGAGTCGGGGTTCTGGCGCATCAGGGTCAACAGGAAGGCGAACCAGGCGGCGTAGCGCAGCAGGTCGAACAACGCGGCAAAGCGGGGCACGGCGGCCACAGTCCAGTTGTCGGCCACGCCGGCCAGAACGGCCCAGCAGGTGGTGGTCGCCAGCGCGGCGATGAAAGCCCGCGCCGATGCCGGATCGGCCCGCCGCAATCGCTTGGAGACAAAAAGATAGACGGCGAAGCCGCCGTGGCTCAGCGCCGCCAGACCGTAGCCGAAGTCGGCAACGTCAACCGCAGCGGTGGACATGCGCTGGCGCTGTTGCTCTGGCCCGTGCCCGTGCGGAAATCAGCGGGCGCCCTTGCCGGTGAGCACGACGCCGACGGTTTCCATCAACACCACCAGGTCGAGAAACAGCGTGTGGTTCTTGACGTAGTACAGGTCGAACTGCAGCTTCTCTTGTGAATCTTCCACCGTGGCACCGTAGGGGTAGCGCACCTGGGCCCAGCCCGTGACGCCGGGCTTGACACTGTGACGCAGCGCGTAGAACGGAATCTCTTGTGTCAGCTGCTCGACGAAGAAAGGCCGCTCGGGGCGCGGGCCGACCAGGCTCATGTCGCCGCGCAGCACGTTGAACAGCTGCGGCAGTTCGTCGATGCGCAGCCGGCGGATGATGGCGCCGACGCGCGTGACGCGGTTGTCGTTGGCGGCGGCCCAGACCGGCTTGCCGTCTTTCTCGGCGTCGGTGCGCATACTGCGGAACTTGGCGATGCTGAAGGTGCGGCCGTTCTGGCCCACACGCTCCTGTCGGTAGAGCATCGGGCCGCGGCTTTCGAACTTGATGCAGGCCGCTGCCACCACCATCACCGGCAAGCCCAGCACGATCAGCAATGACGCGCAGAAGATGTCGAAGACCCGTTTCACCGCCGTGCGCCAGGCGCCCTGGTTGAAGCCGTCACCGAAGATCAGCCAGCTGGCGCTGAGGTAGTCGACACGGATCTGGCCGAGCGTCTTTTCGAAGTGGGTGTTCAGGTCGTAGACCTTGGTGCCCGAGGCCTTGCAATCCAGCAGCTGGCGCAAGGGCATGCTGCCCGAACGGCGTTCTGTCAGTGCCACCACGATTTCGTCCACGCCCAGCCGGCGGGCCATGTCGGGCAGAGTGCCTTGCTGGACCAGGATTTCGCTGAGCGGCACCGCCGGTTCGCGTTCATTCGGCCCCGACACATAACCCACGATGTGGGCGTTCGGATCGGCCGCCCGCAGCGTGTTGCCCACCACCAGCGCGGCCGGGCCGGCGCCGTAAATCATGATGCGCGTGCGGCCCGCCGCCGCCGCCGATGAATGCGACAGGTAGGCGCGGCGCATGACCAGGGCTGCCACGCCCGCCATCATCGACAACTGCACCGTGTGGCGGTGCGAGAAGGTCGCGGGCAACAGGCCGAAGATTGAATAAGCCAGCGGCAGCGCCACCATCATGACCAGGATGGCCCGCGTGACCGATCGCGCCGGTGTGGCCACCTGGGTCGATTCGTAGAGGCCCGAGGCGCTGTTGATGACGAACAGGCAGGCCGCGAAAGACACCACATGGGTGCCGGCCAGTGGGAAGGCCTGGTCCACGCTGCCGACCTGGAAGCCGACGGCGATGATCGCGACCATCAAGACCAAACCGATGTCGAACAGCATCCCGCGGAGCGCCGCACCGTGCACGTAGTGATTGAAGATTCGGATCATGTTCGGGCCGGTGTGTCAGACGCTGCGCTTGAAGGCCGCGCCAACGGCCGCGTGCCTGCATTTGCAAATAGGGCTGTGGGCCTTGCCGCAGCCAAGAGGATGGGCCGCTTGCTGACTGTGCCGAAATGTAAGTGGCGGTCAAAGGCAGCAGCAATCCCCGTGTTCGGGGGGCCTTCGGGGTCGTGAAGGGTGTGCAGATGGATCACCGGAATAGCTTAGCGGCGTTCGACGAGCCTCAGGGTGTGTTGGCGACACGCTACCCCCACGCCCGCCCAATCTTCCACACCTTTGGTCGGTAGCCTGTCTGAATCAGCAGCGGCACCTGCAGGCGTTCGTTCAGCACCCGTCTGCTGGCGTGAAATCAGCACATGCTGCCCCCGTGACTGGGGGTCCGACTTCGGGCCTCTGAAACCTATACTTGGGAGGCATTAGCAACAAGGCGAGATCATGGATACCGACAAGAAACTGGACCCATCGGAAGCAGCGGGCGCCAGCCCGGTGGCGCCGAAGTCGTCGTCGCGTCGGCGTTTGTTGCAGGCCGGCCTGGGCGCCTCGCCTGCCATTTTGACTTTCATCAGCATGCCGGTGCGGGCGGACATCAACACGCCGGGTTGCAGGTCAGCCTCTTCCTTCGCCTCGCTGGCCGCTGCCCAGCATGCCGGTGTCGCGACCAGCGGAGCCCCGCTGCAGCAGTGCATGGGTGTCGGCCCGAAAACGTGGAAAGACAGCACGTTCTGGCCGTCTGGCGTTGGCAAAGAGACTGCTCTGTTCTCGACCTATTTCCCCTCAGGCGTCACTTTCCGAAGCAACGGCTCGCCGTTCATGATTGAGATCCTGCGCGCAACGGCGCCCGACGAGACTGAAATCTTGATTCAGAATTTTGTCGCTGCGATGTTGAATGTGCTGAGCAGCAACACGCCCGCTGCGGTGGTGACACAGGCCCAACTGGCCACCATGTTCCCGCAGGTGATGAACGGCAGTTACACGCCGGTCGTTGGCGGCACACCCTGGACCAAGGCCACCGCCAACAATTGGTTCGCCCAGACCTTCGTCTGACGGCACCGTGAGCCCTGCGACACCGACCGAACCGGTGTGGCGCGTCGTGGACGCTGCTGGCTTCGACAGCCGGCAATGGGGCGACGACATCGTGCTCTACGTTGCAGCGACGGGTGAAACGCACGCGCTGGGGTCTGCGAACAGCAGCACCTTGGCTTTGTTGCTGGAGCATGCGGGTATGGCCCACACGGCGCGCCAGTGGTTGCATCTGATGACGGACGAGCCCGGGTTCGACTCGACCAATGAACAACAAGACCAAGCTGACTTGATTGCCATTCAGGACGCCCTCAACGATCTCCACCGCATAGGCGTTGTTCTGAAAGAACCGATTTGATCGTCGCGGACCTGCCGCAAGCGGAACTGCGCGTGCGAACGGCGGGTGCTGGCTTGCTGGTGCAGACCGGCCCGGTGATTGCGCGCATCCGGTCGCAGATTGAAGCGGTGGTGCAGGGCATCGGCCTGCATTACGCCCAGCATCCTTTGCTGGCCGATGACGACTTCGCTCATTTCCATGTCGGCGTGGACCGCCCCGCCGGTTTGCGGCGCTGGGTCGGCAAGCAGGTGGTCTTCCATTACGACGGCCATGCTCCTTTCACGCCGCTGCCCGGTGACCAAGGCTTTCCGCTGCTGGAATGGGGATTGAACTGGTGCATGTACACGCTGTGCAACCAGTTCCTGACCATGCACAGCGCGGTGCTGGAAAAAGGCGGGCGCGCGGTCATCATGCCGGCGCCCTCGGGCTCGGGCAAAAGTACCTTGTGCGCCGGGCTGGCTTTTCGCGGGTGGCGTTTGTTGTCGGATGAATTGGCGCTGCTGGACCCGGGCACAGGCTTGCTGTCGCCGAACCCCAGGCCCATCAGCCTGAAGAACCGATCGATCGACGTGATCCGGCAATTCGCGCCCGAGGCTGCCTTCGGCGAAGTGGTGCACGACACGCTCAAGGGCTCGGTCGGCCATGTGCGCCCGCCCGCTGATGCGCTGACGAAAATGGCGGCGCGCGTTCGACCGGCCTGGGTCATCTTCCCCACTTACCGTGCCGATGCGCCTGCTGTGTTGACGCCCCTGCCACGCGCCCAGGCTTTCATGAAGCTGATGGGCCAGACTTTCAATTACGCCGTGCATGGCCGCGAAGGGTTTGCGGCGATGTCGGCCTTGATCGATGGCTGTGAGTGCTACGACTTCAGCTACAGCCAGCTCGACGAAGCTGTGGCGCTGTTCGACAAGCTGGCCGAACAGGGCGCAGAGAATGCGCGGCATGCAAGCCCAAGACCGTGACCTCGTGATCCAGATGCTGCGTGACCCCGGCTGTTTGCGCAGCTGGTCGCCGCGACAGCTTGATTTGCTGATGCGCCAGGCACAGGCTGCCGACCTGCTGGGCCGCTTGGCGGCCTTGGTCGAAGCGCATGGTCTGACGCCGGTTTTGCCCCCCGGCATGGCCGACCACCTTCAAGGGACGCGCCGGCTGATGCGCTCGCACACCGCCCAGGTGCAGCGCGAGTTGGGTCACATCCGGCAGGCGCTTCACAAGCTGCGCATGCCCGTGCTGCTGTTGAAAGGCGCGGCCTATGTGGCGGCCGGTTTGCCCGCAGCGCAAGGGCGATTCTTCTCAGACGTGGATATCCTGGTGCCCAAAGCGCGCCTGAGCGATGTCGAGGCCGAGTTGTTTCGGCACGGCTGGGTGGGTACGAAGCAGTCCGCCTATGACCAGCGCTACTACCGCGAGTGGATGCACGAACTGCCGCCGATGGTTCACATCCGCCGCCAATCGGCCATCGATGTGCATCACGCCATTTCGCCCGAAACGGCGCGCTGGCGGGCTGATGTTTCTCAACTCTGGGCTCACGCACAGGCATTGCCCGATGACAGCGGTTTTTCGGTTTTGGCACCGGTGGACATGGTGCTGCACAGCATGGTTCACCTGTTCTTGAACGAAGAACTCAGCCACGGGCTGCGCGACTTGGCCGATATCGATCAGTTGTTGCGGCACTTCAGTGCACAGCCTGCCTTCTGGGCCAGGTTGGTAGCGCGCGGCGAAGCGCTGGGCTTGCAGCGGGCTTTGTTCTACGGCCTGCGTTGCACCAGCCACATTCTGGGCACGCCCGTGCCGGCTGACACCCTGTCAGCCGTTGCCGCATGGGGCCCCGGACCTCTGGTGGGGGTTTTGATGCAAGCGGCTTGGCGGCGGCTGTTGTGTGCGCCGCACGCGACCACTGCCGATTTCTGGACTCCGCTGGCGCGATTTGCGCTGTACGTTCGTGCCACGGCGATGCGCATGCCGCCGTTGCTGCTGGCGCGGCACTTGACGATCAAGGCGCTGGGCCTGGGCAAGTCGACGGAACGAAACCAGATCGCCGGGCACTGAGGTTGACCCTGTCAAAATTGGGGCTAAGGACTTGGTTCAACACACCGTGATCCTGCAAAGAAAAAGGGCTTTACCTTTTGGCAAAGCCCTCTGAACCATGTTCGAGCCCAGCAGCTTGCCGGGCATCGAAATCGCTTAAGCCTTGCGGCGGCGGGCAACCACGCCAGCACCGACGAGCGCCAGACCGACCAGGGCCAGCGATGTGGGTTCCGGGGTAGCCAGACCGATGGAGTCGATCACGAAGTCCCAGCCATTGTCGCCAGTGATGCGCAGGTACAGGTCACTGGTGTTCTTGATGTCAGAGGCTTGAGCAGCCGACAGATTGACGTTGAAGGCAACCGGACCGGCCGTGCAAGGGAACGAGCAGCCGATGTCAACTTCCTGGTTGTAGCCTGCGGGGGTCAGGCTGATGTAGCTGCCGGCAAGACCAGTCAACGAGTACGAGATGAATTTCTTCACAGTGTCGCTGACCACGACGTCGAAGTAGAACGACAGCGGCTGCGACAGATCGATAGCCGAGGTGATGGAAGAGGCAAGCGTCCACTTCAGGTCAACCTGCGACGTCACGCCACCCACGTTGGACATCGCCAGCGTGCCCTGCGGGAAAGCGGCGGTACCGACGAGCGCCTTGCTGACGCTGCCACCAACGTTGTCGTTCAGGTCGCCCACCGTCGCCGCCGTGTTGGTCAGCAGTGTGTGCGTCAGCGAGCGGCCGCCAGGCGCTTGGCCGGGCGTCGCGCCAACAACTGAGGTGACACCAACTTGCGGGCCGACATCTTCATAGCTGACGTCGAAGACGGTTTGCGGCGGCGAGTTGAAGTCGTCGATTGCGATTTTCGCGGCATGAGCGCCGGTCATCGTGAAGATGGCAGCGACAGCTGCAGCGACGGAAAGAAGTTTGCGCATGGTATGGAACTCCAAAAGGACTGTGAGACTTTGTTGCACACCACCCACCGGCGGCTTGACCCAGTAGCTTGCAATGCGTGTGCCCGGTTTCCGCGGTCAATTCCAGCATGGGCTTGCTCGCCGACATGGATGGTCGATAGGGTGTTAATTTCGATGGAATAGAAGGATTTATGTCAAAACTAAGATCATTGGAGATTGATAAAAGACGCATTTCTGGTCTCGATACCCCTTGAATAGGGGGTTCTCGGAGGTTGGGCTGCAACAAGACGCAACGGCCGCCGGCGCGGCGGTGTAAAAAAGTTCGACGCGTTCCGCTTGTCCAGCAAGCGGCTTGAAGTTGGCGCCGCCGTAGCAACACTGGCGCAGCGTGCCGATCTCCGCCACTGCAGCGGCTGTGCGAGCGTGAAAAATGTGTCTGTCCGGGCTGCCGCCGCAAGTGAGGGGCACGGGCGGCGGCAACTGCTGTGCCATGATCGTCCGGCGTTACCACCGGACCGCTTTTTAGCGGCCGCTTTGCGCACACACCGACTACAGATTCGTGTCCCACGGGCCGACATCCCAGGCACGACAGGAGCTTTCATGCGACCCACGCCGTTTTCCCTGATCTCTTTGATCACCTTTGCCCGCGCCGCGCTGGCCACCGCGTTGGTTGGGGGGCTGGCCGCCTGTGCCACCGCACCTGGCGGCACCTTGCCTGCCGCCGGCAGCGAAACCACGGACTACAGCTATGTGATTGGCGCCGGCGACAACGTCAACATCATTGTCTGGCGCAACCCCGAGCTGTCGATGTCGGTGCCCGTGCGCCCCGACGGCAAGGTATCGGCTCCGCTGGTGGAAGAACTGGTTGCGCAAGGCAAAACACCGCCTCAGCTGGCCCGTGATGTGGAGAAGAAGCTGTCCACCTATGTGCGTGACCCCATCGTCACGGTTGTCGTGACCGGTTTCGTGGGTCCGTACAGCGAACAAATCCGCGTGGTCGGCGAAGCCGCCAAACCGCAGTTCCTGCCTTACAAACAGAAGATGAGTTTGCTGGATGTGATGATCGCCGTGGGTGGTCTGACCGACTTTGCCGACGGCAACCGCGCCACCATCCTGCGCGGCTCTGAGGGCAACAAGCAATACACGGTGCGCCTGAAAGACCTGATCCGCCGAGGCGACGTGTCGGCCAACGTCGACATGCGCCCGGGCGACATCCTCATCATTCCTCAGAGCTTCTTCTAGCCGCTGCGAGCAGGGCCCGCTGAAGGGCCCGTGCAAGGGCGCCTGACCCTG
>JANPHI010000091.1:0-30054 GCA_031424355.1 Betaproteobacteria bacterium
CTGGTGATGACCAGCGGCCGTCTGGTGGAGTACGAAGGCGGCGGCGAAGAGACCCGTTCGAACCCGTGGCTGGCCGAATTGCAGCAGGACATGTTTGTCGAGCTGAACCCCAAGGCGGCCAACGACCGCGGCATCCGCAACGGTGAATACGTGTGGGTCAAGACGCCACCGATGCAAGCGCTGCCCGACTTCAAGGGCATCCGCGTCAAGGCCCTGGTCACCGAGCGGGTGGGCGAAGACACCGTCTTTCTGCCCTTCCACTTCTCGGGCCGCTGGGGGGGCATCGACATGCTGCCCTACTACCCGGAAGGCGCGGCGCCGGTGGTGCGCGGCGAGGCCATCAACACGGCCACGACCTACGGCTACGACAGCGTGACGATGATGCAAGAGACCAAGACCACGGTCTGCCAGATTGAAAAAGCCACGGCTTAAGGAAACAGCACCATGGCCCGAATGAAATTCATCTGCGACGCCGAGCGTTGCATCGAGTGCAACGGTTGCACCACCGCCTGCAAGGCCGAGCACGATGTGCCCTGGGGCGTGAACCGCCGCCGCGTGGTGACGCTGAACGACGGCGTGCCCGGCGAGAAGAGCATCAGCGTGGCCTGCATGCACTGCAGCGACGCGCCCTGCATGGCCGTGTGCCCGGTGGACTGCTTCTACCGCACCGACGAAGGCGTCGTGCTGCACGACAAGGACGTGTGCATCGGCTGCGGCTACTGCAGCTACGCCTGCCCCTTCGGTGCACCGCAGTTCCCCAGCAATGGCACCTTCGGCCTGCGCGGCAAGATGGACAAGTGCACCTTCTGCGCCGGCGGTCCTGAAGACAACGGCAGCCAAGCTGAATACGAGAAGTACGGTCGCAACCGCCTGGCCGAAGGCAAGCTGCCGGCCTGCGCCGAGATGTGCAGCACCAAGGCCCTGCTTGGCGGCGACGGCGACGTGGTGGCCGATATCTTCCGCAACCGCGTGCTGACGCGCGGCAAGGGCAGCGAGGTCTGGGGCTGGGGCACGGCCTACGGCAAACCGACCGAGGGCAAGAAGTCATGAGCCGCGCAGCCAGGGCTGTCGGCCTGTTGAGCCTGGGCCTCAGCCTGAGTCTGGGTCTGGCCGCTTGCGGCGAAAAGCCGCAGACCGCCAGCCACCGCAAAGCCGACGGCCACCCGTCTGACGGCCCCGCCAGTGCGTACACGGCTGGCACCTGGAAGGCCGGCGATCCGGCCGCGTGGGACGCGCAGATGCGCACCCGTGCGCAGGGCCAGAACGAGTATTCGCGCACCGGTTCGCCACCCTGAAGCGCTGGAAGGATCCGAGATGACATCCATCCTCGCCCGTATCCTGGCGGCCGCAGCCCTGGCGCTGGCCAGCCACGCCTGGGCACAGTCCCCTGCAGCCGATGCCAGCGCCTCAGCGCCGAAAGGCCCGCCGGCCGGCTTCGTCGTTCAGGCTGAACCCAAGGCCGACGAGAGCAACGCGGTGCGCGCCAAGACCCAGCCGGGCAACAACGCGCCGATGTGGCGTGCGGTGCGCGAATCCGGCCGCAGCGAAGGCCTGAGCACGCTGCCCGGCGCCGAGAAGGGTGTGTTGATCCAGTCCTTCACGCAGTACCCGGGCTCGCGCCTGGCCAGTGCGGGCGAAGCCTGGCGCCAGGTGCGCAACCACTGGCTGCTGCCGTATGGCGGGTCGCTGCTGCTGATCATCGTGGTGGCCATCGCCATCTTCTACTGGCGCGTGGGTGCGCTGGGTGGCCACGAGACCGATACCGGCCGGGTCATCGAGCGCTTCACGCCTTTCGAGCGCTCGGCGCATTGGTTGAACGCCATCGCCTTCGTCAGCCTCGGTGTGTCCGGCGTGGTCATGGCCTTCGGCAAGTTCTTCCTGTTGCCGGTGCTGGGCGGCACGCTTTTCGGTTGGTTGACCTATGCGCTGAAGAACCTGCACAACTTCGTCGGCCCGCTGTTTGCGGTGTCGCTGGTGGTGGTCTTCGTCACCTTCGTCCGCGACAACCTGCCGCGCAGCGGTGACTGGAACTGGCTGCGCCGTGCCGGCGGTTTGCTGGGCGACCACGAGGTGCCTTCGCACCGCTTCAACGCCGCTGAAAAGCTGGTGTTCTGGGGCGGTGTGTTCGGGCTGGGTCTGATCGTCGTGGCCTCGGGCCTGGTGCTCGACAAGCTGGTGCCCGGGCTGGGCGAAACGCGCGGCCAGATGCAGATCGCCAACCTGGTCCACGGCGCGGCCACGGTGTTGATGATGGCGATGTTCATCGGCCACATCTACATCGGCAGCATCGGCATGAAGGGCGCCTACAGCGCCATGCGCACGGGTTATGTGGACGAGGCCTGGGCCAAGGAACACCACGAGCTTTGGTATGACGATGTGAAGGCCGGCAAGATCCCGGCGCAGCGCTCGGTGCCGGCCACGCCTGCGACCGCTGCATTGGGCTCGGCCTCGCCGCAGGCCTGAAGCGCGGACATCAAGAACATGGAGAACACGGAGACATGGACATGAAGACCCCGACACACGGCAGCGCGCTGGTCGCTGTGGCTGCGGTGCTGTTCTCGGCCGCTGCCCTTGCCAAGTTGCCCGCGCTCGGCGACGAGGCCAAAGCCAAGGCCGCCGAAACCGCCGCCAAGACCAACTGGAGCAACCAGGTGGCCAATTTCCAGCTGTGCAAGTCCATGGACCAGGTGGCCGCCGGCTACCTGGCGCAGGCCAAGAAGGCCGGCAAGGAAACCAAGCCCGTGGTGGCCACACCGGCCTGTGCCGACCCCGGCGCTTTCGTCTACGTGCCGCCGGCGCCGGCCAGTGCCGCTTCGGGCGCAGCCCCAGCCGCCGTGACGGCAGCCGCGCCCGCTGCGCCTGCTGCAACCCCGGCCGCAGCCAAGAAGTGAGAGACTGAGGCGGTCATGACCGTCCTGCCAGCATCCCGCCCCCACGCTGAAGCCGATGGCCCCGCCGCGCCTGGCGCCTGGCGCCCCGTGGCGGGCGCGCCGCGCCTGACGGAAGCGCGCTGCGAACTGCTGCGCGAGATCACGGTGCTGGACGAGTACGGCGCCACGCGCAGCATCCACATTCCTGCCGAGCGCCCGCTGACGGTCTTCGTCGACAAGCGCGAACTGGTCACGCTGATGACGCTGGGCGAATGCCCCGAGCTGCTGGTGCTGGGCTATCTGCACAACCAGCGGCTGATCGCGGCGGTGCAGGACGTGGAGTCCATCACCGTCGACTGGGACGTGGGCGCCGCCGCCGTGCGCACCCACCACGGCGTGCAGGACCTGGCCGCCAAGACAGCACATCGCGTGGTCACCACGGGCTGCGGGCAGGGCACGGTGTTCGGCGATGCGATGACGCAACTCGACAGCGTGCAGTTGCCCGATGCGCGCGCTGCGCGCATCCGCCAGAGCACGCTGCACCGCATGCTGGAAGCGATGCGCCAGCAGGACAGCATCCACCGCAAGGCCGGGTCGGTGCACGGTTGCGCGCTGTTTTGCGGCGCCGACATGCTGGTCTTCGTCGAAGACGTGGGCCGCCACAACGCCATCGACACCATCGCCGGCTGGATGGCTCTGCACGGCGTGGTCGGCGGCGACAAGGCCTTCTACACGACGGGCCGCCTGACCAGCGAGATGGTGATGAAGGCGGCGCACATGGGTGTGCCCATCATCGTGTCGCGCAACGGCGTGACGGCCATGGGCCATGAACTGGCCACGCAGCTGGGCATGACGCTGTTCGGCCGCGCGGCCAACCGCCATTTCCTTTGCTACACCGGCGCCGAGCGCTTCGATTCGGAGCCCGAACCGCAGCGCGCACCGGTGCGGGTGGTGGCGGGCTAGTTTTCGCCAGACGTTCTGCGGCGGCGCTCAGGTCAGCCCGTCAAACAGCCACACGTCCACCATCTCGCCCGCTGCCACCGAGCCCTGCTCGTGGCGCAGCACCAGCAGCGCATTGGCCTCGCTCATGCTGCGCAGCACGCCGGCACCTTGCGAGCCGGTCAGGCGCACCTGCCAGCCGCCTTCCGGCGCCGGTTCGACGATGGCGCGCTGGAACTCGGTGCGGCCCGGGCGTTTGCGGATGGCGCTGGTGCAGCGCGCCTGCAGCGCCGGCAGCGGCTGCGGCAAGGCGCCGGCCAGTTGCAGCAGGGCGTCGCGCGCGAAAACGTAGAAGGTGACCAGGGCCGCGACCGGGTTCCCGGGCAGTGCGAACAGCCACACCGGCAGACCCGTTTCCGCGGGGCCTGAGGGACCGCGCAAGGGTCCGAAGGCGAAGGGCCGGCCGGGGCGCATCGCCACCTTCCAGAACGCCACTTCGCCCAGTTGCGCCAGCAGGTCGCGCACGTGGTCGGCGTCGCCCATGCTGACCCCGCCGCTGGTCAGCACCGCGTCGGCCTGGGCGGTGGCGGCGGCCAACGTGGCCTGCAGGGCCGCCGGGTCGTCGGGTACCAGCCCCAGGTCGATCACGTCCATGCCCAGGCGCTGCAGCGCGCCCATCAGGCTGTAGCGGTTGCTGTCGTAGATGCAGCCGGCGTCCAGTGGCTCCCCGGCATTGCGCAATTCGTTGCCGGTGGAGAACAGCGCCACCCGCAGGCGGCGCCGCACGGTGACGTGGGTGATGCCCAATGAGGCGATCAGGCCCAGGTCGGCCGGCTTCAACAGCCGCCCCGCCTGCAGCGCCGGACGGCCCAGCGCCAGGTCTTCACCCTGCCGGCGGCGGTTTTCGCCAGCGCGGATGACGCCCGCCGCGATGTGCACCTGCGGGCCTTCAAGCCGGCACAGCTCATGCGGCACCACCGTGTCCAGGCCTTCGGGCATCACCGCGCCGGTCATGATGCGCAGCGCCTGCCCGGCGGCGATGCGCCCCACGTGCGGCGCACCCGCCATCACGGTGCCGACGGCCCGCAGCTGTGTGGGCCCTTCGGCCTGCAGGTCGGTCGCGGCGAAGGCGTAGCCGTCCATCGCCGAGTTGTCGTGGGCCGGCACATCGATGGGCGAGATGACGGGGGCCGCCAGCACGCGGCCCAAGGCCTGGGCCACCGCCACGGTCTGCGTGCCGGTGATGGGCTGAAGCGCGCCGGCGATGGCCGCGCGCGCCTCGGCGACGCTGAAATTGCGGTCGCCGGCGGCCAGGGGTGACTCTGCGAGTTCCGACATGGAGGAAGTCCTGCTGCACCCGGACGGGATGCCGGCTGCGATTCTGCAATGCGCGAAGGCTATGCAGCAGCGTGCATATCGCCAGACCAGAGACCAGACCGCAAAATGCCGGGTTGCGCGCAGCCTGCCGGGCCGCCCCTGCGAACACCGTCCCCTTTGAACATGTTTCCGCGATGACCGACAGCTTCGGCCTGGCTTTGAACCTGGTCTGGCACTTCGACGCCGCCCTGTGGCAGGTGGTGCTCCTGTCGCTGCGCGTCAGCGGCCTGGCCTGCCTGATCGGCGCGCTGGCCGGCCTGTGGCTGGGCACCTGGCTGGCCGTGAAGCGCTTTCCGGGGCATGCGGTGGTGGTGTGGCTGCTGAACACGCTGCTGGCGCTGCCCTCGGTGGTGGTGGGCCTGCTGGTCTACCTGCTGCTGTCGCGCGCCGGGCCGCTGGGCAGCCTGGGCATCCTGTTCACGCCAACCGCCATGGTCATCGCGCAGAGCGTCTTGGTGGTGCCGCTGATGGCCGCCTTGACGCGGCGCTTGGTGATGGACGCGCTGGAAGACGGCGGCGATCAGCTGCGGTCCCTCGGCGCCAGCCCGATGCAGACCGGCGCGCTGCTGCTGCTGCACGAACGGCTGGGCGTGCTGACCATCGTGCTGACGGCCTTCGGCCGCGCCATTGCGGAAGTGGGCGCGGTGATGATCGTCGGCGGCAACATCGCGGGCGTCACGCGGGTGATGACGACCAGCATCGCGCTGGAAACCAGCAAGGGTGACCTGCCGCTGGCGCTGGCGCTGGGTTTCCTGCTGCTGGGCATGGTGGCGCTGGTGAACCTGCTGATCGCCGCGATGCAGGGCCGCACGGCGCTGCGTGGCGCGGCCTGGGCTTGACCATGAAGATGGACATGACCGAGGCCTTGGCCGCGAACTTGAACGCCCAAGCCCAAGCCCAAGCCCAAGCCCAAGCCCACACCCTCGTCACGCTGACCGACGCCAGCGTGCGCTTCTGCAGCGTGCAGGCCTTGCAGGGCGTGAACCTGACGCTGCACCGCGGCGAACGCCTGGCGCTGGTCGGCGCCAACGGCTCGGGCAAGACCAGCCTGCTGCGCTTGCTGCACGGCCTGCTGGCCTGTTCGGGCGGCACGGCGGTCCACGGCCCAGCGGCGGCCGATGGTTCGGCGGCGCCGGTTGCTGCGATGGTCTTCCAGCACCCCTTCCTGCTGCACCTGTCGGTGCGCCTGAATGTGCTGCTGGGCCTGTGGCGGCGCGGCGTGCCGCGCGCCACGCGGGCCGCGCGTTGCGACGAAGCGCTGCGGCGCGTCGGCCTGCTGGACCTGGCGCGGCGCCCGGCCCACGCGCTGTCGGGCGGTCAGCAGCAGCGCCTGTCGCTGGCCCGCGCCTGGGCGCTGCGGCCCGATGTGCTGTACCTGGACGAGCCCACCGCCAGCCTGGACCCCAGCGCCAAGCGCGAGGTCGAGACCTTGATCGAATCCATCGCCGCCGAAGGCGTGACGGTGGTGATGAGCACGCACAACCTCGGCCAGGCCAAGCGACTGGCGACGCGGGTGCTCTACCTTGAAAGTGGCCGGCTGGTCGTAGACCTGCCGGTGGACCGATTCTTCAACGACGCGCTGCCGCCGGAGGCGGCGCAATTTCTCAAAGGTGAATTGCCATGGCGGTGATGTTGACGGTCGGCTTGACGATGAGGCGGGCGCTGTTGTCCGTGGTGGTGATGGCGGGCTTGGGCGCCGCGGCCGCTGGCCATGCGCAGGACAAGTTCATCACGATGGCCTCGACCACGTCCACCGAGCAATCGGGCCTATTCGCGCACCTGCTGCCGGCCTTCAAGGCCGCCACCGGCATCGACGTGCGGGTGGTGGCGGTTGGCACGGGCCAGGCGCTGGACACGGCGCGCCGGGGCGACGTCGATGTCGTCTTCGTGCACGACACGCCGGCCGAAGAGAAGTTCGTCGCCGAAGGCTGGTCCAAGCAGCGCCGGCCCGTGATGTACAACGACTTCGTGCTCGTCGGCCCCGCCAGCGACCCGGCTAAAACGCAGGGCCGGGACATCGCGGCCGCGCTGAAGAAGATCGCCAGCCAGGGCGCGGGTTTCATCTCGCGCGGCGACAAAAGCGGCACGCACGCCGCCGAACTGCGCTTGTGGAAGCTGGCCGGCGTCGACCTGGCCGCCGTCAAGCCGGCCGGCTACAAGGAATGCGGCTGCGGCATGGGGCCGGCGCTGAACATCGGTTCGGCCAGCAACGCCTACGTGCTCAGCGACCGGGGCACCTGGTTGAACTTCAAGAACCGGGGTGAGCTGAAGGTGCTGGTCGAAGGCGACCGCACGCTGTTCAACCCCTATGGCGTGATGGTGGTGGACCCGGCGCGCCACCCGCATGTCAAGGCCGCGCTGGCCCAGGCTTTCGCGGACTGGGTGACTTCACCCGCCGGGCAAGCGGTCATTGCCAGCTACAAGGTCGGCGGCGAGCAGGCCTTCTTCCCCGACGCCAAATCCTAGTTCGGCTTCGCCGTCGCGTTCAGCGGCACCAGGGCCGCAGCGCGGTCAACGGGTGGCGGGGTGGGCCAGGTCGCGCAGGTGCGTCGGGCCGGCGTGGCGCTCCACATCGGCCATCAGGCCCTTGAACAGCCCCAGCGGTGCGAGTGCTTCCAGCACCACGAACATCGGGCCAACCAGCAGGCCGACCAGATCATCGGCGAAGGCCGGCTTCCTGCCTTCGTAGTAGTGGCCGATGAACTGGATGATCCAGCCCGCGACGAAGAAGCCCAGCCACCAGGCCAGCCACTGCCCGAAGGGGCCTTCGCTGGCGCGGTGGGCCAGCACCATCAGCAGGCCCACGCCCAGCGAAGTGGCCAGACCGATGCCCAGGTGGCCCCGGCTCAGGTACCACAGGGCCGCCACGGCGAAGAGCAGCCAGGCGGCGGTCACCTCGACGCCGTTGACGACGATGTGCAGGGCGGCCAGCAGCACGCCGACAGCGAACACGATCATCGGCACGCCGAAGAAATGGGTGACGATGTTGCGCCGGTCGCGGTGGTATTCGGCGTACTGGCCGAGCAGCGCGCGTGCAGAGCGGAACGGTGTGGCCATGGCGGGTCTCCTTCGCAATTCATCCTAGCGCAGACCGGCCGCCCGGTGGGGCCGGGCCGCCTCCTAGAATCCGCCGCAAACCGGGAGTGCAGCACGTGACGATCAAGAGCGACAAGTGGATACGGCGCATGGCCGAACAGCACGGGATGATCGAACCCTTCGAGCCCGGCCAGGTGCGGCTGAATGCGGCCGGCGAAAAGATCGTCAGCTACGGCACCAGCAGCTACGGCTACGACATCCGCTGCGCGCCCGAATTCAAGGTCTTCACCAACATCCACAGCACCGTGGTGGACCCGAAGAATTTCGACGAAAACAGCTTCGTCGACATCAACAAGGATGTCTGCGTCATCCCGCCGAACAGCTTCGCGCTGGCCCGCACGCTGGAATATTTCCGCATCCCGCGCAATGTGCTGACCATCTGCCTGGGCAAGTCGACCTACGCGCGCTGCGGGATCATCGTCAACGTCACGCCTTTCGAGCCCGAATGGGAAGGTTATGTGACGCTGGAATTCAGCAACACCACGCCGCTGCCGGCCAAGATCTACGCCGGCGAAGGCTGCGCCCAGGTGCTGTTCTTCGAAAGCGACGAGGTCTGCGAGACCAGCTACAAGGACCGCGGTGGCAAGTACCAGGGTCAGCGCGGCGTGACCTTGCCCCGGGCCTGATCGACGGAGCCGCTCGCACCAACTGGGCCGCGAAACCGGCCTTGTTCGGGCCGCCGTGCGCACGGCCAGGCGCCAAGATGGCGGCACAGGCCAGCCGTTTGCTGGCCCGGGAGGCCGCGATGGCGCACACCGAATCCACACCCGCAGTCACCACCATCATCCCCACCCCCACGAAGCCCGCGCCCGCGCCCGTGCTGGTCATGCCCATCATGGCCATGGCGCGCTTCCGCCGGCTGATGCACTACGAAGGCTGGGATGTGGACCTGCCGCGCATGTGCGTGGACACGGCTTACGCCTACCAGTGCCTGGCCACCGCACACACCAGCAGCGACGAGCGCCTGCGCCAGGCCGCACTCGGTTTGTTCACCGCCTACGACCGCAACACGGCCTTGCCCGTGTTGCACTGAACGGCGGGCGGCACCCGCCGCCTGCAGGGGCAGAATCCGCGTCACCGGCAGCCGCTGCCGGAGCGAAGGAATGCCATGAAGTGGGAAGGCCAGGAACAGAGCGACAACGTCGAAGACCGCCGCGACCAAGGTGGCGGTGGTGGCGGCAGCGGCATCGGCGGTTTGCTGGGCGGGCGCAACATCGGCCTGGGCAGCATTGCCATCGCGCTGGTGGCGGGCTGGGTCTTCGGCATCAACCCGCTGACCGTGCTGGGCCTGCTGAGTGGCGGCAACGGCGGCGGCGCACCGGTGGTTCAGCAGCAGTCGCCCGCGGCGGCACACAAACCGCCGGCCGCCGACAAGTCGGCCCAGTTCGTCAGCGTCGTGCTGCGCGACACCGAGAAGGTCTGGGGCCAGATCTTCCAGGCCGCCGGCGGCACCTACCGCGTGCCCAAGCTGGTGATCTTTCGCGGCGCTACCCCCACTGCCTGCGGCACCGGCCAGACCGCCATGGGGCCGTTCTATTGCCCGGGCGACAGCGATGTCTACATCGACCTGGCCTTCTTCGACACGCTGAGCCGCCGCCTCGGCGCACCGGGCGATTTCGCGCAGGCCTACGTCATTGCCCACGAGGTGGGCCACCACGTGCAGAACCTGATGGGCATCACCGGCAAGGTCGATGCGCAACGCTCGCGGCAAAGCGCCGCGCAGGCCAACGCCATGTCGGTGCGCGTGGAACTGCAGGCCGACTGCCTGGCCGGTGTCTGGGCCTTCCACTCGCAGCAAGGCAAGGGCTGGCTGGAGCAGGGCGATGTCGAGGAAGCGCTGAACGCCGCTTCGCAGATCGGCGACGACACCCTGCAGCGCAAGGCCCAGGGCACCGTGGTGCCCGAGAGCTTCACGCACGGCAGCAGCCAGCAGCGCATGACCTGGTTCAAACGCGGCTTCGACAGCGGCAGCGTGAAGCAGTGCAACACCTTCGAATCACGCTGAAAATGCCGTCGCTTGCAGGTTGTGGCCTAATCCGGGGTTTTGTTCGAACCGGAGCCCCTCATGGCAAACAAGATCGTCACCGAAGCCGACCGCAAGGCCACCCCGCGTCCTGCCGCCCCCATCGGCGTGACCCACACGGCGCCCAAGGGCCAGAAGATCAGTCTGGAGCGTGGTTCGCACACGCGCAGCAAGAAGAACCCCGGCAAGCGTCCCAAGAAGGGCGGCTGACCGACTGAGGTTTTCGGGGGGCCGATGCTCCGCATCACCGAACTGCGGCTGCCCCTGGACCACGATGAGGCCGCGCTGCGGCCGGCCATCGTGGCGCGCCTGGGCATCAAGGATGCCGCGCTGACCGCCTACACCGTCTTCCGCCGTGCCTACGACGCGCGCAAGAAATCGGCTGTCCAGCTCATTTACACCATCGACTGCGAACTCGGCGACGAGCGCGCGGTTCTGGCACGTCTGGCGGGTGAGCCGCACGACCCGCACATCCGGCCGTCGCCCGACACGCGCTACAAACGGGTCGGCCACGCGCCGGCCGATTTCAGGGCGTCCGGGCGACGTCGGCCGGTGGTGGTGGGCTTCGGCCCCTGCGGCCTGTTCGCGGCGTTGATCCTGGCGCAGATGGGCCTGGCGCCCATCGTGCTGGAACGCGGCAAGGAAGTCCGCGAGCGGACCAAGGACACCTGGGGCCTGTGGCGCCAGGGCGTGCTCGACCCGACGTCGAACGTGCAGTTCGGCGAGGGCGGCGCTGGCACCTTCAGCGACGGCAAGCTGTGGAGCCAGATCAGCGACCCGCGCCACCTGACGCGCAAGGTGCTGACCGAGTTCGTCAGGGCCGGGGCGCCCGATGAAATCCTCTATGTCAGCAAGCCGCACATCGGCACCTTCCGCCTGGTCAGCATGATCGAGAAGATGCGTGCCGACATCACCGCGCTGGGCGGCGAGATCCGCTTCCAGCAGCAGGTGGTGGACGTGCGCATAGCGCAGGGCCACATACGGGGCCTGACGCTGGCCACTGGCGAGGAAATCGAAGCCGACCACGTCGTGCTGGCGCTGGGCCACAGCGCGCGCGACACCTTCACCATGCTGCACGCGCGTGGCGTGCAGATGGAAGCCAAGCCCTTCTCGGTGGGCTTTCGCGTCGAACACCCGCAAAGCCTGATCGACGCGGCGCGCTTCGGCCCGGCGGCCGGCAATCCCATCCTGGGCGCGGCCGACTACAAGCTGGTGCACCACGCCAAGAACGGCCGCAGCGTCTACAGCTTCTGCATGTGCCCGGGCGGCACCGTGGTGGCGGCCACGTCCGAGCTGGACCGCGTGGTCACCAACGGCATGAGCCAGTACAGCCGCAACGAACGCAACGCCAATGCCGGCATCGTGGTGGGCATCAGCCCGCAGGACTACCGGCAGACCCCGGGCGAGGGCCCCGTCAGCCCGCTGGACGGCATGGCCTTTCAGCGCGTCTTGGAGTCGCGCGCCTTTGAGCTGGGCGGTGGCGGCTACCGGGCGCCGGGGCAATTGGTCGGTGACTTCATCAAGGGCCAGCGATCCACCGTGCTGGGCGGCGTCGAGCCGTCCTACAAGCCCGGCGTGACGCTGACCGACC
Organism: Betaproteobacteria bacterium; assembly: GCA_031424355.1. Classification (GTDB taxonomy): domain Bacteria; phylum Pseudomonadota; class Gammaproteobacteria; order Burkholderiales; family Burkholderiaceae_C; genus Rubrivivax. The sequence continues at coordinate 11,897 of JANPHI010000091.1, forward strand.
TGAACGACGCGAGGCAGCCCAGCTTGCCCGGCTACGTGCTGACGGCCATCCGCGAAGCGCTGCCGGCCTTCGAACGCCAGATCAGGGGCTTTGCTCGGGTTGACGCCGTGCTGACGGGCGTGGAAACGCGCACCTCGTCGCCGTTGCGCATCAACCGCGGCCGCGACTTCCAGAGCCTGAACGTGGCCGGCCTGTACCCGGCCGGTGAGGGCGCGGGCTATGCCGGCGGCATCATGTCGGCGGGTGTCGACGGCATCGAAGTGGCCGAGGCCCTGGGCGCCCGGCTGCTGGCCGAGATGGCCGCAACAGCCGCCTGAAAACCCGTCGCCTGAATTCCACCGAATCGAGACCCATGGAACCCACCCTTTTTGCGCTGCGCGGCGACCACATCACGCTGGACGCGCTGCTCAAGGCCACCGGCCTGGCCCACAGCGGCGGCGGCGCCAAGGTGCTGATCGCCGACGGCCAGGTGCAGGTCAATGGCGAGGTGGAAACCCGCCGCGGGCGCAAGCTGCGCGCGGGCGATGTGGTGGTGCTGGGCGACCAGCGCGTGCAGGTACAGGTGTAGGTGCAGACGCCCTGAGAACGCCTTCGGGCGCGGGTGCGGCAGGCACCCGGTTCGCGGTTCAGCCGTCGATCAAGGCCGGGTCCCAGGCGTAGACCGTCTGCTGCTGCTCGCCCAGTTTTTCGATGGCCAGGCGCATCACGTCGCCGGGCTTCAGGTAGACCGGATGCGGCTTGACGCCCAGGCCCACGCCGGGCGGTGTGCCGGTGGTGATCAGGTCGCCGGCGCGCAGCGTCATGAACTGGCTGAGGTGGCTGACGATGGCGGCCGGACCGAAGATCATCGTCTTCGTGCTGCCGTTCTGGTAGCGGTGGCCGTTGACCTCCAGCCACATCGTCAGCTGCATCGGGTCGCCCACTTCGTCGGACGTCACCAGCCAGGGGCCGACGGGGCCGAAGGTGTCGCAACCCTTGCCCTTGTCCCACTGGCTGCCGTGCTCCAGCTGGTATTCGCGTTCCGACACGTCGTTGACCACGCAGTAGCCGGCGATGTGCTGCGGCGCATCGGCCTCGGACACGTAGCGCGCGGTGCTGCCGATGACGATGCCCAGCTCCACCTCCCAGTCACCCTTCACCGAACCTTGCGGCAGCACCACCGGATGGTGGGCACCGACCGCGCATTCGGTGGTCTTGGTGAAGACGATGGGTTCTTTCGGAATCGGCATGCCCGATTCGGCGGCGTGGTCGGCGTAGTTCAGGCCGATGGCGATGAACTTGCCCATGCCGGACCAGGGCACGGCCAGCCGGCCTTGCGGCACGACGGGCAGCGCGCTCAGGTCCAGCGCGCGCAAGGCGGCCAGGCCGGCCGGTGACAGCGTGGTGGGCGTGATGTCTTTGATCAGCGCCGACAGGTCGCGCACCTGGCCTTGTGCGTCCAGGATGCCGGGTTTCTCTTGGCCCTTGGGGCCGTGTCGCAGCAGTTTCATGTCCGTGTTTTTGAAAAGTTAGGTGTTCAATTGGACCAGCCACCGTCGATGACTTGCGCGGTGCCGGTGGTGAAGGTGGATTCATCGGATGCGAGGTAGACCGCCAGCGCGGCGATCTCGTTGACGCTGCCCAGCCGACCCACCGGCTGGCGGGCCACGAAGGCGGCTTCGACCTGGGCCAGCGTCTGCCCGCTGGTGCTGGCCTGCGCGCTGATGCGTTCGCGCAGCGACGGCGATTCCACGGTGCCGGGGCAGATGGCGTTGCAGCGCACGCCACGGGCCACAAAGTCGGCGGCCACGGCCTTGGTCAGGCCGATGACGGCCGCCTTGGTGGTGCCGTAGACGAAGCGGTTGGGCGCACCCTTGATGCTGCCGGCCACCGAGGCCATGTTGATGATGGAGCCACCGCCCGCCTGCAGCATGCCGGGCAGGAAGGCCTGGATCAGGCGGAACTGCGAACGCACGTTCAGCGTGAAGGCGAAGTCCCAGTCGGCCTCACTGCAGTCCAGCACGGTGCCGGCGTGGACGTAGCCAGCGCCGTTGAAGAGCACGTCCGCCGGGCCGTGGTTTGCGGCGACCCCGGCTGCGGCGGCCTTCACCGCCGCCGCATCGGTCACGTCCAGCACCTGCGTCACGCAGCCCGTCTCGGCGGCCAGGCTGGCCAGCGCTTCGGCGTTGATGTCGGTGGCGATGACCCGCGCGCCTTCGCGCACGAAAGCCAGGGCCACCGCGCGGCCTATGCCCTGGCCGGCGGCGGTCAGGAAGGCGGTCTTGCCATTCAGTCGCTTGCTCATGGCGGTGTCCTCAACCGCGGCCCACGAAGGGCATCTTGGTGGCCATCACGGTGGTGAACAGCACGTTCGCCGACAGCGGCAAACGGGCCATCGCCATGAAGGTGTCGCTGACCGCCGACAGGTCCATGCGCGGTTCGGCCTTGATGCTGCCGTCGGCCTGCGGCACGCCATGCACCATGCGCGCCGTCATCTCGCTGGCGGCGTTGCCGATGTCGATCTGGCCGACCGCGATGTCGTAGGGCCGGCCGTCCAGCGCGGCGGTCCTGGTCAGCCCGCTGACCGCGTGCTTGGTGGCCGTGTAGGCGATGCTGCCCGGCCGTGGCGCATAGGCCGAGATGCTGCCGTTGTTGATGATGCGGCCGCCCATCGGGCTTTGGTGGCGCATCAATCGGAAGGCGTTCGACAGGCAGTAGAAAGCGCCGTTCAGGTTGACGTCGACGATGCGCCGCCACTCGGCCGGCGTCACTTCGTCGGGCGTCTTCACGCCCAGGCCGCCACCGGCGTTGTTGAACAGCAGATCGAGGCGGCCGTAGCGTGCCTGCACCGTGTCGAAGGCGGCGGTGACTTGCGCGTCGTCACCCACATCGGTGGGCAAGGGCAGGGCGTTCGCGGCGTTGGCGCCAGCCAGTGCGGCGGTCTCTTGCAGCGCGTCTGCGCGGCGGCCGACCAGCGCCACGGTCCAGCCTTCTGCCAGCAGGGCCAGGGCACAGACGCGGCCGATGCCGCTGCCGGCGCCGGTGACGAGGGCGATCTTCATCAGTGGTTGTCCTTGGGTACAAAAGCCCCGCGCTGGCCGCGCAGGAAGTCCAGGTCGCAGCCTTCGTCGGCCTGCGTGACGTGGTCGATGTAGAGCTTCCAGTAACCGCTGCTCAAACGCGGCGCAGGCGCTTGCCACAGCGCCAGCCGGCGCGCCAGTTCGGCATCGTCCACGTGCAGGTGCAGGCTGCGGCCGGCCACGTCCAGCGTGATCAGGTCGCCGTTCTGCACCACCGCCAGCGGTCCGCCGGCAGCGGCTTCGGGCGCCGTGTGCAGCACCACGGTGCCGTAGGCGGTGCCGCTCATGCGGGCGTCGCTGATGCGGACCATGTCGGTCACGCCGCGCTTCAACACCTTGGGCGGCAGCGGCATGTTGCCGACTTCGGCCATGCCGGGGTAGCCCTTGGGGCCGCAGTTCTTCAGCACCAGGATGCAGGTCTCGTCCACGTCCAGCGCGTCGTCATCGATGCGGGCGTGGAAGTCGTCGCTGTCTTCGAAGACCACGGCGCGGCCGGTGTGCTGCATCAGCGCCGGCGTGGCCGCACTGGGCTTGATGACAGCGCCGCGCGGTGCCAAATTGCCGCGCAGCACGGCGATGCCGGCCTTGTCCTTGAACGGTTCCTGCATGGTCTTGATGACCGCCGGGTTGAAGTTCTCGGCACCGGCCACGTTCTCGCCCACGGTGCAGCCGTTGGCGGTGACCGCGTCCAAATGCAGCACCGTCTGGATGGCCTGCATCACCGCCGGCAAACCGCCCGCGTAGCAGAAGTCTTCCATCAGGAACTGGCCGCTGGGTTGCAGGTTCACCAGGCAGGGCAGGGCGCTGCCCAGGCGGTCGAAATCGGCTATGGACAGCGGCACGCCCACGCGGCCGGCAATGGCAATCAGGTGGATGACGGCATTCGTGCTGCCGCCGATGGCGGCCAGCGTTTTGATGGCGTTTTCGAAAGCCTCGCGCGTCAGGATGCTGGAGAGCTTCTGGTCCACATGCACCATCTCGACGATACGCCGCCCGGCTTGCCGCGCCAGCACATTGCGCCGGCCATCGACCGCCGGGTAGGCCGCATTGCCGGGCAGACCCACGCCCAGCGCTTCGACCATGCAGGCCATGGTGCTGGCCGTGCCCATGGTCATGCAATGGCCGTGGCTGCGGTGCATGCAGCTTTCTGCTTCGAAGAAATCTTGCAGCTTCATGGTGCCGGCGCGCACCTGTTCGCTCATGCTCCACAGGCCGGTGCCGCTGCCCAGATCCGTGCCGCGCCACTTGCCGTTCAGCATGGGCCCGCCGCTGACGCCGATGGTCGGCAGGTCGGCGCTGGCCGCGCCCATCAGCAGCGCCGGTGTGGTCTTGTCGCAGCCCATCAGCAGCACCACGCCGTCGATGGGGTTGCCGCGGATGCTCTCTTCCACGTCCATGCTGGCGAGGTTGCGGTAGAGCATGGCGGTGGGCCGCAGCAGCGTCTCGCCCAGGCTCATCACCGGGAATTCCAGCGGGAAGCCACCGGCTTCGTAGACGCCGATCTTCACCTGCTCGGCCAGCGTGCGGAAATGCGAATTGCAAGGCGTCAATTCGCTGAAGGTGTTGCAGATGCCGATGACCGGCCGGCCGTCGAACTGGTCGTGCGGCACGCCCTTGCCCTTGACCCAGCTGCGGTAGGCGAAGCCGTCGCGGTCTTGCCGGCCGAACCACTGCTGGCTGCGCAGTTCTTCGGGTCTTTTTCGAGCAGGCGGGCGGGGCTTGTTGGCTGACATCGCGGAACTCGGGTTGGGCTGCGGGCTTGCTGCATGCGGGCTTCTGGCTTTCCCGGTGCCACGGCTGCGGCCGCCAGGAATACTATGGTGTGACGATTGCAGCCGCAGCCGTAAAACCCCCTACGAGACCACCGCCGATGGACGCCTCAACCTTCCGCCTCGGCGGCCGCCTTGTATTCATCACACCATGCAATTCACCCAAGTCATCCTGATCACCGAAGCCGACGGCCGCGCGCGTTTTCGCGAGTCGCCCATCGAACTGACCGAAGGCAAGCCGCAGTCGCGCCTGTCGCCCTTGATGCCCAGCGGCGGCCTGCAGCTGCGCATGAGCCCGGTGGGGTTTCGCAGCGACTTCCATTGCACCGGCGACCCGCAATGGGTCTTCATCCTGGGCGGGCAGATGGAGATCGGCCTGCAGGACGGCACGCGCCGCGTGTTCGGGCCGGGCCAGCATTTCTATTCGGCCGATGTGCTGCCGGCTGGCGCTGCTTTCGACCCCCAACTGCACGGCCACTGCAGCCGCCAGCTGGGCGAGGAGCCGCTGGTCACCGCTTTCGTCCGTTCCTGAGCCGCACCATGCGCACCACCCCCAGAACGGCGGCCCGCGCGGCCCCGAAAACCACCTTGCGAACCGCTACCCGCAACGCCCACGGGCGCACCCTGGACAGCCTGGGCGAGGCCATCGTTGCCGGCCGCTACCCGCCGGGCAGCGCGGTGCCGCCCGAACCCACGCTGTGCGCCGAATTCGGCGTCAGCCGCACGGTGGTGCGTGAGGCCATCAAGTCGCTGGCCGCCAAGGGCCTGCTCAGCACCGGGCCCAAGGTGGGCACCCGCGTGCTGCCGGCCGAGCAATGGAACCGCTTCGACGCCGAGGTGGTGGCCTGGCACGCTCGCAGCGGTCTGACGCGCGAGTTCGTGCGCGACCTGCAGGAATTGCGCAGCGTGGTCGAACCCGCCGCGGCGCGCCTGGCCGCCGAGCGAGCCACGGCGCACGACATCGCGGCGCTGACGGCGGCCTACGCCGGCATGCAAGACGCCATCGCCCACGGCGGCGACTATGTCGAACACGACCTGGCTTTTCACCAGGGCCTGCTGCGGGCCAGCGGCAACCGCCTGCTGATGCAGATGGGCCAGGCCCTGAGCGCGCTGCTGCGCACCAGTTTCGAGTTGTCCAGCACGCGGGCCGATGCACCCGCGCTGTCGCTGCCGCGCCACAAGGCCGTGCTGGACGCGGTGGTGGCGAAGTCGCCGCTGAAGGCCGAGCGCATGGTGCTGAAGCTGATCGAGTCGGCACAGGCCGACATCGAACACGTGCTGGCATCCAAACGCAAATTGCCGTCGCTCAAGAAGCCGGCCGTGAAGCTGAAGGCGCCCCCCGCCTGAGCGCAGGCCGGGCCGACGCGCGGCCGCAGCGGCCGGGCTGTCAACGGCCTGGCTGTTGCCGCAGACGGCGGCGCACGGACAGGCCCAGCAGACCCAGTCCTGCACCCAGCAGACCCGCTGCCGTGGGTTCGGGAACGGGGGTCGTGTTGCTCAGCGTGAAGGCCAGGTTGCCCGGGCTGGCCAGCACCATGGCCTGGCCGATGATGTAGTGGATGTGGACGCCCGAGCCAGCGGCCGACGAAGCCCACAGGAAGGGTGCCGTCGTGAAGTTGTTGACCACGGTCAGCGCGTAGGCCGGGCTGCCTGTGAGGGTCAAGGTGCTGGGCAGGTCGATGCTGTAGGCCGTCATGCCGCTGGGCAGAACCGCCTTGCTGACGCTGGCCGGTGCATACGCCGCGTTGTGGGGCAGCAGGTTGTTGACCGAGTCGCCGCCGGTGCCGACCGGCGACAGGCCGCACGAGAAGCAACTGGCCGGGAAGAGCGCGACCGCGAAATCGCCATCCGCCGCCGAGCCGTACCAGGTGATGCGGTTGAAGGTGACCGCGCCCGCAACCGCGAAGTAGGCCCAGGCCTGCTCATCGCTGTCCACCGTCCAGTTGAAGCCCGGGTCGGCGGGGTCGTTGCGGATGGCCGACACGTCGGCGTAGGTGGTGCCGGGCGGCTGGCTGTAGACATCGACGGCCGCTTGTGAAGAGGCGGCAACGGCCCACAGCAGGGCAGCGGCCCAGGGGGCGTTCAATGCAAGTTTCATCGTGGGCCTTGGGGTGCAAAGCCTGATGCTCGGTCACCACGCTGAAGCGGGCCTGAAGCGCCGCCAGCAGCTTCCCGCAGCCGTCCGCAGCGGGCCGTCGGCCCGCTGCTATTCCTTGACCGACCCGGTCAGCCCCGACACGTAGTGATCGACGAAGAAGGAATACACGAAAGCCACCGGCAGCGAGCCAAACAGCGCGCCGGCCATCAGCGGGCCCCAGTGGTAGACGTCGCCTTCCACGAGTTCCGTGACCACGCCCACCGGCACGGTCTTGTTCTCGGAACTGCTGATGAAAGTCAGCGCGTAGATGAATTCGTTCCAGCTCAGCGTGAAAGCGAAGATGCCGGCGGAGATCAGGCCGGGCACGGCCAGCGGCAGCACGATCTTCACCAGGATCTGCCAGCGCGTGGCGCCGTCGATCAGCGCGCACTCTTCCAGCTCGAAAGGGATGCTGCGGAAGTAGCCCATCAGCAGCCAAGTGCTGAAGGGAATCAAGAAGGTCGGGTAGGTGAGGATCAGCGCCCAGCGCGTGTCTGCCAGGCCCATGTTGGTGATGATGGCGGCCAGCGGGATGAACAGGATGGATGGCGGCACCAGGTAGGCCAGGAAGATGGCCAGGCCGGTCTGCTTGGCACCGCGAAAGCGCAGGCGCTCAATCGCGTAGGCGGCCAGCACCGAAGCGAACAGCGAGAAGCCCGTGGACACCACCGACACCAGCACCGTGTTCCACAGCCATTCGGGGTAGGCGGTGTCAAACAGCAGCTTCTTGAAGTGCGCCAGCGTGGGCGCCACCACCCAGAAGGGGTTGCCGTTGCGGCTGAGCAGTTCCTTGTCGGGCTTCACCGAGGTGATGACCATCCAGTAGAACGGGAACAGCAACACGAACAGGAAGATGGCCAGCGGCACATAGGTGGTCAGCAGCTTGCGCTGCACGGTGTCGAGGTAGCCCATGCCCCCCATGTCGGCATCCGGTTTGATGCTCATTCGTCCTTCCCGCCCTGCTGCCAGGCCCGGCGTTGCAAGCCGAAGAAACTGAACATGATGGCCGCCAGCAGGAAGGGCACCATGGCAATCGCGATGGCCGCGCCTTCACCCAAAGCGCCGCCATTGATGGCGCGCTGGAAAGACAGCGTGGCCATCAAATGCGTGGCGTTCAAAGGGCCGCCGCGGGTCAAGACATAAATCAATTGGAAGTCGGTGAAGGTGAAGAGCACCGAGAAGGTCATCACCACCGCGATGATGGGCGTCAGCAGCGGCAGCGTCACGTGGCGGAACTGCTGCCAAGGCGTGGCGCCGTCGATGGCCGATGCTTCATAGAAAGACGGCGAGATGGTCTGCAGGCCGGCCAGCAAGGTGATGGCCACGAAGGGCACGCCGCGCCAGACGTTGGCGAACACCGTCGCCAGGCGGGCGTTCCACGGGTCACCCAGGAAGTCGATGTAGTGGTCGATCAGGCCCAGCTTGACCAGCGTCCACGAGACGATGGAAAACTGCGAGTCGTAGATCCACCAAAAGGCTATCGCCGACAGCGCCGTCGGCACGATGTAGGGCAGCAGGATGACGGCGCGGAAGAAGGTCTTCAGCCGCAGGTCCTTGTTCAGCAGCACCGCCAGCCACAGGCCCAGCACGAACTTCAGCACGCTGGCGAGTGCGGTGTAGAACAAGGTGTTGAACAGCGCCAGCCGCGTGACGCTGTCGCCCCACAGGAACTCGTAGTTTTCCAGGCCGACCCAACTGCCGGGTCGGCCCAGCCGCGCGTCGGTGAAGCCCAGCCAGGTGCCCAGGCCCAGCGGGTAGGTCAGGAACAGCAGCAAGAACGCGGCGGCGGGCAGCATGAACAGCAGCCCGAGCGCGTTCTTGTTGTTCTGCAGTTTCTCGAGCATGGGTTCAGCTTTCCGGCGGGGCGCTGGCTTCAGACCTTGTAGTAACGCTCGGCGCGTTTTTGCGCGCGTTCGACCGCTTCTTTCGGCGTCTTGGAACCGCTCACCGCTTCAGCCACCATGTTGACGACGATGAAGTCGGCGCCCGCGCCCGCCGAGGCATAACCCAGCTTGCCGGCATAGCCTGCGGGGCGCATGTTCTTCACGCCACCGCTGTAGACGCTGTTCTTCGGGTCGGCTGTCCAGACGGATGCTTTTTCATAGGCCCGCAGCGGCTGCGCGATGTAGCCCGCCGCACCGGCCAGCCAGGGTTCGAACTGCTCCTGCTCCATCATGAAACGCAGGAATTCTTTCGCCGCCTGCGGGTACTTGGTGTACTTCATGACCATCTGGTTGAAGAACAGGTGCGACTCGGTGGGCACACCCACGGGGCCTATCGGGAAGGCCGCGTGCTGGATGTCGGCAGCCATGTCCTTCAGCTTCGGGTCTTGCGAATTCTTGGCCGCGTAATAGATGGAAATGCCGTTGTTGGTGACACTGATCTGGCCGTCCAGGAAGGCCTTGTTGTTGTTCGGGTCCAGCCAGCTGAGCGTGCCCGGGATGAAGGCACCGTAGAGCTCGCGGCCGTATTCCAGCGCCTTGATGGTTTCGGGGCTGTCGATGACGACCTTGTTGTTCTTGTCGACGAGCATGCCGCCGTGCGACCAGATCAGCCAGTTGCACCACAGGCCGTCGCCGGTGGCATTGCCCAGCGCCATGCCGCCGGGCGTACCTTTGTCTTTCAGCGCCTTGTACAGGGCCAGGAAACCGGCCGTGTCTTTCGGGAAGGTGTCGAAACCAGCGGCCTTGACCATGCTTTGGCGATAGACCACGTAAGAGCCCGCGGCGCCCAGCGCCAGGCCCAGCCACTTCTTGCCGTCGGGGCGCAGATAGGCCTCGGCCGCCGGGTACCAGCCGCCGTACTTCTTGCCCAGGTAGTCGGCCAGGTCGGTCACGTCCAGCAGCTTCTCGGGGTAGAGGTTGGCGTCGTCGTTGGTGGACAGGATGATGTCCGGCCCCGCGCCGGTGTTGGCGGCCACCGCCGCCTTGGGGCGCACGTCTTCCCAGCCTTCGTTGTCCACCCGCACTTCGATGCCGGTCTTCTCGGTGAACTTCCTGACGTTGACCATGTAGGCGTCGATGTCGCCCTGCACGAAACGGCTCCAGCGCAGCACGCGCAGCTTGGCGCCTTTTTCGGGCTTGAAGCTGAGGGTCTGGGCTTGCGCGATGGCGGGCGCGAACACGGCGCCGGTGCCGATCAGCCCGGTGGTGGCGGCCGTGGTGGCCACGCCCGCAATGCCTTCCAGAAAACGGCGGCGGTTGAAGTCGTTCATCGGTGTCTCCTTCTTGGGGTGGTGGGCGGCCGGGATTCGAGATCAAGCCGCAAGACGGCGGCCGGAGGCCGCGTCGAACAAGTGCGCCCGTTCGATGTCGGGCTGCAAATGGATGGTGCTGCCGGGCGCGAAGGCGTGGCGGTCGCGGAAGACCACCGACAGTTCACGGCCGCCGTGGCGGCAGGCCACGAAGGTGTCGGCGCCGGTGGGTTCCACCACCTTCACCTCGGTGGCGATGCTGGTGCCCGCGCTGGCACTTTCGCCCAGGGTGAGGTGTTCCGGGCGCGTGCCGAAGATCACCGGCTGGCCGTCCCGGCCTTCGCTGCCGTGGTTGATGGCCGCCGGGGCGAGCAGGCGCGTGCCGTCGCTGAATTCCACCGTGGCGGGGCCACCGCTGCGGCGCAGTGTGGCGGGCAAAAAGTTCATCGACGGGCTGCCGATGAAGCCGGCCACAAAGAGGTTGGCCGGCCGGTCGTACAGCTCCAGCGGGCTGCCGGTTTGTTCGATGCGGCCGTCTTTCATCACCACGATCTGGTCGCCCATGGTCATGGCTTCGATCTGGTCGTGGGTGACGTAGATGCTGGTCGTCTTCAGGCGCTGGTGCAGTTCCTTGATCTCGGTGCGCATGGCCACACGCAGCTTGGCGTCGAGGTTGCTCAGCGGTTCGTCGAACAGGAAAACCTGCGGGTCGCGCACGATGGCGCGGCCCATGGCCACGCGCTGGCGCTGGCCGCCCGACAACTGGCGCGGGTAGCGCTGCAGCAAGTCGTTCAGGCCCAGGATTTCGGCGGCGCGCGCCACCTTGCTGGCGATGGTGGCGGCGTCCAGCTTGGCCAGCATCAACGAGAAAGCCATGTTGTCGCCCACCGTCATGTGCGGGTAGAGCGCGTAGTTCTGGAACACCATCGCGATGTCGCGCTGCTTGGGCGGCAGGTCGTTCACGCGCTGGCTGCCGATGGACACGTCGCCACTGCTGATCTGTTCCAGCCCCGCAATCATGCGCAGCAGCGTGCTCTTGCCGCAGCCACTGGGGCCGACCAGCACGGTGAAGGAACCGTCGGGGATGTTGATGTCCACGCCGTGCAGGATGTCGACGCTGCCGAAGCGCTTTTTCACCTGAGCGATGGTCACGCTGGCCATGCGGAATCCTTGCCTCTTCGGCTGTGAACTGGCATTCACGATAGCCCCTGCGCGCAGCGCCGCACCATCGGGCTTTCCCCCGGGCTAACCCGTTTCCCGGCGCCAAAAGTTGTCTGATAACCTGATGACCATGGTTGCTGTAAAGCCCGTTGCAGAAAGCCGCCTGGGGCGTGAAACGCTGGCCGACCAGCTGGCGACACGCTTGTCGGCGCAGATGGACAGCGGCGCCCTGCAACCCGGCGACCGCCTGCCCACCGAGGCCGCGCTGGCCGCCGAACACGGCGTGTCGCGCAGCGTGGTGCGCGAGGCCGTGCACCGCATCAAGTCGCGCGGGCTGCTGGTGTCGCGCCAGGGCTCGGGCGTCTTCGTGGCGCCGCCGCTGGAACACCACCCGCTGGCCTTCGACCCCACGGTGCTGGGCTCGGTGCAGGCGGTGGTGCAGGTGGTGGAAATCCGCCGCGTGCTGGAAGGCGAGATGGCCGCGCTGGCCGCGCAACGCGCCACGCGCAGCCAGTTGGCTGCGGTGCGCCGTGCGCTGGCCGCCATCGACACGGCCGTGGCGGCGGGGCAGGACGGTGTCGAAGAAGACCTGGCCTTCCACCGCGCCATCGGCGCCGCCACCGGCAATCCGCAGTTCAGCCTGCTGCTGGGTTTTCTCGAACAGTACCTGCGCGAAGGCATGCGCATCACGCGCGGCAATGAAGCCCGCCGCAGCGACTTCATGGAAGCCGTGCGCAAGGAACACCGGGCCATCGTCGAGGCGCTGGTGGCGCGCGACCCGGCCGCCGCGCGGCGTGCCGCCACCCACCACCTGGTGCACGGTGAACGGCGGCTGGAACGCGGTGGCGTGATCCCGGCTGCACCCGCCAGCAGCCGCAGCAAGATTGGAGTCCGCCGATGAGCGACAAGACTGCACCCAGGCCCACGCTGGGCGTCGTGGGCCTGGGTTCCATGGGCCTGGGCGCGGCGCTGTCGGCGCTGGCGCGCGGCGTGCCGACCTGGGGGCTGGACACGCGGCCCGAGCCTTTGCAGAAGCTGGCCGCAGCCGGCGGGCACGCGGCCGCATCGTTGGCCGATCTGGCCGCGCATTGCGACCTGGTGGTGGTGCTGGTGGTCAACGCGGCGCAGACCGAGCAGGTGCTGTTCGGTCATGGTCAGAATGACGGCGGGCTCGCTGCTTCGATGCGCAAAGGCAGCGTCGTCGCCTGCTCGGCAACGGTCGATCCATCCCTGCCGCCGCGCTGGGCCGAACGCCTGGCGGCGCAGGGCCTGCACTTCATCGACGCCCCGGTTTCCGGCGGTCCGAAGAAGGCGGCGGCCGGCGAGATGACGGTGATGGCCTCGGGCGCCGCAGTGGCCTTCGACGCAGCCGGCGGGTTGCTGGACGCCATCGCCGGCACCGTCTACCGCCTGGGCGATGTGCCCGGCGTCGGCAGCACCGTGAAGATGGTCAACCAGCATCTCGCGGGCGTGCACATCGCGGCGGCTTGCGAGGGCATGGCGCTGGGCCTGCGTGCCGGGGCCGACCCGCGTGCGCTCTACGAAGTGATCTGCAATTCCGCCGGTTCCAGCTGGATGTTCCAGAACCGCGTGCCCCACATTCTGTCCGGCGACTACACGCCGCTGTCGGCCGTCAACATCTTCATCAAGGACCTCGGCATCGTGCTGGACGCGGCGCGCGGCATGGCTTTTCCGCTGCCGCTGGCGGCCGCCGCGCACCAGCTTTATCTGGCCACGGCTGCCGCCGGGCATGGCGCCGAAGACGACAGCGCGGTGATCAAGTTTTATGCGTCGCTGGCCGGGCTGACCTTGCCAGGCATGGCCGACGAAGTGAGCTGACAGCGATGCAGCGCGGACCTGTGCTGGGGGCTTTCCTTGGGGTGATCGCCGACGACTTCACCGGCGCCACCGACGTGGCCAGCATGCTGGTGCGCCAGGGTCTGCGCACGGTGCAGATCATCGGTGTGCCGCAGGGCGCTGTTTCGGCTGACCTGCCGGCCGATGTGCTGGCCTCGGCCGACGCCATCGTCGTCGCGCTGAAGTCGCGCACGGTCGCGGCCGACGAGGCGGTGGCGCAGTCGCTGGCCGCCTTGCGCTGGCTGCAAGCGGCCGGTGCGCAGCGCTGCTATTTCAAGGTCTGCTCGACCTTCGACTCCACGCCCGCCGGCAACATTGGCCCGGTGTCTGAAGCCTTGTTGCAGGCGCTCGGCAGCGACTTCACCGTGGTTTGCCCGGCCTTCCCGGAAAACGGCCGCACGGTCTATCGCGGGCATTTGTTCGTGGGCGACCAGTTGTTGTCCGACACCGGCATGCGCCAGCACCCGCTGACGCCGATGACCGACAGCAACCTGGTGCGCGTGCTGCAGGCCCAGTGCCGGCAGCGTGTGGGTTTGCTGCGTGGCGATGTCGCTGCACTGACTGCGCAGATGGCAGCGCTGCGTGCGCAAGGCGTGGTGCTGGCCATCGCCGATGCCACCGCCAATGCCGACCTGCAGGCCTTGGCGGCAGCCGCCATCGACCTGCCGCTGCTGGTGGCCGGATCGGGCCTGGCGCTGGGCCTTCCCGCGCTCTACGCCGAACGCGGCTGGGTGCAGTTGCAGGCCGACGCGGCGCGGCTGGATGTGCGCAGCGGTGCGGCGGCGGTGATTGCGGGTTCGTGTTCCACGGCCACCCACGCGCAGGTGGCGCAGTGGCAGGCGGCGGGCGGGCCAGCTTACGCGGTTGATGCGCTGGCGCTGGCCCAGGGTGCGCCTGTGGTGGCTGATGCACTGGCCTGGGCGCGGCAGCGGGTGCTGGCTGGCGCGGTGCTGGTCCATGCCACCGTCGCGCCCGAGGCCTTGCAGGCCGTGCAGTCGCGACTGGGTGCGCAACGCGCCGGCGCGCTGGTGGAAGCCGCACTGGCCGACATCGCGCGTGGTTTGGTCGAGGCCGGCGTGCAACAACTGGTGGTGGCGGGTGGCGAGACCTCGGGCGCCGTGGTGCAGGCGCTGGGCGTGCAGCATTTGCGCATCGGCGCGGCCATTTGCCCCGGCGTGCCGTGGACGCAGGCCGATGGCCGCGCCTTGTGGCTGGCGCTGAAGTCCGGCAACTTCGGCGGGGCTGATTTCTTCGCGCAGGCGCTGGCGGCGGAAGGCGCGCCGTGATCACCGAAATCAAGCTGCGCGAAGACATCTGCCGCGTCGGCCGCAGCCTGTTCGAACGCGGTCTGGCGCACAGCACGGCGGGCAACATCAGCGTGCGTTTGCCGGGCAGTGCGGGCTTCTTGATCACGCCGTCGGACGCCTGCCTGGGCCGGCTGGAACCCGACACCCTGGCCCGTGTGGACGCGTCGGGCCGCCAGATCAGCGGCGCGCCGGCCAGCAAGACGCTGCTGCTGCACCGCCGCCTGTACGCCAGCGACCACGAAGCGCATTGCGTGCTGCACACCCATTCCACCCACCTGGTGGCGCTGACGCTGGCGGGCGTGTGGCGGCCCGACGCGGTGCTGCCGCCCATCACACCCTACCAGGTGATGAAGGTGGGCCGCGTGCCGCTGATCCCCTATCACCGCCCCGGCGACCCCGCCGTGGCCGACATCGCGGCGCAGATGCTGGACGCTGCGCGCGCCGCCGGCGTGCCGCTGCGGGCGGTGCTGTGTGAGCGGCTGGGGCCCATCGTCTGGCACCGCAACCCCGACACGGCGATGGCGGTGCTGGAAGAACTGGAAGAGACCGCGCGGCTGTGGCTGATGACCCGGCCGGGGCCTTTGACCGCAGCGCAAATCGATGAGCTGCGCACGCACTTCGGCGCGGCCTGGTAGCGCCCATCGAAGCGGCAAGACAGCGAACACCACGCGAACAAGGAGTGCCCCGAGCATGAAGATCCTGATCACCGGCGGCGCCGGTTTCGTCGGCGCCCGACTCGCCCGCACGCTGCTGGCGCGCGGCGAACTGGCCGGCCGGCGCCTCTCACAACTGGTGCTGGCCGACCAGGCGCCGGGCCGGCCCGAACTGATGGCCGATGCCCGCGTGCAAGCCCGTGTCGGCCCGCTGCTGGCGCAATGCGCGGCACTGAAGGACGAAGCCTTCGACGGCGTCTTTCACCTGGCCTCGGCCGTGTCGGGCGAATGCGAGGCCGATTTCGAACTCGGCCTGCGCAGCAACCTCGACAGCACGCGTGCGCTGCTGGACGCCCTGCGGGCCCGCGTTGAAGGGGGCGCCGCCCCCACGCGGCTGGTGTTTTCCAGCTCGATCGCCGTCTATGGCCCCGACCCGGCCGTGGCGCTGCCGGATCTCGTTGCGGACGACACGCTGCCGGCGCCGCAGACTTCTTACGGCGCGCAAAAACTCATCTGCGAACACCTGATCGCCGACTACACGCGCAAGGGCTACCTCGACGGCCGCGCGGCGCGCCTGATGACGGTGACGGTGCGCCCGGGCAAGCCCAACGGCGCGGCCTCGTCCTTCTTCAGCGGCATCATCCGCGAGCCCTTGGCAGGCCTGCCGGCCACCTTGCCGGTGGATCTGAACGTGTCGCACCCGGTGTCGTCGCCGCAGCGCACCGTGGACGGCCTGATCGCGGTCTACGAAGCCAGCCGCGAGGCTTTCCTGGGCCGCACCGCGCTGAACCTGCCGGGGCTGAACGTGACTGTGCAGCAGATGCTGGACGCGCTGGAAACGGTGGCCGGCGCGAAGGTCAGGGCGCTGGTGACACCGCAGCGTGACGAGCGCATCGCCGGCATCGTCGCGAACTGGCCGCGCGGCGCCACGGCGGCGCGCGCTGCACGCCTGGGTCTGCTGCCCGAGGCGAATTTCGAAAACATCATCCGGCAGTACATCGCCGACCAGGCCGAGCAAGGCCACACCGCCACCGCGCTGCAAGGACTTCAGCCATGAACCAGATCGACCTCAAGGACCGCGTTGCCGTCGTCACCGGCGGCGCGCAAGGCATCGGTTACGCCACCACCGCGCGGCTGTTGACGTCGGGCGCGCGCGTGGTGATCTGGGACATCGACGCCGCACGCACGGCCGCTGCTTGTGCGGCTCTGGCGCCGCTGGGCCGCGTGCGCGGCGAGCGGGTCGAGCTGACCGACGACGCGGCCGTGGCCGCCGCCACCGCCAGCACGGTGGCCAGCGAGGGCCGCATCGACATCCTGGTCAACAACGCCGGCATCACCGGCGGCAACGCCACCACCTGGGACCTGGAACCTGCCGTGTGGCGCCAGGTCATCGAGGTCAACCTGATTGCGCCTTACCTGACCTGCCGCCACGTGGTGCAGCACATGCTGGCCCAGGGCTACGGGCGCATCGTCAACATCGCCAGCGTGGCCGGCAAGGAAGGCAACCCCAACGCCAGCCACTACAGCGCCAGCAAGGCCGGCTTGATCGCTTTGACCAAGAGCCTGGCCAAGGAAGTGGCGACCAAAGGCGTGCTGGTGAATGCCATCACGCCGGCCGTCGCCAAGACGGCCATGTTCGACCAGATGCAGCAGAGCCACATCGACTACATGCTGGGCAAGATCCCGATGGGCCGCTTCGTCGAGGTGGACGAGATCGCGGCCATGGTGGCCTGGCTGTCCAGCGAAGAGTGCTCGTTCAGCACCGGCGCGGTCTTCGACATCACCGGCGGGCGTTCGACCTACTGAGCCCGCGCCGGCTCAGCCTATGCGGCCGAGCAGCAGGTACTCCATCAGCGCCTTCTGCACGTGCAGGCGGTTCTCGGCTTCGTCCCAGACCACGCTCTGCGGGCCGTCGATGACTTCGGCCGTCACCTCTTCGCCGCGGTGTGCCGGCAGGCAATGCATGAAGAGCGCGTCGGGCTGGGCCACGGCCATCATCTCGTCGTCCACGCACCAGTCGACGAAGGCCTTGCGGCGTTCTTCGTTCTCGGCCTCGTAGCCCATGCTGGTCCACACGTCGGTGGTCACCAGGTGCGCGCCTTCGCAGGCCTGCATCGGGTGGTTGAAGACCTTGAAGCAGTCGCTGTTGCGGATGCCCGCCACCTTGGCGTCCACCTCGTAACCGCTGGGCGTGCTGACGTGCAACGTGAAGCCCAGGATCTCGGCCGCCTGCAGCCAGGTGTTGGCCATGTTGTTGCCGTCACCGACCCAGGCCACCACCTTGCCGCGGATGTCGCCGCGCTGCTCGATGTAGGTGTAGACGTCGGCCAGGATCTGGCACGGGTGGTATTCGTTGGTCAGCCCGTTGATGACCGGCACGCGCGAATGCGCCGCAAACCTTTCGATCATCGTTTGCTCGTAGGTGCGGATCATCACGATGTCGGTCATGCGGCTGATCACGCGGGCGCTGTCTTCCACCGGTTCCGCGCGGCCGAGCTGGCTGTCGCCGGTGGTCAGGTGCACCACGCTGCCGCCCATCTGGTACATGCCGGCTTCGAAGCTGACGCGCGTGCGCGTGCTGGCCTTCTCGAAGATCATGGCCAGCGTGCGGTCGACCAGCGGCTGGTAGCGCTCGTAGTTCTTGAAGCGCGTCTTGATGATGCGGGTGCGCTCGAAGAGGTAGGCGTACTCCTCGGCCCTGAAGTCCTTGAACTGCAGGTAGTGCCGCATCAGCGAGTCGCCGGGTTTCATGGCGCGGGCTTCACGGAGCGGGTTTCACGAAGCGGACCCGAGGAACCTCTTCACCAGCGGGCACAGGAGGGCGGCGATCTGGCGCGCCTGGTCGGCGCCCAGGATCAGCGGCGGCAGCAGGCGGATGACGCGGTCGGCGGTGACGCTGATCATCAGGCCGGCGTCGGCGGCGCGGCGCAGCAGCACGGCGCACGGGCGGTCGAGCTGAATGCCGATCATCAGGCCCTGGCCACGGTATTCGAGTACACCCTTTTCGCCGGTTAGGCCCGCC